>JBBQHE010000015.1:0-31913 GCA_038323655.1 Acetobacterales bacterium | reverse complement strand
GCAGCGGGCTATCCGGCATCGTCCCGGCGTTGGACTTCCTGACCGCGAGCAACCGCAAGGGCCTCGGCGACGCCGTCGCCGCCTTCGACAGCGGCGCGCTCGACGCCAAGGATCGCGACGTGGTCGTGATCGGCGGCGGCGACACGGCGATGGATTGCGTGCGCACCGCGGTCCGCCAGGGCGCGCGCTCGGTCTCCTGCCTCTACCGCCGCGACCGCGCGAACATGCCGGGCAGCATGCGCGAAGTGTCGAACGCCGAGGAGGAGGGCGTAAAGTTCCTTTGGCTGAATGCGCCTGAGGCCTTCCTGGGCGACACCCATGTCACCGGCGTGCGGGCAACGACCATGCACCTCGGCCTGCCGGATGCGACCGGGCGGCAGCAGGTGGAGACAATCCCCGGCAGCGGCCACAGCATCAAGGCCGACCTGGTCATCAAGGCGCTGGGCTTCGACCCCGAGGATCTGCCGGCGATGTTCGACGAACCGGGTCTTGGCGTGTCGCGCTGGGGCACGCTGCGGGTGGACCGTAAGACCATGATGACCAACCTGCCCGGTGTCTTCGCCGCGGGCGACATCGTGCGCGGGGCCTCGCTGGTGGTCTGGGGCATCAAGGATGGTCGCGATGCGGCGGCCCAGATCGAGCAATATGTGGCGGCCTCGGCCGCCGTGGCGGCGGAGTGAGCGACATGAGCGGTGCCGATTATGTGGCCGATTACGAGGCCAACCACGCCCTGCTGGCCAACCAGGCGCATATCGACCTCGCCGAGCATGATGCCTGCGGCGTCGGCCTGGTCGCCTCGCTGGACGGCAAGCCGCGCCGCGATGTGGTGGAAGCCGGCATCAGCGCGCTGAAGGCGATCTGGCATCGGGGTGCTGTCGATGCCGATGGCAAGACCGGCGATGGCGCAGGCATCCATATCGAAATTCCGCAAGATTTCTTTGCGGATGCGGTGCGGCTCGGCGGCGACAAGCTGCGGCCCGGGCGCATCGGCGTCGGCATGATCTTCCTGCCCAAGACCGATTTGGGCGCGCAGGAACGCTGCCGGCAGATCGTCGAGACCGAGATTCTCAATGGTGGCTATGCCATCTACGGCTGGCGCCAGGTGCCGATCGATGTCTCGGTGATCGGCGAGAAGGCCAATGCGACGCGGCCCGAGATCGAACAGATCCTGATCTGGGATCCGCGCGGCGTGTCGGAGGATGAATACGAGCGCGACCTGTACGTGATCCGTCGCCGGATCGAGAAGGAGGCCATCGCGGCCGAGGTTCCCGCCTTCTACGTCTGCTCGCTGTCGGCGCGCTCCGTCATCTACAAGGGCATGTTCCTGGCCGAGAGCCTGACGGCCTTCTACCCCGACGTGACCGATCCGCGCTTCATCAGCCGGTTCGCGATCTATCACCAGCGCTACTCCACCAACACCTTCCCGACGTGGAAGCTGGCGCAGCCCTTCCGCATGCTCGCCCACAACGGCGAGATCAACACGCTGCACGGCAATGCGAACTGGATGAAGAGCCACGAGACGCGGCTGGCACACCCGCTGCTCGACCCCTTCATGGCCGATATCAAGCCGGTGGTGCAGGCGGGCGGGTCGGATACCGCGACACTCGACAATGTCTTTGAACTGCTGGTGCGTGGCGGGCGCGATGCGCCGATGGCCAAGGCGATGTTGATCCCCGAATCCATCGGCAACAATGCTACGATGTCGCAGGAACACCGCGACCTGTTCCTGTATTGCAATGCGGTGATGGAGCCCTGGGACGGGCCGGCGGCGATTGCCGCGACCGACGGCAAATGGGTGATCGCGGGGCTGGACCGCAACGGGCTGCGGCCGATGCGCTACACCGTCACGGCCACGGGTCTGCTGATCGTCGGCTCCGAAACCGGCATGGTGAAGATCGCCGAGGATGCGGTGCTGGAAAAGGGCCGCCTCGGGCCCGGACAGTGCATCGGCGTCGATCTGGCGGAAGGCCGCTTCTACGGCGATGCCGCGCTTAAGGATGTGTTGTCCGCCCGCAAGCCCTTCGGCAAATGGGTCGAGCGAACGACCCGCATCGATGAGATCGTGCGGGCCGACGCCGATGAATCCGCGACCTTCCAGGGCGAGGCCTTACGCCGCCGCCAACTGGCCGTCGGCGTCACATTGGAAGAACTGGAAACTATCCTGCACCCGATGGTGGAGGATGCGGCCGAGGCCATCGGCAGCATGGGCGATGACACCCCCATCGCCGTGCTTTCCGAACACTACCGCGGCCTGCATCACTATTTCCGCCAGACCTTCAGCCAGGTCACCAACCCGCCCATCGATTCATTGCGCGAAACCCGCGTCATGACCTTGAAGACCAGGCTCGGGAACCTCGGGAACATCCTCGATGAGGACCCGACGCAATGCGATATGCTGATGCTGGACAGCCCGGTGCTGTCCAATGCCGAACATGCCGCGATGCGTGCCTATATGGGTGGAAGTGCTGCCGAGGTGGATTGCACCTTTGCCGCCGCCGAAGGCGCGGCGGGCTTGCGCGCGGGGATCGAGCGGATCCGGCGTGAGGCGGAGGAAGGCGTTCGGTCCGGCCGGGCGCATCTGATCCTGACCGACGAACACCAGAATGTCGAACGCGCGCCGATCCCGATGATCCTGGCCGTCGGGGCCGTGCATACGCATCTGGTCAAGCATTCGCTGCGCACCTTCACCAGCGTGAACGTGCGCGCCGCGGAATGTGTCGATGTGCATACTTTTGCCGTGCTGATCGGCGCGGGAGCGACGACCGTCAATGCGTATCTGGCGCAGGAAAGCATCGCCGACCGCCATCGCCGCGGGCTGTTCGGCAGCATCAGCCTGAAAGATAGCGTGGCGAAGTACCGCAAGGCGGTGGACAAGGGCCTGCTGAAGATCATGTCCAAGATGGGGATCTCGGTGATCTCCTCCTACCGCGGCGGCATGAACTTCGAGGCCATCGGCCTGTCCCGCGCGCTGGTCGCGGAGTTCTTCCCCGGGACGCCTTCGCGCATATCGGGCATTGGCCTGCAGGGCATTTCCCGCCGCGTGTTGGCGCTGCATGAGCACGCCTGGGCCGAGGATGTCGTGACCCTGCCGGTCGGCGGGCTCTACAAGCTGCGCCGCCGGGGCGAGGCCCATGCCTTCGACGGCAGCCTGATCCACATGCTGCAGAAGGCGGTGGAAAGCGACAGCTACCAGACCTTCAAGCGTTACACCGACGCCGTTCGCAAGCAGCCGCCGGTGGCGCTGCGCGACCTGCTGGATTTCCGCGCCGAGGGCCGCACGCCGATCGCGATCGAAGAAGTCGAAAGCATCACCGAAATCCGCAAGCGCCTGCTGGCACCCGGCATTTCGCTGGGCGCACTGTCGCCGGAAGCGCATGAGACGCTGTCGATCGCCATGAACCGCATCGGCGCGCGCAGCGACAGCGGCGAGGGCGGCGAGGACCCTGATCGTGCCAAGCCGCGCGCGAATGGCGACAACGCCAACAGCGCGATCAAGCAGATCGCCTCCGGCCGCTTCGGTGTCACCGCGGAGTATCTCAACAACTGCCGCGAGATCGAGATCAAAGTGGCCCAGGGCGCCAAGCCCGGCGAGGGCGGGCAGCTGCCCGGCTTCAAGGTGACCGGGCTGATTGCCCGGCTGCGTCACAGCACGCCGGGGGTCACGCTGATCAGCCCGCCGCCGCATCACGACATCTATTCGATCGAGGATCTGGCCCAGCTCATCTACGACCTGAAGCAGATCAACCCCGACGCATCGGTGTGTGTAAAGCTGGTGTCTCGCTCTGGCATCGGCACAATCGCCGCCGGTGTCGCCAAGGCCAAGGCCGACGCGATTTTGGTGTCCGGGCATTCCGGCGGCACCGGCGCCAGCCCGCAGTCCAGCATCAAATATGCCGGCCTGCCCTGGGAGATGGGCATTTCCGAAACCCATCAGGTCTTGTTGCTGAACCGGCTGCGGCACCGCGTAAAACTGCGGACCGACGGCGGCATCAAGACCGGCCGCGACGTGGTGATCGCGGCGATGCTCGGGGCCGAGGAGTTCGGCATCGGCACCGCCAGCCTGGTCGCCATGGGCTGCATCATGGTGCGCCAGTGCCACAGCAACACCTGCCCCGTCGGGGTTTGCACGCAGGATGAGGCGCTGCGCCAGAAATTCGCCGGCAGCCCGGAGAAGGTGATCAACCTGTTCTCCTTCGTCGCCGAGGAGGTGCGTGAAATCCTGGCTTCCCTCGGCATGCGGAAGATGACCGATGTGATCGGGCGGACCGACCTGCTGCGCCAGGTCAGCCGCGGCGCCGATGACCTCGACGACCTCGACCTGAACCCGCTGCTGGTGAAGGCCGATGCCGGGGGCCATGCCGCCTATTGCACGATCGAGGGCCGCAATGAGGTGCCGGAGACGCTGGATGCCGATATGATCCGCGACGCCGCGGCGCTGTTCGAACGGGGCGAGAAGATGCAGCTCGCCTACAACATCCGAAACACGCATCGCGCCATCGGCACCAAGGTCTCGTCCAAGATCGTCCGGCAGTTCGGCATGACGGGGCTGCAGGACGGGCACCTGACCGTGCGCTTGCGCGGGTCGGCCGGACAGTCGCTCGGCGCTTTCGGCGTCAAGGGGCTGAAGCTGGAAGTCTTTGGCGATGCCAACGACTATGTCGGCAAGGGGCTTTCGGGCGCGACCATCGTGGTCCGCCCGGCACCTTCGTCGCAGATCGTCTGGAACGAGAACACGATCATCGGCAATACGGTGCTGTATGGCGCAACCGCCGGGGCGCTGTTCGCCGCCGGCCAGGCGGGCGAACGCTTCGCCGTGCGCAATTCGGGCGCGACGACGGTGGTCGAGGGCACGGGGGCCAATGCCTGCGAATACATGACCGGTGGCACCGTCGTGGTGCTGGGCCCGGTCGGCGACAACTTCGGCGCGGGCTTCACCGGCGGCCAGGCCTTCGTATGGGATGCCGACGAAACCTTCGAGAAGCGGGTGAATCCTGACACGCTGCTGTGGCGGCGGCTGTCCTCGGGTCATTGGGAAGCGGTGCTGCTTGAACTGATTAGCCGGCATGTCGCCGAAACCGGCAGCCGCTTCGCCGCGCGGATGCTGAATGACTGGGCCGCGCAGCGTGGGCGCTTCTGGCACATCGTCCCGAAGGAGTACGCCCGCTACCTGGCACGCCCGATGGAGGAGGCCGCCGCCGCAGCCGAGTAGCGCGCGCCGGGTTTACGGGGGGGCGGGGGCGTGGCATCCCCCTGGCCTGCCATGCGCCTGCTCCATCACCTTCCCCTCTCGCCCTATTCGCGCAAGGTCCGCCTGGCGCTGGCCGAGAAGCACATTCCCTTCGAGACGGTGGTCGAGAAGGTCTGGGATCGGCGTGCGGCCTTCCTTGCGATGAACCCGGCCTGCACCGTGCCGGTGCTGGTCGAGGAAAACGGCCTGGTCATCGCCGATTCGAACGCCATCTGCGAGTACCTGGACGAAGCCTATCCCGACCCGCCGCTGATGGGCCGCACCCTGGCGGAACGCTGCGAAGTGCGCCGCCTTGTCGCCTGGTTTGACCAGAAGTTCGGCCAGGAAGTGACCGCCAACCTGCTGACCGAGCGCACCATGAAGCGGCTGCTCGGGCGCGGCCATCCGGAGGCCGCAGCCCTGCGCGCCGGGTATCAGAATCTGCGCGGGCACCTCGACTACCTCGGCTGGCTGGCCGAAACGCGCCCGTGGCTGGCGGGGCGGGAAATGAGCATCGCCGACCTGGCGGCTGCGGCGCACCTGTCGGCGCTGGATTACATCGGCGATGTGGACTGGGCCGCGCATGAGGCGGTGAAGCACTGGTACGCGCGGGTGAAGTCACGCCCGTCGTTCCGCACGATCCTGGCCGACCGCCTGCCGGACCTGACGCCCGTGGCGCACTACGCGGACCTTGATTTTTGACGCCTGGCGCGGGCGCCAGCCCCTTCGCGCATCGGCGCCCATTGCGCCCGGGGCAAGCCCGCGGCTAGCCTGCTGCCATGCCCAGGTACATGGGCGTGTCGGGAGGCAGTGCTTCATGCGGGTTGCTAGCTGATGGCGGGCGTTTCCATCCGCCAGGCGAAAAAAGCCTATGGCAGCACCCGGGTGCTGCATGGCGTGGATGTCGAAATCGGCGATGGCGAATTCGTGGTGCTGGTCGGCCCCTCCGGCTGCGGCAAGTCCACGCTGCTTCGCATGATCGCGGGGCTGGAGAACATCACCGAGGGCGAGATTTCCATCGGCGGCCGTGTGGTCAACAAAATGCCGCCGAAGGACCGGGACATCGCCATGGTGTTCCAGAACTACGCGCTCTACCCGCATATGACGGTGCGGGAGAACATGGCCTTTTCCATGATGCTGGCCAAAGCGCCGAAGGAGGTCATGGACCGCGAGGTCATGCGGGCGGCAAAAATCCTGGGCCTGGATGTGCTGCTCGACCGTTACCCGCGGCAACTCTCGGGCGGGCAGCGGCAGCGTGTTGCCATGGGCCGCGCCATCGTGCGCGACCCGCAGGTGTTCCTGTTTGACGAACCGCTGTCCAACCTCGACGCCAAGCTGCGTGTGCAGATGCGCTCCGAGATCAAGGAATTGCACCAGCGCCTGAAGGTCACCACCGTCTATGTGACGCACGACCAGATCGAAGCGATGACCATGGCGGACCAGATCGTCGTCATGGATGGCGGGCACATCAGCCAGGCCGGCGCACCGCTCGACCTATATGACCGGCCGGCGAACCTGTTCGTCGCGGGCTTCATCGGCAGCCCGGCGATGAACCTGCTGCCCGGCGAGGCGCGGGACGGGGCGTTCCATGCCGCGGGCGGGGCGGTGCTGCCCCTGCCGGCCGCCGCGGGCGACCCACGCACCTACGGCATTCGGCCTGAACATCTGCGGCTGGATGCGGCGGGGCTGGCGGCGACCATCGTGCTGGTCGAACCCACGGGGTCGGAAACGCAGGTGACCTTGCGCATCGGCGATACCCTGCTGACCGCGGCCTTTCGCGAACGCATCAACGGACGACCCGGCGATGCTTTGCACGTCAGCCCCGCCCTCGAACTGGTGCATCTTTTCGGCGCCGACGGGAAACGCCTTTAGCTTGACATCATCAATCAGAACGGGAGGACACAAGAAGATGGCCAATCTCATCACCCGCCGCGATGCGGCTGCTGTCGCCATGGCCGGCGCCAGTCTCGCCCTGGGGCAGGCCTCGGCCCAGGCGCCCGCCGCATCGCCCATTGTGGCCTTGCCCGCCGAACGCCCCGCCTTGCCGCTGGAACCAGGTGCCACGCTCCGCATGCTGCGCCCCGTGCGCTTCGTGCAGCCGGATGAGGATGTATGGCGCGCCAACTGCGCCCGCTTCACCCAACAGACCGGCGTGCAGGTGCGGGTGGATTTCGTCGGCTGGGAGGACATCACCCAGCAGACAGCGGTCACCGCGAACACCGGCGCTGGGCCTGACATCATCGTGGGCTTCGACGGGGGGCCGCATCTGTTTGCCGACAAGGTCTTGGACCTGACTGATATCGCGACCTACCTCGGCACCAAATACGGCGGTTGGCGGCCGCTTGCGCGCGCCGATGGCATGCGGCAGGGGCGCTTCATCGGCCTGCCCTTCGGGGCCTCCGGAGGCCCCGCCATCTGGCGCACCTCGGCGCTGCGGGAGGCGGGGTTCGAACGCCCGCCGGAAGACCATGCGGGCTTCCTGCGGCTCTGCCAGGCGCTGCGCCGGATCAACAAGCCGGCCGGCTTCGCGCTGGGCAATGCGGTCGGTGACGGCAACGCCTTCGCCAACTGGCTGGTCTGGTCGCATGGCGGCTTCCTGGTCGATGAAAATGGCGCCGTCGGCATCAACAGCCCGCAGACCATCAACGCCTTGACCTATCTGCGCGAACTCTACCCGACCTTCATCAACGGCACGCTGTCCTGGGGCGATATCAGCAACAACCGCGCCTATGCCGCCGGTGAAATTTCGCTGACGCAGAACGGGGTGTCGCTGTATTTCTCGATCAAGAACGACCCGGCGATGGCCCCGATTGCCGAGGACACGCAGATGACGCCGATGCCCAAGGGCCTGGCGGATGCGGCCCCCAATGCGGGGCTGACGCTGAATGCCATGGTCTTCCGCCACAGCCGCTTCCCGAACGCGGCCAAGGCGCTGCTGGCCTTCCTGATGGAGACCGAGCAATACGACCCCTGGCTGCAGGCCAATATCGGCTACTGGTCGCAGCCGCTGAACGCCTATGCGGCCAGCGCCACCTGGAACCAGGACCCGAAGGTGGCCGTGTTCCGCGACACGATGAACAGCAACTTCTGGAACGGCTTCAAGGGGCCGATCACCGAAGGCTCCGTCGCCGCCACCGCCGACTACGTGATGGTGCAGATGTGCGCCTCGGTCGCCTCCGGCCAGGCCACGCCGCAGGCCGCGGCACGTGAGGCCGAGCGCCGCGCGACACGTTTCTTCCGCGCGCGCTGAGGCCACCCGAGGAGCACTGCCCATGTCCGTCACCGCCGCACCCGCCGCCTGGAGCAAGGTCCGCCAAGACCCGGGCTGGCTGGTGCGGCTGTTCGACACCAAGCCCTTCCTGATCGTCGCCTGCCTGTTGCCGGCGCTCGGGCTGCTGGGCGTCTTCCTGACCTACCCGCTGGGCCTTGGCATTTACCTCGCCTTCACCGACACCACGATCGGCCGGCGCGGCATCTGGGTGGGGCTGGAGAATTTCGAGTATCTCTTCACCGACCCGATCTTCTGGAACGCCGTGTTCTACAGCGTTTTCTACACGGGCGTCGCCACCATCGGGAAATTCGCGTTGGGGCTTTGGCTCGCGTTGCTGCTGAACAACCACCTGCCGTTCAAGTCGCTGCTGCGGGCGATCATCCTGCTGCCCTGGATCGTGCCGACCGTGCTGTCGGCGATTGCCTTCTGGTGGATCTACGATCCGCAGTTTTCCATCATCTCCTACCTGCTGGTCGATGTGCTGGGCTGGCGCAGCACCAATATCGACTTCCTGGGCAGCGCCTGGCCAGCGCGCTGGTCGCTGATCGTGGCGAATATCTGGCGCGGCATTCCTTTTGTGGCGATCAGCCTGCTCGCGGGGCTGCAGACGATTTCGCCATCGCTGTATGAGGCGGCGCTGCTCGACGGTTCCACCGGATGGCAGCGCTTCCGCTACATCACCTTCCCGATGCTCATGCCGATCCTGGCGATCGTAATGACTTTTTCGATCATCTTCACCTTCACCGACTTCCAGCTGGTCTATGCGATCACTCGCGGCGGTCCGGTCAATTCGACGCATCTGCTCGCCACCCTCGCCTTCCAGCGCGGCATCCCCGGCGGGCAACTGGGGGAGGGGGCGGCGATCGCCGTGTCGATGATCCCGTTCCTCGTCTTCGCGACATTGTTCAGTTATTTCGGCTTGTCACGACGCAAGTGGCAGCAGGGGGAAGGCAATGACTGAGACCGCCACCACCGCACCCGACACGATGGCCTGGGACAGCCGGTCCCGCCGCGTGGTGCTGCTCTACGTGCCGCTCGCCTGCTTCCTGCTGATCCTGCTCTTCCCATTCTACTGGATGACGGTGACGGCCTTCAAACCGAATGCCGAGCTGTACAACTATGGCCTGCACAACCCGTTCTGGATCAGCTCGCCGACGCTCGACCACCTGTATCTGCTGCTGTTCCAGACCGCGTATCCGAAGTGGCTGATGACCACGATGCTGGTCGCGGTCTGCGCGACCGTGCTGTCGTTGTTTGCCAGCACGCTCGCAGCCTATGCGATCCAGCGGCTGCGGTTCAAAGGCTCGGCCTATGTCGGGCTTGCCATCTACCTCGCCTATCTCGTCCCGCCCTCGATCCTGTTCATCCCGCTGGCGACCATGGTGTTTCAGCTTGGGCTGTTCGACACGCCCTTCGCGCTGATCCTGACCTACCCGACCTTCCTCATACCCTTCTGCACCTGGTTGCTGATCGGCTACTTCAAATCCATCCCCTACGAGTTGGAGGAATGCGCGCTGATGGATGGCGCGACGCGGCTGCAGATCCTGCGCCGCATCACCCTGCCGCTCGCCGTCCCCGGCCTCATCAGCGCGGGCATCTTCTCCTTCACCCTGTCATGGAACGAGTTCATCTACGCGCTGGCCTTCATCCAATCCTCCGAACGCAAGACCGTGCCGGTCGCCATCCTGACCGAACTCGTTACCGGCGATGTGTACCAGTGGGGCGCGCTGATGGCGGGCAGCCTGCTCGGGTCGCTGCCGGTTGCGATTTTCTATTCCTTCTTCGTGGACTACTACGTCTCCTCGCTGACGGGTGCCGTGAAGGAATGATCGCAGCCCATTGGCGTTCGCTGCTCTACGTCCCCGCGCATGTCGAGAAATTCGTGGGCCGGGCGCATGAACGCGGGGCGGATGCGATCATCCTGGACCTGGAGGATTCCGTCCCCGAACCCCAGAAACCAGAGGCCCGCGCAGCTCTCGCCGCAGCGGTGCCGCTGGTTCGGAGCCGCGGCGCGGGCGTCATCGTGCGCATCAACCGCCCGCTGGACCTGGCGGTGCGCGATGTGGAGGCCGCGGTCATCCCCGGCGTCGATGTGCTGGCCGTGACCAAGACCGAAGGGCCGGAGCATCTGCGCCTGATGGATGAACTCATCGGCCGGCTGGAACGCGCACGCGGCCTGCCCGTCGGCGGCATCGGCGTCTTCGCGGTGATCGAGGATCCGGGCGCGCTGTCCCGCGCCGCGGCCATCGCGACCGCCCCGCGCGTGGTGATGATGGGCCTGGGCGGCGAGGACTACGCGACCGCCCTGCATGGCGAACCGACCGAGGATGTGCTGCTGCTGCCCAAGCAGCAGGTCATCCAAGCGGCCCGCGCCCATAACGTGGCCCCCTATGGCGTGATCGGCACGCTGGCCGCTTTTGGCGATCTGCCGGCCTATGCCGCGATGGTGCGCCGCAGCGTCGCCTTCGGCTTCGCCGGCGCATCCTGCGTGCATCCGGCGCAGGTGCCGGTGCTTAATGACGCGTTTTCGCCCGGGCCCGATCAGGTGGCACAGGCCCGGCGTATCCTCGCTGCGGCAGCAGATGCCGCGGAAAAGGGTCTCGGCGCCGTCGCGGTGGATGGGCGGATGGTGGACAAGCCCATCATCGCCCGGGCCGAGGCACTGTTGGCCCGCGCGGCGCACTACGCAGGCGCGTGACGCGTCCGGCAGGCGACCCCGGCCGCTCGCCAGGCGCATGTGACGCCAGGCCCTTATCGCATGTGTTGGCGGCGTAATAGTCCTCGGTCAGCAATTGGCCCGAGACGTAGAGCGCGACATGTTCCTGCCCGCCCGCGCGCAGGGCCCGCGAAAAGCCCTCGGCGACGGCATCCAGCGCCGCGTCCCAACTCGCGCGCTTGCCGTCCACTTCGGGGTGCAGCAGGCGGTTCGGCTGGTCCGGCGTTTCGCCCATTGCACCAGCGCGCGGCCTCGATCCTGGCCGTCTTCGCCGGTCCGGGCAAAGAGCACCACGGGTCGGGGTTCGTCGCGTTTCAGCAGGCGCATCGCCTCGACCGCGTCGCGCGATGGGTCGTCCTGATCGCAGACGATCACCTCCGCGCCGCTCTCCCGGACACGGGCGATCAGGTTCAGCGGTTCGGTCAGGATGGCCACGACCTCGCAGCCGCTGGCCTCCAGCCCTTCCCGGACTGCGGCCGCGCGAGCGGCGTCCGCATCCGCCAGCAGCACACGCAAAACTGGTCCAGCCCCTTCGGCAGAAATCAGGCCTGAGGCTGGCGTCTTCCCTGTTTGCCATTGCGCAGCGCCACGCATCGCAGGGCAAAGGGCACGTTAACCGAGGTGACGCGACATGAGCACGACGGGTTGCTCCTCGACCGTCTCCACGCCCTCCGGCCGCCAGCCCAGCCGCGCGTAGAAAGCCGCCTTGTCGGGGGTGTAGAGCCAGATCCGGGCATGGCCGGCTGCCGCCGCTGCGGCTTCCGCGTGCCGCACCAGGGCGGCGCCGATGCCGGCGCCGCGGGCGTTCGGCGTGACGAACAGGCTGGCCAGCCAGGGGTTCAGTTCCGGGCGCGGATACAGGTCATTCAGGTCCAGCCCAACGGTGCCCATGGGGCGCCCACCGACCGCCGCGATCCAGAAGAACGGCGCATCGGGGCCACGGGCTGCGGCGCAGTAGTCGATTGTCTCGCGCAGGGAAAACCCCTCCGCCGCCCACCAGGTCCGGTGCAGCCAGCCGGCGACTTCCGCCTCATGCCCGCTGCCGCCGAAGGGCACGATCTTCACGACAGCGCCTCCCAGCGCAGATCCTGCCAGGACAGGTAGCCGCCCTTGCCGGCGCCAGTGTCGAGAAAGCGCGCCTGGCCCCCCGCCTCGCCCGGCCAGGTGGTAGGCTGGTCGCGTCGCTCGTGGCCGACGAAGACGGTCAGCCCTGGTGGGATCAGGTCGATCCAGCGATGCAGCCGTTCGGGAAAGCCATCGGCGCCGGTGCGGCCCGAGACCTCGCCATAGATCGCCCGCGCCACGACGGGCGAGGGACGTGTGGCCCCGGCGTCGGGCGGTGGCAGGCCGTGCTCCATCGCCGGATGCCAGGCGGCATGGACGAAGCGGGTGCTGCGCAGCCCGGCCCAGGCCGGGGCGCGGGCAATTTCGGCCATGGCGCGTGCGGTCAGTGCCGCCCGGTCGGCGGCCTCGTCCATCTGCGCCAGGGTCGCGGCCAGGCCGTGCGTGCGCTCCGTCTGCCGCCCCGCCAGCGCCCGGCGCAGCCGGTGGTCGTGGTTGCCAAGCAGGAACATCCCCGCCCCATCGTCGATGAGTTGGAAGGCCAGGCGCAGCGCCCGCGGGCTGTCGGGCCCGTGGTCGGTGAGGTCGCCGAGTTGCACGACGAAGAGGCCCAGTGCTGCGGCGCCTTGGATCGCGGCGGCAAAGGCCTCTGCCTCGCCATGCACGTCACCGACGATGCGCAGCCCGCAAAAGCGCTGCCGATCGGGCCGCCAGGCCGTCACGCCTTCAGGGCGGCGAAGGCGGCCAGCGCCCGGGCGCGGCCTGCTGCGTGGTTGATGATGGGGGCGGGATAGTCGAGGTGCTGCGGCGCTTCCCACGGCTGGTGGATGAGCTTCGCCGGCAGGCTGGCCAGTTCCGGCACCCAGCGCCGCACATACGCCCCGACAGGGTCGAATTTCTCGCCCTGCAGCACCGGGTTGAAGACACGGAAATAGGGCGCTGCATCCGCGCCGCAGCCCGCGACCCATTGCCAGGAGGCGCTGTTGGAGGCGAGGTCACCATCCACCAGCGTATCCCAGAACCAGGCCTCGCCCGCCTGCCAGGGCTGCAGCAGGTGCTTCACCAGCAGGGACGCCGTGATCATCCGCACCCGGTTGTGCATCCAGCCGGTCTGCCAGAGCTGGCGCATCCCGGCATCGACGATCGGGTAGCCGGTCTGGCCGCGCTGCCAGGCGCGCAGGTGCGCGGCATCCGGCACCCAGGGGAAGTCGGCGAACTTCTGGGCCAGCGGCGCCTCGGGCATCTCCGGCCGGTGGAACAGCAGGTGATAGGAGAACTCGCGCCACAGGATTTCCTTCAGGAAGGTATGCGCTCCCGTGGCCCCGGCTTCGCGCGCCGCATGCCAGACCTGGCGGGGCGAGACCTCGCCGAAGCGCAAATGCGGTGACAGGCCGGAGGTCCCGCCGGATGCCGAGGGAATGTTGCGCGCGGCGTCATAGCCGGTCAGCGCAGCGGCACCGAAGCCGGCCAGGCGCTTGGCGGCCCCTGCCTCGCCAGGCTGCCAATGCTGCGGGAAGGCATCAGCCCAGTCGCGCCTGGGCAGCAGGTCCAGCGCGACACCCGCCGGCGCATCTGCCACGGCATGCAGCCGCGTGGGCGCGGGCAGGGGCGGCGCGGGTTCGCCCAGGGCAAAAATCGCGCGTGAAAAGGGCGTGTAGACTTGATACGGCTTGCCCTGGCCGGTCAGCACGGCATGCGGGTCGTGCAGCAACGTGCCGCGGTGGCGCACCAGGCGCCGTTCCTCGGCCTTCAGGGTGGTCGCGATGGCTTCGTCCTGGCGGCGGCCCCAAGGTTCGAATCGCTGGGCGACATGCACTTCGGCGGCACCGATGCGGCGCGCGAGGTCGGGGATGATGTTTTCCGCATCGCCCTTGGCCAGGTGAAGGCTGACGCCGCGGACTGCAAGGTCGGCGCCGAGGGACGCCAGCGCATGATGCAGCCACCACCGCTGCGCGCCGCCGTGCTTCCAGGCACCCGCCGCGGCATCGTCCAGCACGAAGACCGGCAGGATTGGCCGGTCGCCGATGGCGGCCAGGGCGGGGTTGTCGGCCAGGCGCAGGTCGTTGCGGAACCAGAGAAGGGCGGGTGTCGTCATGGCGCCGATGTGGGGTCGGCGCGCGGTCCTGGCAGGGTGCCGAAAACGGTGAGTTCGGGCGGTGCGGGGGTGCTGGGCGGCGGCGCCCGCAAAGGCCCGGTCGCGAAGGAATGCAGCCGGTCGCGGCCGAGCAGAAAAGCCCGCCCGCCGCGTGGAAACAGCGCGGCCAAAGCCGGGTCGCGGATATCCAGGCCCCCGCAATAGGTGCCGAAGGCCGGCAGCACCACCCGCCGCCCATCGGCGAGAAAGCAAGGTCGGGTGATCCCGCCCGCCCGTGTTGCCAGCGTGGCCTTGGGATGGAAATGGCCGCTGATCTCGCCGGTCGCGCGCCCCTGGCCGATGTGCCGAAACACCAGCGGCCCGTCGCGATATTCGTCAACCGCCCGGCCCGGCAGGTCCTGCGGTGGCGCCGGGTCGTGGTTGCCGAGCACCCAGGTCACCTCGATGCCCGTAAACATCTGCACGAGGGCCGCGCGGTCGCTGGGCGCCAGGCGCTCCGATCCGCCGCAGTCATGGAAGGAATCGCCCAGCAGGATGAGGTGCCGCGGCGCCCAGCGGCGCAGCACGGGGCCGAGCCGTGCCAGGGTTTCGCGTGTGTCATAGGGCGGCAGGAATCGCCCCCGGGCCGCGAAGGCGCTGCCCTTTTCCAGATGCAGGTCGGCGATGGCGAGCAGCCGCCGCGCCGGCCACGCCAGCGCGCCGTCATGGTCAAGGCCGAGGCGTTCGCCCGCGAGATGCAGCGGCGCCGGGATCATCCCGTCACCGACTTCGGCGCATGGCGCACGAAGCGATTGTGTCGCTTCTTCTCGGCGGGGGATTTGCGCAGGCGCGCGTCGCTGCGCGGGGTGATCGCCTCCGATACCTCGGCCAGCGTGCCGAAGAACGTGTCCTCGCCATCGGTCGCATCCTCCACCAAAGCGGCGGCCTCGGCCAGCAGCGCATCCTCGGCGCCGCCTGCGATCCATTCGCGGCCTTCCTCGATCAGCGCCGGGACCGCGAGCGGCGAGACGCGGTCCAGCACGCGGTGGCGTATGCCGCCGGCGCGTGCGCGTGCCAGCAGGGCGGCGATGCGAGCGATGTCGGTCAGCCCGCCCGCGGCCTCGGCCCGCGTCGCGCGCAGCAGGATGTGGTCGGGTTCGTGCCGGCGCAGCACGTCGTAGATCAGATCCGAATTCATCGTCATGCTCTTGCCCGACTTCTCCTGCCCCGGATGGTTTTTTTCGATCAGCCCGGCGATGGTGGCGATGTTGCGGAAGGTGCGGCGGAGCATCGACGAATCGGCGATCCATTCCTCCAGTTCGTCGCCCAATATGTCCTCGGCGAACAGACCCGCCACGTCTTGCGGTTCGAAAGCCGACCAGACCGCCAGAACGTAATCCGTGCCGAGGAAACCCAGCGGCCCGAAGCCCGCGCGTTCCATGCGCTTGGTCACCAGCATGCCCAGTGTCTGGTGCGCAAGACGACCTTCGAAGGTGTAGGCGATCAGGAACCAGCGCCCACCGCGCGGAAATGTCTCGACCAGCAGCCCGTCGCGGGGCGGCATTTCGCTGCGCAATTGCTGCATGCGCAGCCAGTCGCGCACCGAGTCCGGCAGGGCATCCCAGCGGGCGGGGTCATGCAGGATGCCGCGTACGCGGTCGGCGAGATAGGTCGTCAGCGGCATCCGGCTGCCGGCATAGGTCGGCACGCGTGGCTCACCTTCGCCGCCGCGCGAGACGATGGCCGCCATCGGATCCAGCCGCTCATACTTCAGCACCTGGCCTGCGAAGATGAAGCAGTCCCCGGCCTTGAGGGTGGAGATGAACCATTCCTCCACCTCGCCCAACACAGGGCCGCCACGCAGCCGCACCTTCAGCAAGGGCGTCTCGACGATGGTGCCGAGGTTCATGCGCAACTGCCGCGCGACGGCCGTGCCCTGCACATGCACGCGCCCTTCGGCATCGCGGAACAGCTTGCGGAAACGGTCATAGGCACGCAGAGCATAGCCGCCGTCTTCCACGAAACGCAGCGTGTCGTCGAAGTCGCGGCGGGTCAGCCTGGCGTAGGGCGCCGCGCACAGGATTTCGGCGTAGAGGTCGTCGGGCAGGAAGGGCGCGGCACAGGCCATGGCCAGGATATGCTGCGCCAGCACATCCAGCCCCCCTGGGCGCGGCGCGTCGCCATCCAGCTCGCCGGCGCCGATGGCCTCGATCGCCGCGGTGCATTCGATCACCTCGAAGCGGTTGGCCGGTACCAGCACGGCTTGCGAGGCTTCGTCCATGCGGTGATTGGCGCGGCCGACGCGTTGCAACAGCCGCGACACGCCTTTGGGCGCGCCGACCTGGATCACCTGGTCCACAGCACCCCAGTCGATGCCCAAGTCCAGGCTCGCGGTCGCGACCACGGCGCGCAAGGCACCCGCCGACATCGCGGCCTCCACCTTGCGGCGTTGTTCCACGGTCAGGCTGCCGTGGTGCAGCCCGATCGGCAGCGTCGCCTCGTTCAGCCGCCACAGCGCCTGGAAGACGAGTTCGGATTGCGCGCGGGTGTTGACGAAGACGATGGTCACACCCGCCTGTTCGATGCGGCGATAGATTTCAGGCGCGCTGGCGAGACCCATGTGGCCGCCCCAGGGCAGGTTGCCCTCGGGCAGGATGATCTCCAGCGCCGGCCTGGCGCCGGCCTCCCCGGTCACCAGCAGTGCTGTGTCTGGTCGCGCATCGGGGGCGACATAGGCGCGCAAGGGCGCCGCATCGGCGACCGTCGCCGAAAGCCCCACGCGCCGCGCGGCGGGGGCCAGGGTGGCCAGGCGCGCCAGGCACAGCGCCAGCTGGTCGCCGCGCTTGGTGCCGGCGAGCGCGTGGATTTCATCGATCACCACCGCCGAGAGGCCTGCGAACATCGCCGGCGCCTCGGGGTTCGCCAGCAGCAGCGTCAAGCTTTCGGGCGTGGTCAGCAGGATCTGCGGTGGATCGGCGCGCTGGCGCTGGCGGCGGCTCTGCGGCGTGTCGCCTGTGCGGGTTTCGATCCGGATGGGCAGGTCCATCTCGGTCACGGGTGCTGTCAGGTTGCGCGCGATATCGACCGCCAGCGCCTTCAACGGCGAGACATAAAGCGTGTGCAGGCCGGGGCGCGGATTTTTGGTGAGGTCGATCAGCGAGGGCAGGAATCCCGCGAGCGTCTTACCGCCGCCGGTGGGCGCAACCAGCAGCGCCGAGCGCCCGGCGCGGGCGGCCTCCATCAGCGCCAGCTGGTGCGCGCGCGGCGCCCAGCCGCGGGCAGCGAACCAGGCGGCGAAGCGTTCCGGTAATGTTCCCATGCCGGCACAGGGATACCAGCCCTGTCAGACCCGCGCCAGCACCCGGTCGATAAACACGCCGCAGGCACCGAGGTAGTTTGCGGGATCGGTCAGCCGGACGATCTCGGCGGGTGGCAAGGCGATTGTCGGATCACGCGCCAAGGCCTCGGCCAGTGTGATCCCCTCGGCTAGCGCCACATCGCAGGCGTGGTGCACCACATCATGCGCCGCCCCGCGGCCGAGCGCGGGGGCCAGGCCCATCATCACCGCCTCTGCCATCACCAAACCGCCCGTGCTGTCGAGGTTTTTGCGCATGCGCGCGGCATCCACGGTCAGCCCTTCGGCGATGGAAAGCGCCTGGGTCAGCGCGCCATGCGTCAGGCCGAAAGCCTGCGGGATCGCCAGCAATTCCGACTGCCACGGCCCGCTGCCGCGTTCGAAATCATTGGCTTGTGCTGCGAACATCTGCGCCACCAGCGCCTGCACCCCGCGCGCCTGTGCCAGCACATAGACGCTGGCGATCGGGTTGCGCTTCTGCGGCATGGTGCTGCTGCCGCCGCGGCCGGGGGCTGCGGGTTCAAACACCTCGGCCACATCGGTCTGCATCAGCAGGGTCATGTCGGTCGCGATCTTGGCCAGCGCCCCGCACAGCAGGCCGCACCAGGCGACGGCTTCGCAAAACCCGTCGCGGCTGACGTGCCAGGGGATGCCGGGGTCGGTCAGGTCTAGCGCGGCAGCCAAAGCCGCCGCGACCGCCGGCCCCGCGTCACCCAGGCTTGCCAGCGTGCCCGCGGCCCCGCCGAACTGCACGCGCAGCACGCGGGGCCGCAACTGCGCCAGGCGTTCGCGCATCGTCAAAAGGGGCGCCAGCCAGACCGCACATTTGTACCCGAAGGTGATCGGCAACGCCTGCTGGAGGTAGCTGCGGCCCGACATCACCGTCTCGCGGTGTTTCTCCGCCTGGATCGCCAGGGCGACGATCAACCGCGCCAGATCGCTTTCCAGCAGCGCAAAGGCCTCGCGCAGCATCAGCGACAGCGCGGTGTCCATGATGTCCTGGGTGGTGGCGCCCCAATGGGTCCAGCGCCCAGCTTCTGGCCCCGCGCGTGCGGCCAGTTGCTTGACCAGGCCCAGCACTGGCACGCCCGCGTTGCGGGTGGCGGCGGCGAGTGCGGCCAGGTTCAGATCCTCGACGCGGGCAGCGGCGGCGATGGCGCGGGCGGCTTCGGGCGGGATCAGCCCGAGCCCCGCCTGGGCAAGGGCCAGTGCTGCCTCGACCTCCAGCATGCGGGCCAGGAAGGCGTGTTCGCCCATGATCGCGCGCATGGCATCGGTGCCGTAGAGCGCCCCGAGCACCGCGCCATCGGCCGGGTTCAGCGGCATGTCAGACGTCCAGGAAGACGGTCTCGCCAGCCCCCTGCAGCACAATGTCCAGGCGCCAAGCGCCGGGTGCGGTTTCCTGCGCGATCAGCGTGCCGGCGCGCGGGCCGGCGGCCTCCAGCACGGGGTCGGTCGCATTCCGCGGTTCCCCGGAAAAGTACACGCGGGTGACGAGGTGCTTCATCAGCCCGCGGGAGAAGATGGCCAATGTGATGTGCGGCGCCTGGATGACGTTGCCCGCCCCCGGCACTGCACCGGGGCGCAGCGTCTGAAAGCGGAACACCCCTGCCTCATCGGTGGCGCAGCGGCCGAAGCCATGGAAGGGCGGGTCGTAGGATCCGGCTGCATCGGCCTGCCAAACCTCGACCAGCGCATCCGCCGCGGGGGTCCCGGCGCCATCGGTGATGCGGCCCGAGAGCGTGATGCGCGGCCCGGGCAGCCCTGCATTCGGCCCCTCGGCGCGCAACAGGTCGGCCCATTCTGGGAAGTCGATCAGGTGCCAATAGGGGCCTGCCGTCTGCTGCGCAGTGGCGGCGGTCATCTCAGTGAGCCCCGTCGTCATGGTCTTCGAAGGGTGTGGCCGCGGCACCGCGCAGGGTGATGTCAAAGCGATAGCCCAGGGAAAACTCCGGCTGGGTGATGTCGAGGTCGAACTTCGCCACCAACCCGTCCCGCGCATCGGCATCGGGGATGGCGTTCCAGATCGGGTCCAGCGCCAGCAGCGGGTCGCCCGGAAAATACATCTGGGTGATCATGCGCTGGGCGAAGCCCGCACCGAACAGCGAATAGTGGATATGCAGCGGCCGCCAGGCATTGTGGTGGTTGCGCCAGGGATAGGCGCCGGGGCGGATGCTGGTGAAGCGGTACCACCCGTCATCATCGACAAAGATCCGCGCCCGGCCGATGAAATCTGGGTCGAGCGGCGCGTCATGCACGTCGCCCGGGTGGTTGTAGCGGCCGGCCGCATTGGCTTGCCACACTTCCACCATCGCGCCCCGCACCGGGCGCCCGTCCTCATCCAGCACACGGCCCGCGACGATGATGCGTTCGCCCATCGCCTCGCGGCCATGCGCGAGTTTCGTCATGTCGTTCGTCGCCGGATAGTCGACGGGCGACATGGTGGGCGCACGCGTCTCGCTGACCGTATGCGGCATCCGCAGCAACGGCAGCGTGGGGTGCCGCAGCTTCGTGGACCCGTAGCCCGGGCTGTCATAGGCCGGCTGGGTGGTGGGACCGGGGCGCCGATAGGCGGCCGCACGGGTGTCGGGCATGGCGTGTGCCTCCTGTCGTCGATCAGGTTACGCCGCCCGACCCCGCCGGCAAGACTACTCGACCGTGATGCCGCGGGCGCGGATCACCTCGCCCCATTTGGCGGTTTCGGCCGAGAGGTACGGCGCGAACGCCGTCGCGGCCCCCACGACCGGGATGATCGACGCCTGGCGCAGGCGCTCGATGATGGCGGGATCGGCGAAGCCGCGCACCGTCGCGGCATTCAGCCGATCCAGAATATCGGGCGGCGTGCCGGTTGGCGCCAGCAGCGCCCAGTCGGTGGTGGCCTCGAAGCCCGGGAAACCCGATTCGGCGATGGTCGGGACCTGGGGCGCCAGCGGGTTGCGCGCGAGGCTGCTGACGCCGATCGCGGTGACCGAATTGGCGGCGATCAGCGGCAGGGCGGTGACCGCATCGACCATGGCCATCTGCACCTCATTGGTCAGCAGCGCCTGCACCGCCGGCGCGCCGCCGCGGTAGGTCACGTTCAGCACTTCGATCCCGGCATCGCGCAGGAACAATTCGGTGGCCAGATGCGCGGAGGATCCGGCGCCGGAGGAGCCGTAGGACATGCGCCCCGGCTGCGCCTTGGCACGCGCGACCAGCCCCGCGATGTCGGTCACCCCCAACTGCTTCGACACGCAGAAGAAGATCGGCGACACGGCGACGCGGCCAACCGCGGCAAAGGCGCGTTCGTCGTCATAGCCGCGGTTCGGAAACAGATGCCGCGCCATGGCGTAGGTCGAGTTCACGCCGAGCAGCAGCGTATAGCCATCGGGCCGGGCGCGGGCGACCGAGGCATGGCCGATGGTACCCGAGGCCCCGGGACGATTGTCCACCACCACATTGCCCGGCAGTTCCTTCGACAGGACCTGGGCGAGGATGCGGGCAGTGAAGTCAGACGACCCGCCCGGGGCCCAGGAGACGACGATGGTCACGGGCCGGCCGCCGGGCCAGGCGTCCTGCGCACGCGCGACAAGGGGGGCAGCGAGCAGGCCAAGCGTGAGGCCGCGTCGGGAAAGGCGCATGGGGATCGGTCTCCTCCAGAGCCTGTTCTGGCACCGTGCCACGGCTCTCGGTTGACGTGTTTGTACCGGTTAGTTCAAAGTGCGGCAAGCGCATTTTTCGCCAGGAACCACGCCATGCATCACCTTGCCACCCTGCAACGCCAGGGCCTGCTGCTGGGACTGATCGGAGCCGGCATCCAGGCCTCGCGCTCACCGTCGATGCATATGACCGAGGCTGCGGCCCATGGCGTGGCCTGCGTCTACCGCCTGATCGACATCGACCGGCTGGGCGTCGCGCCCGAGGCGCTGGAGCCGCTGCTGACGGCAGCCGAGTACATGGGGTTTGCCGGGCTGAACATCACCTATCCCTGCAAGCAACTGGTGATCCCGCTGCTGCACGCGCTGTCGGACGAAGCGCGCGCGCTGGGGGCGGTGAACACCGTCGTGCTGCGCGACGGGCGCCGCATCGGCCACAACACCGATGGCAGCGGCTTTGCCGAATCCTTCCGCCGCGGCCTGCCGGGCGTGGCCATGCGCCAGGTCGTGCAGATCGGCACCGGCGGCGCGGGCTCGGCCGTGGCGCATACGACCGTGGGGGCAGGGGCTGGGTGCCTGACATTGTTCGACCTTGACCAGGCGAGGGCCGAGCGCCTGGCGGCTGATCTCTGCGCCCGCTTCGGCCCCGGCCGGGCGGCGGCCGGCACCGACCTGGCCGCCGCCATGGCCGCAGCCGACGGGCTGGTGAACGCGACCCCCATGGGCATGGCTAAGCACCCTGGCCTGCCCTTGCCTGAAGACATGCTTCATCCGGGGCTTTGGGTCGCCGAGGTGGTCTATGTGCCGCTGGAAACCAACCTGGTCAGCACCGCGCGGGCGCGCGGCTGCCGGGTGCTGGACGGCGGCGGCATGGCGGTGTTCCAGGCGGCGCACGCCCTCGCGCTGTTCTCCGGCCTGGAACCCGATGCGGATCGTATGCGGGCCGCGTTCCTGGCTGCCTAGGCGCTGCGTTCGATCAGCTCGATTCGCACGCCCTCAGGGGTGTCCAGGAAGGCGATGCGCACACCGGGCCGCGCCTGGGTCACGCCCTTGACCAGTGTCGCGCCATGCCCATCCAGGATGGTGGCGAGTGTCGCTTCGATATCGGCGACGGCCAGGCCGATATGCTCGATGCCCTTGAATGGCGGTGCAGGTGGAACCGGTGTTTCGGCCGGCACGGTTTCCAGGAACAGCGGCAGCCCCCCGAGGTCCAGCACCACCCGCACCCGCCCTTCGATGATCAGGCGGTTCACCGGCTGGGCATCCAGCGCCTCGACATAGAACTTGGCCGCGGCATCCGGGTCGGCGCTGCGCAGATGCAGGTGGTCGAGGGCGAAGCGAGACATGGGCGGGTCCTCCTGGCGGCAGTGTTTCGCCCAAGGGCCGATCAGGCAAGCGGCGCGGCGTCGCGCAGGATCGCTTCGGCCGCCGGGGTCCAGCCGGTGTCGGCGTGCAGCACGAGGCCCGGCAGCACCGCATCCGGCCCCCGGCCCTGGGCGCGTGCCGAAAGGATGACCCGCCTCGCCGGCACACCGGCGCGGGGCCAGAGCGGTCTCAAGGCCACCGTGCCGCCGCCAGCGGCGCGCAAGCCGGCGGTGGCTTCGGCCCAGCGGGCGGCCGGCAGCACGAGGCTGGCCGTGCCGCCATGGCGCAGCCGGGCGAGCAATGCGGCGCACCAGGCGGCCAGAGGCCGATCGGCACCATGCGTGGCGCCGGCCCGCAAGGCGGCCGGCGGCGTGGTCCCGCCCGCCCAGAACGGCGGGTTCGCCGCTGCGTGATGCAGCCGCGGCAGGCGCGCGATCAGCTCGGGGTCGGCGATGTCGCCAAGCAGCACCTGCACCGATACCCCGTTGCGCGCGGCGTTTTCCGCTGCCAACGCGGCAAGGCCAGGGTCACGCTCGACCGCCACGACCGACACCCCGGGCACCCTGGCCAGCAGGCACAGGAACACCGCCCCCGCGCCGCAGCCCGCGTCCAGCACCACCTGGCCGGCGCGCGCCGGGATGCTGGCCGCCAGCATCACAGCATCCAGCCCGGCTTTCAGCCCGGTGGCCGGCTGTACCAGCCGCACCCGCCCGCCCAGGAGCGCCTCCTCGGTGCATGTCACGCCGCCTCGCCCGCCTCCCGCAGCAGGCGCATCGCGGCGGCGTGGTCGTCGTCGATCACCGCCAGGCGCCGCGGAAAGGCGCCGATACCGCCTTCCACGGCGCTGATGTGCTGGTCCAGCAGCACCGCCTCGATCCCCGCATCGCGCAGCAGGGCCTGGAGGAAGGAGAGGCGGACGATGTCCGTGCCCGTCGCGACGATCTGCATGGGGTTCGGGAAATCTCCTGGATCGCTGGCGGCAAATGCCTGATTTACCTTGCTTTGCTGGTCTGTCGTGTGGCGGCACTGTTGCACCGCGCGCCAGCGTCATAAGATGGGCCGGGGACGCGAAGGGCTCAATCGCCGTTGGACACACTTCCGAACACAACGCCTGCCGTGACTTCGGGCGAGGACGCACTGACGCGCCTGTCCGCGCTGGTCGCCGCCGACATGGCCGCGACCAACCGGCTGATCGTGGCCCGAATGGACAGCCCTGTGGCGCTGATCCCGCAGCTTGCAGCTCATCTGGTTGCGGCTGGGGGCAAGCGGCTGCGGCCGCTGCTGACGCTCGCGACGACCCGGCTTTGCGGCTATGGTGGCGACCGCCAGATCGCTTTGGCCGCCTGCGTCGAGTTCATCCACACCGCGACCTTGCTGCACGACGACGTGGTCGATGAAAGCGCGCTGCGCCGCGGCCGGCCTTCGGCCAATGCGCTGTTCGGCAACCAGCCGTCGGTGCTGGTCGGTGATTTCCTCTTTGCCCGCGCCTTTCAGATCCTGGTCGAGGACGGCAACCTGGACGTGTTGCGTATTCTCTCCGCGGCGGCGGCGACGCTGGCCGAGGGCGAGGTGTTGCAACTGGTCACGCAGAACGACCTGGCGACGACCGAGACACAGTACCTGGCCGTGGTCGAAGGCAAGACCGCCGCGCTCTTCGCCGCCGCGGCCGAGATCGGCGCCGTGGTCGCCGGGCGTTCGGCCGCCGACCAGGCGGGGCTGCGGGAATACGGCCGGTCGCTGGGTGTCGCCTTCCAACTGGTCGATGACGCGCTGGATTACGCTGCCGAGCAGGACGTGCTGGGCAAGACCGTTGGCGACGATTTCCGTGAAGGCAAGATCACCCTGCCGGTGCTGATCGCGCTGGCCGCGGCGGACGTGCCGGAACGCGCCTTCTGGGAACGCACGCTGGAACGTCAGGAACAGACCGAGGCCGATTTCGCCGAGGCCCAGCGGATCCTGGCGCGGCACGACGCCGTCGGCCTCACCATTGCCCGCGCACGTGATTACGGCCGGGTCGCAGTGCGATCGCTGGCGCCCTTTGACGACGGGCCGATCCGGCAGGCGCTGGTCGATACCGTCGCCTTTGCCGTGGAGCGGGCGCGATAGCGGCCGCCGTCTGCCTGGCCTGATCCGGGCTTTTCCGCCCGGGACGGAAGGTGCCCTCCGAGCTGGAAGGGCTAACCGGGCATCCGACCCTTGGCCAGTCGCCGCGCATTCACCGCAACACGCCGCTGCGCCGGAGCGATCGCTGCCGCCGCCACCACATCGGGGCGGGAGCCGACGGCCATGGCCGCCGCGGCGCCCATCATGCCGGCGGCGAAGGCGCGTTGCTTTTCGGCAACCATGTCGGCCAGCCGCGATGATGCATTCATCGGGTCGCTGGCCAGCGAGGCGCTACGCAGCGCGAACACCCAGCCAGCCTGCCAGGCGAAGAGGCCCAGCGAAAGCGGATCCACCCGGTGCGTCAAAGCGCTGCCAGCATGGCTTCGGCGGTGCTGACCTCGAACCCGCCGGGCGCTTCGACCGCGACGTGCGTGACCTTGCCGTCACGGGCGATCAGCGCAAAGCGCTGGCAGCGCAGGCCAAGGCCCCGGGCGGTCAGGTCCAGTTCCAGGCCCAGCGCCTTGGTAAAGGCGGCCGAGCCGTCAGCCACCATGACCACCTGGTCGGTGATGCCCTGGTCCTTGGCCCAGGCCGCCATCACGAAGGGGTCGTTGACCGCCATGCAGGCCACGGCGGCGGCGCCCTTGGCCTTCAGTGCGGCGATCTGGTTGACGAAGCCCGGCAGGTGCTTGGCCGAGCAGGTCGGCGTGAAAGCGCCGGGGACCCCGAAGAGGACCACCGTCCGGCCGGCAAAGAACGCCGCCGTCTCCAGCGCCTGTGCGCCTTCGGGCGTCGCCTGCTGAATGCTGACGGCAGGAATGGTGTCGCCGGTCTTGATGGTCATCGCTCGTCGCTCCAGAAACGGGTGCGCGCATGTAGGCCGCAGCTTGGCTGCTGTCACCACCTTGCGAAGCAGGCCCGGCTTGCCCAAGATCACGCTTATGGGACGACGAGCGCGTGACAGTGAAGTGCCGGAGGGTTTCCGGGCCGCAGCGCGGCGCTCCGCCTCCGGCGACGGCGCGACGACGGACGGATACCTTGGCGGTCAACTGCTGATCGCGATGCCCGGCATGGCCGATCCGCGCTTCGCCCAGGCAATCATCTGCCTCTGTGCCCATTCGCCTGATGGCGCCATGGGCATCGTGCTGAACAAGCCGCTTGAAGACCCTTCGTTCGAGGATCTGCTGAAGCAACTGGACGTCGTGCCGACGCCGCCGGCGCGGCGGATCCGCCTGCTGGCGGGCGGCCCGGTCGAGGGCGCGCGCGGCTTCGTCCTGCATACCGCCGACTGGTCGAGCGAAGGCAGCCTGCACGTCGGCGGCCAATGGGCGCTGACCGCCAGCGTCGATATCCTCAAGGCCATCGCCGAAGGCGGTGGGCCGCGCGAGGGCGTCCTGGCCCTGGGCTACGCCGGCTGGGGGCCTGGGCAGTTGGAAGATGAAATCCATCAGAATGCCTGGTTGAACGTGACCCCCGACGAGGCACTGCTGTTCGACCCGGATCACGACGCGAAATGGCGCCGCGCGCTGCGCAAGCTGCGCGTGGACCCGCTGCTGCTGTCAGGCGTCGCCGGGCGCGCGTGAAAGCGTCATCGTCGCGCGGGGCCGTTGGCGATAGCGAAGGGCTTGGCCGGCATAATACTCATTGATGTGAGTCGACCGACCCGGAGTGAGCCATGACACCGCGCCTGCGCCTGTTGCTGACCCTGGGCTTCACAATCGCGGTCGGCGGCGTGGCGGCCCAGCAGGCACCCCCGCCCCCCACGGCCGCACCAGCCCCACGCCCGAACACGCAGGCACCGATAGCCATGGCCCCTGCCGGCGGGGCCCCTGCCGGCGGGACCCCTGCTGGCGGGGCCCCTGCGCCGGGGGCCTTGGCTACCGGGGCCACCGCCGCCTTGGCCACGGCCACCGGTGCGCCTGGTGCGACCGAGATCGAGCGCGGGCGCTACCTGTCGCTCGCCGCCGACTGCATGCCCTGCCACAGCGGACCGGGCGGCCAGCCCTACGCGGGGGGCCTGGCCCTGAACACGCCCTTCGGGTCCATCGTGTCGCCCAACATCACGCCGGACATGGCAACCGGCACCGGCGCCTGGTCCGGCGACCAATTCTGGAACGCCCTGCACAACGGCGTCGGGCGACGGGGCGAAGATCTGTATCCGGTCATGCCCTTCACCTCCTACACCGCGATGACGCGCGCCGATGCGGATGCGATCTTCGCCTATCTGCGGTCGCTGGCGCCGGTCAACGCCCCGCGCCAGCCGAACGGCCTGGCCTTTCCCTTCAGCATCCGTGCGACGCTCGGGTTCTGGCGCGAGCTGTTCTTCCGGCCCGCCACCTTCGCCGTGGATGCGACCCGGGACGCTGACTGGAACCGCGGCGCCTATCTGGTGAACGTCCTCGGGCACTGCGGCGAGTGCCACACGCCGCGCAACATCATGGGGGCGGTGGAACCATCTCGTGCGCTGTCAGGTGCGGTGGTGGACGGCTGGTTCGCGCCGAACATTTCCGCCGACCCGACCGCCGGCATCGGCGGCTGGACGGTCGATCGCCTGACCAACTGGCTGAAGACCGGCCGCGACACCCGCAAGGGCAGCGTCTTCGGCCCGATGCAGGAGGTTGTCGGCCACAGCCTGTCGCATCTGACCGAAGGCGACGTGCGCGCGATCGCCATCTACCTGTCCAGCACCCCGCCGCAACGCGTGGGCGTCGCCGCCAGCCCGCACCTGACCAGCGAGGAACAGCGCGCCGGGGCCACGCTCTACAGCGCCAACTGCAGCGGTTGCCACCAGACGCAAGGCAGCGGCATCCCGGGTGCGGTGCCGCCGCTCGCCGGTAATCAGGCCGTCGCGGCCGCCCTGCCGAACAACGTCATCCAAGTCATGCTGAACGGCCTGCCGGCGCAGAACGGGTTGGGCGCCATGCCGTCCTTCGCGGCGACGCTGAACGATGCGGAAATGGCCACTCTTGCCAACTACGTCCGCAACGCCTGGGGCAACGCCGGCGGCACCTCCGGCCGGTCGGATGCCACCCCCGCCGCCGTCGCGGGGCTGCGCGCCGCGGCCACGGTGAACCCGTCGGGGACCGAGGCGGCACGCGCCCTGTGCCCAGCCGTCAGCCCCTTCACCGGCGGCACTGGTCCCGCGGCCCTGGCCAGCGGGGCCGGATCGCTGATGCAAGGCAGCGCCAGCATCGATCTGCTGAACCGCACCGACGTGTTGCTGCGCAGCATGCTGCGGGACAACCAGGGGGCCAGCAACGCCGCCATCGCCGACGCGCTGATCGGCGCCTATTGCCCCGCCGTGGCCAACGACCGCGGCCTTTCGGCCGACGACAAACGCCAGCGCCTGGCGCAATTCCAGTCCAATGTGGAACAAGGCCTGGCCGGGTTGCGGGCGGCGCCGCCGCGGTAACGCTGGGCGGTCTTTGAGAGGAGCGTGGCCCCCTCAAACTCGCCCCAGCAAGAGCCTGAGGCCGCTGGACCCCGTTCGATTCATTGCCCGGGGCGAGGGGGGGGCATCAAGAGCAATCCTGCCCCGCCGTTGCCTTGGGCAAAAAACCCGGATGGTGCAGGGGATGGCATCCCCTGCTGGGAGGGGTCTGCACGAGGGCCAAAACCCCCTTCCAGATGCGCCCCGCCTACTCGACCTCGACGCCCAGTGCCCGGACCACGCCGCCCCAGCGGGTGACTTCGGCGGCCACGAAGCGCTGGGCCGAGGCCAGGTCGCCGCCGATCGTCGAGAAACCGATCTGGTCCAGCCTTGCCTGGAAGGCCGGGTTGGCGAGCAGGCGGTTGATATCAGCATTGGCCTTTTGGGTGATGGCGGCGGGTGTCGCTGCGGGCAGGAAGACGCCGACCCACGTTACGTCATCCACCGCCTGGAAGCCCGCCTCGGCCACCGTCGGCACATCTGGCAGTGCGTTGGTGCGGCGTGCCGCGGTCACGGCCAGCGCGCGAACCGTGCCGGCGCGGACCATTTCGACCGCGGCCGGCATGGCGACGCTGGCCATGTCGATCTGCCCGCCGATGACGGCGGCCAGTGCTGGGCCGGCCCCGGTGAAGGGAATGTGCTGCGCCGGGGCGCCGGCCACCAGGCGCAGCAGGTTCTCCGCCGACAAATGCGGCGTGGTGCCGATGCCGGCCGAGCCGAAGTCGAGTTTCCCCGCACGCTTGCCGTTATCGACGAACTCGGCGAGGGTCCGGGCAGGGTTCTGCGGCCGCACGCAGAACAGGTTGGGCGTGGCGGCAACGATGCTGGCGGGAACGAAATCCTCCGGCGTATAGCCGGCGCGGCGCGACAGGCCGGGGTTCACCGCGAAGGCGGAGGTGGTGACCAAGGCCAGCGACCCGTCGGGCCTGGCGCGGGCGGCTTGTTGGGCCGCGATATTGCCGCCGGCGCCGCCGCGGTTTTCGACCACGGCCGGAAAGGGCCAGGTTTCCGACAGCGCCTGGGCTAGCAGGCGGGCGATGATATCGGCCGGGCCGCCGGGTGCGAATGCGACCAGGAACCGCACTGGCCGGTCGGGCCAGGCGACGTCCTGCGCATGGGCGTCGGAGCCCAGCAGGCCAGACGTCGCCACAAAGGCCGGGGTCGCCAGCAGGAGCCCCCGGCGCGTCGCGCCGCCATCCCGCCGCATCACGCGGCCACCAGGACGGCGGCGCGGGCGGCCGCGGCCGCTTCGGCCCGCGTGCCGGTCCAGACCGCTGGAGTCGCCTTCACAATGCGCATGATCTCGTCAAACACCCAGGCGCCGGCCGGGCGGCCGTAGACATGGGTGTGGATGGTCACGTCCAGCATGGCGGGGCCGGTCTCACGCTCCAGCAATGCGGCGAAGGCGTCCTGGAACTGTTCCAGCATCGCGCGGGCGTTGTTGCCGTAGCGAATGGCCGAGGGCAGGTCGTTCACGTCCATGGTCAGCGGCACGCCGATGATGCTGCCCTCCGCGAAGAACTCCCGGTGCGGCAGGTCGTCGTCGTTGCAGTCGCCATGGTGGTCGTAGCCGGCTTCGGCCAGCAGCCGCGCATGGATCGGGCTGCCGGTGCCGCGGGGGCTGATCCAGCCGCTGGGGGCGACGCCGGTGATATTGCCGATCAACCCGGTGTTGCGGGCGATGTTCTCGCGCTGGCCGGCTTCGTCCAGATACACCGGGATGACGTCCATGCCGTAGGAATGGGCGATCACCTCATGCCCGCCGGCATGGATGGCACGCACCGTCTCGGGCCAGAATTCGGCCAGCACGCCGTTGGTCATGACGCTGGTCCTGATGCTGTGGCGGGCCGCGATTTCCAGCGCGCGCCAGATGCCGCGGGTGGCGCCGTACAGGCCCCAGGACGCGGCGTTGGCATCGAAGAAGCCGGGCTTCAGCGGGTTGCCCATCGGGCCGATGCCCGGCACCTGGCCGGGCGACCAGCCTTCATAGGCAATGTTGAAGATGATCCCGACGCGGGCGCCGCCCGGCCAGCGGAAGTCGCGGGTCGGGCGATGGATGTTCTGCGGGCGCATGCGTTCCCCCTTGGCCGGCAGTTTATCGGCACCGAATTCCTGGAAGGGATTTTGTCGATGAAATACTCTCGCGTCTACTCCGCCCGCGCGCCCGAAAGCCGCACCGCCTCCTGCCACATCGGGCGTTCACGTACGCCGCGGGCCTCGGCCTGTTCCGGCGTGCTCCAGAGCATCTTCGCCCCCGCGGTCGCGAAGCGGCCCTGCACACCGGCATCCTGTTCGATGGCGCGCAGGGTGGCGCCGATGCGGTCCACGATCGCGCGCGGTGTCGCACGCGGCACCACGAGGCTGGCCCAGGAGGTGACGACGAAGTTTGGGATCCCGGCCTCGGCCATGGTGGGCACATCGGGCACCGTCGGCCAACGCGCCTCGCTGGTCACGGCCAGGGCGCGCATCTGCCCGCCCTGGATCACCGGCAGGTAGGAGGGCAGGTTGTCCAGCGCGAAGTTCACATCGCCCGAGAGCATGGCCGGGATGGTCTGGGCTGCGCCGCGGAAGGGCACATGCGTCGCCTCGATGCCCAGGCGCGAAAACAGCAGCGCCGAGGACAGGTGCGGCGAGGTGCCGACGCCCGGCGAGCCATAGGTCACGCCATTGCGCTGCGTTCGCGCCCAGGCGATGAATTCGGCGAAGGTTCGCGCCTGCATATGCTGCGACGAGACAACCGCGACGTTCGGCAGGTCCCAGGTCAGCGACACCGGCAGCAGGTCGCGGTCCGGGTCAAAGGGCAGCCGGGCGTAGAGATACTGGTTGATCGAAAATGCGCCGAGCGTCGCGGTCCCGATCGTGTAGCCATCCGGCGCCGCCTTGGCGATCTGATCCACGCCGATATTGCCGCCGGCACCGGGGCGATTTTCGATGACGAAGGGCTGGCCGAGGCGGCTGCCCAGTTGTTCGGCCAGGATCCGGGTCAGCACATCGGTGCTTCCGGCCGGCGGGAAGGGGACGATGACGCGGACTGGGCGCTCGGGCCAGGCGGATTGGGCCCGGGCCGAGGTGGGGGCCAGGGCCGGGGCGGCGAGGGGGGCTGCCAGCAGGGCGCGGCGATTGAACATGGGGTATCCTCCGAGTGTTGCCCGCAGGATGCCGCGCCCGGCCGCCCGCGCCAAGCGGGTCAGGCCACGACCGATCGCTGGCGGCGGAGGGACCAGGCCCAGAGTGCCGGGGTGACACAGAGTTCCATGACCAGCGCAAGCAGATGCGGCCAGGGTGGCAGGCCATGGGCCAGGCCGGCGAGTCGGGCCAGGCCACCGATCGCAACCAGGCCACACAGGGTCGCAAAGACGGGCTGGCGCCGATCCAGCGCCGCAGCACACCACCAGACGCCCAGGCCGATGCCGAGGAGCAGCCCCGACAGGTAACGCGCATGGCTGTCGGCGGCTGGCGCCAGGGCTGCCCCGAGGAAGTCGAAGCCGGTCAGCGTCCCGGCCAGGCCGGCGGTGACCGGCACAATCCCGGCGATGAAGATGGCAGCGCGCAACATGTTTGATCCCCCGAACGGGGGTGTTACGCGCCAGATACCCTGATGGATGCGCTCAGGGCCACTTCGCCTCGGGCGGCAGCGACATCAGGATCGCTTCGGTATTGCCGCCGGTCTTCAGC
>JBBQHE010000014.1:0-33072 GCA_038323655.1 Acetobacterales bacterium | reverse complement strand
TCGCGCTGATGGCGGCGGGCCTGGCCATCTTCCGCGGTGCCCGCGGCGCCTGGTGGCGGGCCGCGGCCTTCGCCGCCGTGCTGCTGGCCTTGGGCAACCCCCGGCTGCGTGAGGAAACCCGCGAAACCCGGCCCGACATCGCCGTCGTGCTGGTGGATGAAAGCGACAGCACCCGCGTTGCGGGGCGCGAGGCGCGGATCGCCGCGGCGCGGGCTGCCGTGGCGCAGCGCCTGGCGCGCCTCGGCGATCTTGAAACCCGCGTCGTGAACGTGCCCGAGGCCGGCAACCAGGGCACGCTCCTGTGGGGTGCCCTGGAACGGGCGCTGGCCGATGTGCCGCGCGCGCGGCTGGCCGGCATCATCGCCCTGACCGATGGTCAGGCGCATGACGCACCGACCGACCCTGCGCCGGGCGCGCCCTTCCACCTGCTGCTGGCCGGCCGGCCCGGTGAGATCGACCGCCGCATACGCATCATCGAGGCGCCGGGCTTCGGCATCGTCGGTCGGACGGTCGAGGTGCGGCTCGTCATCGAAGACCTGGGCGCGCCCCGCGCCGATGGCGCCGCCCGGCTGACCATACGCCGCGACGGCCAGGCGCCGCGCATCGATTCCGTGCCGGTCGGGCGCGAGCACCGCGTGTCGGTGCCGATCGAGCGCGGCGGGCCGACCGTACTGGAACTGTCGGCCGAACTGCGCGAAGGCGAGGTGTCGGACGTCAACAACCGTGCCGTGGTCACGATCAACGGCGTGCGCGACCGGCTGCGCGTGCTGCTGGTCTCGGGCGAACCGCATGCCGGAGAACGCACCTGGCGGCGGCTGCTGAAAGCCGATCCGAACGTGGACCTCGTGCATTTCACCATCCTGCGGCCGCCGGAAAAGGACGACCTGACACCGTTGAACGAATTGGCGCTGATTGCCTTTCCGGTGCGCGAACTGTTCCAGGTGAAGCTGCGCGACTTCGACCTCGTGGTCTTCGACCGCTTCGCCAATCGGGGGCTGTTGCCGCCCGCCTATCTGCGGAACATCGCGGATTATGTGCGCGGCGGGGGCGCTTTGCTGCTGTCGGTCGGGCCGGAATATGCGGGTCCGACCAGCCTGTTCCCAACCCCGCTCGGCCAAGTGCTGCCGGCGCGGCCGGTCGGCGGCGCGCAGGCCGTCGCCGAGGGCGCCTATCGCGCCCAGGTCACCGAGGCCGGCGCCCGCCACCCGGTTACCGAGGGCCTGCCGCAAGCCAACCACGACGCCACCCCGCCCGCCTGGGGCCGCTGGTACCGCTGGCTGCGCGCCGAACCCCGCGCCGGCACCACCGTCATGTCCGCCCCGGGCAATGCGCCGCTGCTGGTGCTGGACCGTGTGGGCGAGGGGCGGGTCGCGCTGCTGCTGTCCGACCACATCTGGCTCTGGTCGCGCGGGCATGACGGCGGCGGGCCGCAGGCCGAATTGCTGCGCCGCGCCGCGCACTGGCTGATGCGCGAGCCAGAGTTGGAGGAGGAAGACCTGTCGGCGCGGATCGAGGGCGGCACGCTGTCGGTCGTGCGCCGCAGCGTGGACCCCGCCGCCCCGCCCGAGATCACCGTGACCGCGCCCGATGGCAGCACCACCCGCCACGCGCTGCGCGCAGGGCCGGGCGGGCGGGCGACGCAGGACATGGCGGCGGGATTGCCGGGTGTGTGGCAGGTTTCGGACGGGCGGCGCACCGCCTTTGCCGCCGCCGCTGCGGCCAACCCGCCCGAGATCGCCGACTTGCGCGCCGACGACACCCGCCTGCGCCCCGCCGTAATGGCAGGTGGCGGGGCAACGCGCTGGATGGGCACGTGCGCCGAGCCCAATGTGCCGGATATTCGTCGCGTTGCCCTGGGCCGCGATGCGGCGGGGCCGGGTTGGATCGGGCTGCGCCGCAACCAGGACCACACGGTAACAGGCGTTTCGGCGACGCCGCTGTTGCCGCCCTGGGCGGCGCTGCCGCTGGTGTTGGGGCTGCTGCTGGCAGGCTGGCGGCGCGAGGGGCGCTGACTTGCACTGCCGGGCCGGCCGGCCCAATTCCTGCCGATGAAACGCGCGATCCTGCCGGCCCTGTTCCTCCTTGCGGCTTGCGCGACCGGGCCCACGCTGGCCGAACGCCTGTCCGGCTATGTTGGCCGGCCGGAGGCGGATCTTGTTGCAGGCCTCGGCGTGCCCTTGCGGGTCTATGAGGGCGAAGGCCGTCGGTTCCTGGAATTCGGCCAGCAGCGGCTTCTGGCGGTGCCGGCGCCCTATGTTGGTGCCTGGAACCGCCGCGGTGGCGGTGGCTTCGGCGGCACGACCTACACGCCCGTCAGTTGCGGCATCACTTTCGCGATCCGCGACGGCCGCGCCGAGTCCTTTACCTATCGGGGCGATGGGTGTTGGTGACCGGCCGCGGGAACGCTAGATTGATGGCATGACCCAGCGCCCGCTCCTTTTCCTCTCGGCCATGCTGTTCTCGGCCGGTCTCGCCGGCAGCCCGGCCTGGGCCCAGTCGGGCGGGCTGCGCTCGCCGACGCGCGATCCCACGGTGCCGATCGGGCCGCAGCGGCAATCGGCGCCGACAGCGCTGCCGGGGGTCGCCTCGCGCGCCGCAATCGCACCGATCCCGGCCGAGCCCGGGCAGAACCTGGCGCCGAATGCGGCAGTGTTCGATGCAATCAACCGCGGTGACCTGGCCGCGGCGCGCGAGGCCGTGACGCGTGGCGCCGACCTGTCGTCGCGCAACGCGCTGGGGCTGACGCCGATCGATGCCGCTGTTGACCAGGGCCGCAACGAGATCGCGTTCTTCCTGCTTTCAGCGCGCGGCGGGGCCTCGCCTGCGACGCGCCCGCCGACGGGCGCCAATCTGGCGAGCCCGGGCCTGGGGGCGAACATGGCAGCACCCCCCCCGAACCGGCAGCGGACGGCCGCCGCGGCACTGAGCGTTCCGCCGCGGAATGCCCCCGCGGGGTCGGTGGTGCAACCCGTGATGCAGCCGCGGCTCTGGGCCGGGGATGGCGGCGCGCCGCAGCCCGATGCGGGGTTTTTGGGCTTCGATGCTGGCCGCCCGGCTGGGGCTGCGCCGCCGGCGGCGAGCACCGCCCGCCGTGGACGCGGCTGAACGCCTGTTTTCGAGGACGCGGCTGAACGCGTGTTTTCGCGGACGCGGCTGAGGCGTTTCCGCGCGGACAGGACGGAACAACCGCAGGCCGACGCGGCCAGCCGCTATTCCCGCCGCAACACACCATCGACCAACCGGTCCGCCCAGGGCCGGCTGGTGAAGGCGGCGCGCAACGCAGCCTCGTCGTAATCCTCCTCCAGCCAGGCCAGGAAGGGTTTCGGCCAGGCCCGGGCATAGGCGCGGAAAAAGGCGTCAAGGATGCCGGTCCTGCTGGCCGCCACATGCCCCCAGCGCCAAGACAGTTGCGCCAGTGCTTCCTCAGGCGGGCGGCCCTGCAGCAGCAGCCAGAGCCCAGCGCCAAGCCCGGTGCGGTCGGCGCCCGACTTGCAGTGGATCAGAATCGGTTCCTCGGCCTGGGCGAAGATCTTCGCGAGCCGCCGGACCCGGTCCTTGTGCGGTGCGCCGCGCGATTCAAAGGGCGCGTCGATATGCGTGAGGCCGAGGTTGGCCGCAGCCTGGCGCGACAGCGCATCGGCGCCACAGTCGGCCCGGTGGCCGCGCAGGTTGATGACCGTCTTCAGCCCATGGCGGCGCGCGGCGGCAGCCACCTGGAAGGGCAGCGGGTGGTTCGACCGGTACAGCCGCCCCGGTGCCACGACCCCCCAGTTGCGCCAGGGAATGCGCAGCGCGGCATGGTCCACAAACAGGGCATTCGGCCAGGGGCTTGTCACTTGCGCCGTTTAGGCGGGCCGGTGCGCCGCGGGAAGGGGCGCGGCATGGCGATTGCGTGCCAGGGCCGCATCTCGCTGGAGGTTCCGCCATGCTGCGCCGTCTCGTGCTTGCCGCCTGCCTGATCGCAGCCCTTCCGGCAGCGGCACAAACCGCCCCGCAGCGCATCCGCTTCACCCTGGACTGGGCCTTCCAGGGCTCGGCGGCGCCCTGGCTGCTGGCCGAGCAGCGCGGCTTCTTCCGCGAGGAAGGGGTCGAGCTTGTGATGGCGGCCGCGAATGGATCGTCGGAACTGTTCCAGCGCCTGGCGACCGGCAATGCCGATATCGGCACCGCCGATCTGGCGGGCATGATCATGTTCAATGCGCGCAATCCGCAGGCGGCGCTGCAGGCGGTGATGATCACGCACAACCGCTCCACCGTCGCGATCATGACCACCGCCGCAAGCGGCATACGCACCCCCGCCGACCTGCGCGGAAAAACCATCGCGGGGCCGGAGAGCGATGCGGGCCGGCTGCTTTGGCCGGCTTTTGCGCGGGCGGTGAACCTGCCGGTCGATGGCGTCGCCTGGGTGTCCACCACGGCGGCCTTGCGTGAACCCCTGCTGCTGCGCGGCGGGGCGCAGGCGATGAGCGGTCTTACGACCTCGGGCGTGCTGAACCTGGTCGGGCTTGGCGTGCCGCGCGACCAGGTGGTGGTGCTGCGCTATGCCGATTTCGGCGTGCCGCTCTATGGCCATGCGCTGATGGCGCGGCCTGGCTGGGCCGAGGCAAACCCCGCCGCCGTCACCGGCATCATCCGCGCCATGGCCCGCGGCATGCGCGCAGCCTTTGCCGAGCCCGATGCCGCCATCGCCGCCCTGCGCGCGCGGGAGGCGCTGGTCGATCCCGCGATCGAAAAGGCGCGGATGCAACTGACATTCGAGGAAGCCTACTTTACCCCCGATGTCTTCCAGAACGGCATCGGCCGCGCCGATCCGGCCCGGCTGCGGGCGATGACGGCGGCGGTGGCGGAGGCCTTCAACATCGCGACACCGCCTTCGCCCGAAAGCCTGTTCACCGACCGCTACCTGCCGCCGCCCGCCGATCTGCGCGCGCCTGTCGCGGGCGGGTCGTGATGCGCTGGCCGATCGCCGCCTTTGCCGCCGACATCGCCGGGATCCCTTTCGTCGATGACCCGGCGACAGTGCGGCTGCGCTCACGCGACCGCTTCGCCGTCAGCCCGATGCTGCGCAAAATCCTGAAGGACAAGCAGGCCGACATCATCGTCACACCGCGCGACCGCCAGGATTTGCGCCGGGTGATCGTGGCCGCCGTGGCACACCGCATCCCCATCACGCCGCGCGGTGGTGGGACGGCGAACTTCGGCCAGTCGGTGCCGCTGGAAGGCGGCATCCTGCTGAACCTGACCGAGCTCGGCGGGGTTATTTGGCAGCGGCCGGGTGCGGTGCGCGCGGGGTCGGGGATCCTGATCTCGGAGTTGGACGAGGCGACCCGGCCGAACGGCTGGGAACAGCGCATCCATCCCAGCACCAAGCGGTCCAGCACGCTGGCGGGGTTCATCTCGGGCGGGCATGCCGGCGTCGGCTCCTGCGCCTGGGGCATGCTGCGCGACCGCGGCAATATCTTGGGGCTGCAGGTGGTGAGTGTGGAGGCCGAGCCCCGCGAATTGGAACTGCGCGGCCCCGATATCGCGCTGGTCCATCACGCCTACGGCACCAATGCCATCATCACCGAGGTCGAGATGCCGACCGCGCCCGCCTGGCCCTGGCGCGAGGTGATGGTCGCCTTCCCGGACTACCTGGCCGCCGCGCGTTTCGGCGTGCGGCTGGGGCATGAGGATGGGCTGGTCCGCAAGCTTGTCTCGATCCAGGAATGGCCGCTGCCCAAGCTGACGCGCCCCTTCGCCGGGCTGGTGCCGGAGGGGCACAGCCTGGTGAACGCGCTGATCGCCCCCGTCTCGATGAAAGGTTTTTGCGACTTGGTCGCCGATCACGGCGGCGCCATCGTGTCGGATGCGGCGGAAGGCTGCGGGTCCTACGGCGCGCCCCTTTATGAATTCTCCTGGGGGCATTCGCTGCTGCATGTCCAAAAGACCGAGCCGCAGCGCACCGGGGTGATGGGGCTGTTCCCCGGCGACGATCTGCTGGCGGCGATTTTCCGCGTGCATGCGGCCTTCGCTGGTGCCGCGCCCTTGCGGCTGGAACTGGAGCGCAGCGAGGGTCTGGTCGGCGCGCTGGGCTCGCCGGCGCTGTTCTACGAAAACGACGGCCAGATGGCGGCCATGGTCCGCACCCTGACCGAGTGCGGGGTGCAGGTCGCCAATTCCCATTCCTTCAATGTGAAGGGCGTGGGCGTCAAACAGTTCTCGGCCCGCGACGTGGCCTTCAAGCGGGAGATGGATCCGCACAACCTGCTGAACCCGGGCAAGCTGTCCTTCGAGCTGGACGAGGATACCGCGATCGGTGGTCGGTTGCCGACCGGGGGGTGGTCGTTCCGGAAATCCGGCACGTGACCCTGTCGATGCGGCTGTCGGATGGTACCAGGCTCGATGCCTCCATCTGGCGCCCCTCGGGCCCCGGGCCGCATCCCGTGCTGCTGATGCGCCAGCCCTATGGCCGGGCCATCGCCAGCACCGTCACCTCGGCCCACCCGGCCTGGTATGCCGCCCAGGGCTACATCGTTGCGGTGCAGGATGTGCGCGGTGCGGGCACCAGCGAGGGCCGGTTCCGCGTCTATGAGAACGAGGCCGAGGATGGCGCCGAGGCTGTGGCCTGGGCCGCCGACCTGCCCGGCAGCAGCGGCCGCGTCGGCATGTACGGCTTTTCCTACCAGGGGGCGTCCCAACTTCTGGCGGCGTCGCAGGCGCCCCCGGCCCTCGGCGCCATCGCGCCGGCCATGTCGGTCTGGGACGTCCATGCCGAAAAATCCGCCGATGGCGGGGCCTTCGCGCTCGCCGGCTGCGGCGGCTGGGCGGCGCAGATGGGGGCGCTGGAGGCGCGCAGGCGGGGCGATGCGGCGGGCCATGCGGCGCTGACCGCCTGGTCGCACGCGCCCCGCTACGATGGCGTGCTGCCCGCCCATCCGCCGATCCTGGCGCAGTATGCGGATCATCATCACTTCGACGACTGGCGCGACCGCGGGGCCGAGGACCCCTACTGGGCGCGCGTCTCGCCCGCACGGCGGATCGACCCTGCCGGCTTCGCCGTGCCGGCGCTGCATGCGGGGGGGGTGGTTCGACTACAACCTGCCCGGCACCTGGGGGGGATATCATGCGCTGGCGGCGGCCCCGCACCAGGCGCTGGTCATCGGCCCCTGGACGCACCTGGCCTGGGCGCCGCGCCAGGCGGGGCACGACTTTGGCGCCGCCGCCCTGGGCGACATGGATGCGCTGCAGGTCGCCTGGTTCGACTGGGCGCTGAAGGGACGTGGCGGACCGCCGGTCCTCGGCGTGCGCGTCTTCGACATTGGCGCGAACCAGTGGCGGGTGTTTCCGCGCTGGCCGGAAACCCGGCCCCATGTGCTGCACCTGACCGGCGACGGGCGGGTCGCGGTGCGTGGTGGCGGGCTGTCGGGCCAGCCGGGGGCGGCGTCGCGCGAAGTCTTCGTGCACGACCCCTACCGCCCCGTGCCGGCGACGCCCTACCTCGGCGAACGCAGCGAGATCGACCAGCGCACCGATGTGCTGGTATTTTGCGGTGCCCCCTTGGCGGCACCGCTGACGATACTGGGCGAGGTGCGGGTCGATCTGGCGATAACCGCCGATGCCCCGTCCTTCGATGTTTCGGCCGTGCTGTCGCGGGTCACGCCCGATGGGCGGGCGCATGTGCTGACCAGCGGCTACCGCCATGTGCCGGCGGGCGGGGCTGTCTCGGTCAGCCTCAAACCCAGTTGCATCACGCTCATGCCCGGCGAAAGGCTGCGCCTGTCGGTCGCTGCGGCCGCCTTCCCGGCCTATCCGGTCAACCCCGGCACCGGCACCGACCCGCGCGCAGCGACGGCGATGGAGGCCGTGCCGATCACCTGCGACCTCGCGACGAACGGCTCCGCACTGATCCTGCCGCGCCTGGCGGTTTAACGTTTCTTCTGCCGCCCCTTTGCCTTCTTCGGGTCCCACCCCCCACCCCCCGGCCCCATAGGCACAGGCTTGAAGGGCACGGCCTCCCGCAGCGACCGCCCGGCCTCATTCGGCACCAGCCCCAGGTCGAGGGATTCCAGCCGCTTGATCTCATCCCGCAGCCGGGCCGCGGTCTCGAACTCCAGGTCGGCCGCGGCGGCGCGCATCTTCTTTTCCATATCGGCGATGGCGGCGCGCAGGTCCTTGCCGACGAAGTTGGCGGTGGCATCGCCCTCGCTCGCCGGCACCGTCACGTAGTCCTGCTCATAGACCGATTGCAGCACGTCGGAGATATCGCGCTTGATGCTCGTCGGCGTGATGCCGTGCTCGGTGTTGTAGGCGATCTGCTTCGCGCGCCTGCGGTCGGTTTCTTCCAGCGCGAGGCGCAGGCTGTTGGTCATCACATCGGCATAGAGGATCACCCGCCCATCGGCATTGCGCGCCGCCCGGCCGATGGTCTGGATCAGCGAAGTGACGCTGCGCAAAAACCCTTCCTTGTCGGCGTCCAGGATCGCGACGCGCTCGCATTCGGGAATGTCCAGCCCTTCGCGCAGCAGGTTGATGCCGACCAGCACATCGAAGACGCCGCGGCGCAGGTCGCGGATGATCTCGATGCGTTCCAGCGTATCGACGTCCGAATGCAGGTAGCGGACCTTGATGCCGGCCTCGGTCATGTATTCGGTCAGGTCTTCCGCCATGCGCTTGGTCAGCACGGTGACAAGCACGCGCCCGCCGTGGGCGGCGACGGCGCGGCATTCGGCCAGCAGGTCATCCACCTGGCCCTCGACGGGCCGGATGTCATAGAGCGGGTCCACCAGCCCCGTGGGGCGGATGATCTGTTCGGCAAAGACGCCGCCGGTGCGCTCCATCTCCCAAGGCCCCGGCGTTGCGCTGACGAAGACGGTGTCGGGCCGGAACCGCTCCCATTCCTCGAACTTCAGCGGCCGGTTGTCCACGCAGGACGGCAGCCGGAAACCGAAGTCGCGCAGGATGGCTTTCCGGGAATAGTCGCCCTTGTACATGCCCCCCACCTGCGGGACGGTGACATGGCTTTCGTCTACGATCAGCAGCGCATTGTCGGGCAGGTATTCGAACAGCGTCGGCGGCGGTTCGCCCGGGCGGCGGCCTGACAGATACCGGCTGTAGTTCTCGATGCCTTTGCAGGAGCCGGTGGTTTCCATCATCTCGATGTCGAAGGTGGTGCGCTGTTCCAGGCGCTGGGCTTCGAGCAGCTTGCCCTCGGTCTGCATGACGGCAAGCTGGTCCTTCAACTCGCGCTTGATGTCGCCGATCGCCTGCAGCAGCGTCGGCCGCGGCGTGACGTAATGGCTGTTGGCGTAGATCGACACGCGCTCCATCTCGCCGGCGATCTCCCCGGTCAGCGGGTCGAACTCGCGGATCGCTTCCACCTCGTCGCCGAACAGGGTCACGCGCCAGGCGCGGTCTTCCATGTGGCTGGGCCAAAGGTCGATGTTCTCGCCCCGGACGCGGAAGGTGCCGCGTTCGAAGGCGGTGTCGTTGCGGCGGTATTGCTGTTCGACCAGGCCCTTGACCAGCACGTCGCGGGCAATGCTCCCACCCTTTTCCAGCTTGATGGTCATGTTGGAATAAGTTTCGACCGAGCCGATGCCGTAGATGCAGGACACCGAGGCGACGATGATGACGTCGTTCCTCTCCAGCAGCGACTGCGTCGCGGAATGCCGCATCCGGTCGATCTGTTCGTTGATCTGGCTGTCTTTTTCGATGTAGGTGTCGGTCCGCGGCACATAGGCCTCGGGCTGGTAATAGTCGTAGTAGGAGACGAAATACTCCACGGCATTGTTGGGAAAGAAGGACTTCATTTCCCCATACAGTTGCGCCGCCAGCGTCTTGTTGGGCGCGAGCACCAGGGCGGGGCGCTGCACCGCCTCGATCACCTTGGCCATGGTGAAGGTTTTTCCCGAACCGGTTACGCCGAGCAGCACCTGGTCGCGTTCATTCGCCGCCAGCCCCGCCAGAAGGGTCTTGATCGCCTCCGGCTGATCGCCGGCGGGCTGGTAGGGGCTTTCGACCTTCAGCGCGCGCGTGAAGGGGGGCGAGGGCCGCGCCGGCGGCATGAAAAGGTCGGGCGGGATGTGCTGGTCCATGCATTCAGTGTGGGGCTTCGGCGCCCCGGCCGCTACACCTGCCGGCGTGCAACCTCGGTCAACCGGCCGATCGCTGCTTCCAGCGCCGCGTGTTCGCCGGGGCGCAGCGCGGCGAGGAAGGCGGTGTCCCGCGCCCTGGCCGCTTCCATCAGCCCGGCGTGCAGCGCTTCACCCTCCGGCGACAGGCGCAGCGTCACCAGCCGCGCATCGCCCTGGCCCTGCTCCCGGAGCACCAGGCCGCGGGCCACCAGCGCCGAGATCGTGCGGCTGGCCTGGCCCTTGTCCAGCCCGGCCTGCCTGGCAAGGTCCTTCAACGCCATCGGCGCGAAGCCGCCCAGAAGGGCGACGGTGCGCCATTCCATCAACGACACGCCAAAGTCGCGGCGGTACCGCACCGCGGCCCCGCGCGACAGCGCATTGGCCAGGCGGTGCACCCGCCAGGACAGCAGGTCCTTGATCGTGGTGGCGTCGCTCATTCGGCCGCCAACAAGGCCAGCGCCTGCGCCCGCAGCGCCGACTTCTGCACCTTGCCCGAGGCGGTCATGCCGATGGTCTCGAAATCCTCGACCAGCCAGAGCCGCCGCGGCAGGCGGAAATTGGCGATGCGGGGCCGCAGCCAGGCCAGCACCGTCTCGGCCTCCAGCATCGCGCCATCCACCGGGCGGACGAAGGCGACGGGCACTTCGCCCAGGCGTGCGTCGGGCACGCCGACAACCTGGGCCATGGCGATCATCGGGTGCGCCAGAAGGGCTTCCTCGACCTCGGCGGGCGCGACATTCTCGCCCCCCACGCGCAGCACATCCTTCAGCCGCCCCGCCAAGTGCAGCCGGCCATCGGCCGTCAGGCTGCCCAAGTCGCCGGTGCGCAGCCAGCCGTCGTCGGTGAAGGCCCGGGCGGTGGCCTCGGGGTCGTTCACATACCCGCGCATGATGCCCCAGCCGCGCACCTGGATCTCGCCGCGCCCCTCGGGCGGCATGCTTGAATGCGTCTCGGGATCGGCGATGCGGATCGAAACGCCGGGGTGCGGCAGCGCCAGCCCCGCGATACGGGTTTCCAGCGGCTCCCGCCAATCGGACATGACAACATTCGGCGAGGCTTCCGACAGCCCATAGGCCCAGGCAAGGTCGCGTATCCCCATTTCCTCCACGATGCGCCGCATGGTCTGCGGCCCGGCCGCAGCCCAGCCGGCGCGCAGGTGCAGCCGGTCGCGGCTGAAGGCGGGGTGGGCCATCAGCAACTGGAAGATGCTGTCGTTGCCACTGGTCACGGTGCAACGTTCCACATCCAGCAGGCGCAGCGCCTCGCCAGCCTCGAAGCTTGCCGGCGTGACCAGGCAGGCGCCGGTCGCCAGGCACAGCAGCAGCGACAGGGTGCTGCCGGCGACGTGAAACAAAGGCCGACAGTTCAGGTAGCGGTCGTGTTCCCGCACGCCGAGGCGCAGCGCGCAGGCAGCGGCGTTGCGGATCATGTTGTGATGCGTCAGCAGCACACCCTTCGGGAAGGCCGTGGTGCCGGAGGTGAATTGCACTAGCAGCGGGTCCTGGTCGCTGACGGTGGCGACCGCCGCCTCCAGCGCTGCCTCGGACGCCTGGCCCTGGCAGAAATCCTCCCACGGCATGGCGCCAGCGGGGACGTTCCGGCCCAGCACCACCGCATGGCGCAGCAGCGGCAGCGCCTGGCCTGGCAGGGCGGTCGCGAGCGCCGGCTCGGCCTCGGCCAACAGGTCGGAGAATTCCTGTTTCAGGAAGCGGTCGGCCATCAGCACGGCGCGACATTCGGCGCGCTTCAGCCCATAGGCGATCTCGCCAGCCTTCCAGCGCGTATTCAGCGGCACGGCGATGCAGCCGATCATGCCGATGGCGCAGAAACTCGCGATCCATTCGGCGGTATTGGGGAAGAGGAGCCCGACAGGATCGCCGCGTTGCAGGCCGAGCGCCAGCAACGACCGCGCCAGGGCGCGCGCTTCGGCGCGCAGGGCCGAATGGGTCAGCCGCGCCTCGCCGGCCACCAGCGTCTCGGCGTTGGGCAGGTGCCGGGCGTTGCGATCCAGCAGGTCGACCAGGCGTGGTCCCGCGCTCATGCGCGGAAGGCCGCCATGGCCTGCTGCCATTCGGCCGCGGCGAGACTCTCCTCGATCGCGAGCAATTCGGTCGCCAGTGCCCCGCGCGGGTCGCGGGCGAGGCCCTCTTCGATGCAGCGCTTGGCCATGGCGAGTGCTCGCGGCGGGGCCTTCAGCATCGGTGCTGCGATGGCCGCGATCTCGGCCTCCAGCGCCTCGGGCGGCACGAGGCGGGCGACCAGGCCCTGGGCCAGGGCTTCTGCGGCGGTCAGCGTGCGGCCGGTCAGCATCATGTCCTTGGCCATCCGCTTGCCGATGATGCGCGGCAGGCGCTGTGTCGCGCCGACCGTGCCCCAGAGCGCTTCGGGCGTGCGGAAACGCGCGGCCGGTGTCGCCAGGATGAAATCGGCGATGGCCGCGATCTCGACGCCCGAGCCGATGGCCGGGCCTTCGACCACGGCGACGACGGGCATCGCCAGGCTCTCCAGCGCGTCATAGGCCGCGAAGGCGCGGATGCGGCGGGCGCGCACCGCGTCATCGCTCATGCCCTGGCGTTCCTTGATATCGGCCCCGGCGCAGAACACCGGCCCGGCGGCGCGGATGAACACAAGGCGCGCGGCTTCCTCAGTCGCGCGGCGGGCGGCGGCATGCAGGGCGGCGCACATGGGCAGGTTCAGGGCATTGCGCGCGGCCGGGCGGTTCAGCGTGAGCGTCACGACGCCCTGGTCGGCCGTGTAGAGGACGGTGTCGGTCATATCGTTCCTGCGGCGCGTAGGGCGGCGATGCGATGGCTGTCATAGCCGAGGCCGCCGAGGATTTCGTCGGTATGTTCGCCCAGGGCTGGCGGGCGGGCGGTGGCCTGCGGGTCATCGAAGCCGTCGAAGCGGAAGGGCAGGCGCAGCGCGGGGAAGGAGCCCAGGACCGGGTCGTCGAAGGACTGCACGGCACCGCGGGCGGCGATATGCGGGTCAGCCAGCACCTCATCCACCGCCAGCACCGGCCCGTTGGGCACATCGGCGGCGTCGAGTGCTGCGACGGCCTCGGCCCGGGTCATCTTCGACAGCGCCCCGGCCAGCATGGTCATGATCTTTTCGCGCGCCGCCAGCCTGGCAGCGTTCGTGGCAAGGCCGGGATCGGGCGCCAGCCCCAGCGCCCGGCACAGCGGCGCCCAATGCTGGTCGGAGGCGGTGATGTGCAGGAACCGCCCGTCGGCGCAGCGGAAACTGGCGGTCGGCACGCGGCCCGGGTGCTCGGTGCCCAGGCGAGGCGGCACCTCGCCAAGCGCGAAGTAGCGGGCGGCGGCGATGGTCAGCAGCGCAACCTGGCCTTCCAGCATCGACAGGTCGACATGGGCACCGCGACCGGTCGCATCCCGCCCGCGCAGCGCGGCCAGCAGGGCGATGGCAGCCCATAACCCGCTGGTCAGGTCCGCCACCGGCAGCCCGGGCTTGACCGGCCCGCCGCCGCGTTCGCCCGTCAGCGACAGCAACCCGCCCATCGCCTGGAAGACGGTGTCGTAGCCCTTGCGATGCGCGTAAGGCCCGGTCTGGCCGAAGCCGGTGCAGGACAGCATGACGAGCCGAGGCGCGATTGGGTGCAGGGCTGCGAAATCCAGCCCGCGGCGTTTCAGCGTTCCGACCGGGAAATTTTCCACCAGCGCGTCGGATTGCCGGGCGAGCGCGCGGATGATCGTCACCCCCTCGGGGTCGCGCAGGTTCACCGTGATGCTGCGCTTGGCGCGGTTGCAGGCCATGAAATAGCCCGAGACCTGGCCCCCCGGTCCCTCGGCAAAGGGTTCGAAGCCGCGGGTCTCATCCCCCGTGCCGGGCTGCTCCACCTTGATCACCTCGGCGCCCAATTCGGCCAGGATCATCGAGGCAAAGGGACAGGCCAGCACCCGCGACAGGTCGAGGATCTTCAGCCCCGCCAGCGGTGTCACGGCCGGATCATCCGCTTCAATTCGGCCAAGGCGGCGGGCGGCAGCAGCGCGGCACCGAGGGCGTAAGCGCTGGCCTCGGCGATCAGGGCTTCAGGGGCGACAATGCGTGCCGCGAGGCCCAACGCAAAGGCTTCCAACGCCGGCATGGGGCGACCCGTGGCCAGCAGGTCGAAGGCGACGCCGGCCGGCACGGCGGCGATGACCTGCGGGGCGACCACGCGCGGCAGCATGCGGTGGCGCGCCTCGGGCCAGCCCAACTGCGCATCCTCGGCCATGACGATGGCATCGCAGGCCAGCGCGAAGGAGGCCGCGGCGCCGAGCGCCATGCCATGGACCGCGGCGACCACGGGCTTGCCGATGCCGCGCGGCACCTGGAGCATCCAGCGGGTCAGCCCGGCGCGCTCGGGGTCGCCGGGGTTGGCGGCGATTTCCGCCAGGTCCGCGCCGGCGGAAAACTGCCGTCCCTCGCCGCTGACCAGAACGGCCTTGACCGTGGCGTCGTCGCCGGCGGCGGTGATGGCCGCGCACAGCCCGGCGACCAGCGCCGCATCCATGGCATTGCGTTTCTCCGGGCGGTTCAGCGCGATGCGGCACAGCCCGTCGGCATGGGTGACGAGGATGCTCATGCGCAGAGCCGCAGGCGCGCGGCCTCGGCCTCGGCCACCAGGCGCTGCATCACGAGGGCGGCGGCGGGGCAGTCGTCGATCAGCCCCGCGGTCTGCCCGGCCTCGACCTTGCCCCAGGCGATGTCGCCGTCCAGCGCCGCTTCCTTCAGGCTGTGGGACATGTACAGCGCGGCGAGGTCGGCGGCGCCGGCGCGTTCGGCGGCCGCCACCTGGTCGGTGAAGGCGTTGCGGACCTGCCGCACCGGCAGCCCGCCGCGCCCGACCAGGCGGGTGTCGGCGATGCCCGCGGCCAGCACCGCGGATTTGTAGGCCGGGTGGACCGAGGCTTCCTCGGTCATCAGGAAGCGGGTGCCGAGCTGTGCGCCCTCGGCGCCGAGCGCAAAAACCGCGGCGATGCCGGCACCATCGGCGATGCCGCCGGCGGCGATCACGGGCAGGGCGGTCGCGCGCAGCACGGCGCGGGTCAGGACCAGGGAGGAGACTTCGTCGGGTGCGGGGTGTCCCCCCGCCTCGCCACCCACCACGATCAGCGCATCGACGCCCGCGGCTTCGGCCTTGGCGGCGTGCTCGGGCCCGGCCACGACATGCAGCCAGCGCACGCCGTGGGCGTGGAAGCGGGCGATATGCGCCTTCGGCCCGCCCTGGGAGACGATGAGGATGGGCACGGCCTCGGCCTCGACGATGTCGAGGAATTCGGCAGAACGCTTGTTGTAGAGCGGGATGTTCACGGCAAAGGGGGCATCGGTGCCGGCCTTCACCGTGCGTATGGCGGCGATAAGATCATCGGGCCGCATCGGCCCCGCGGCGATGACGCCGAGGCCGCCGGCCTGCGCTACCGCCAGCGGCAGGGCGGCCGAGGACGACGCCCAGGACATCCCACCCTGCACGATCGGGTAGCGTATGCCGAGCAGCGCGGGCAGGCGGGATGGGAAACCGAAATCGGTCAAAGGGTCGTCACCCCCGTCTGCCGCACCAGCGGCGCCCATTTGGTCTGTTCGGCGCGGATGAAGGCCAGGGTTTCCGCAGGCGACATGGGCGAGGCGAGGGCATCGACCGCGGCGAAACGTGCGACCAGCGCGGGGTCCGCCAGCGCCGCCACCGCCGCCGCATGCAGCCGACCTTGCGCCTCGGCCGGCACCGCTGCGGGGACGGCAAAGCCATACCAGTTGTCCGAGAGCACGCGCGGCAGCCCGGCCTCGGCCGTGGTCGGCACGTTGGGCAGGGAGGCCACGCGCGCGCCGGTGGTGACCGCGAGCGGTTTCAGCGTGCCGGCGCGAATATGCGCGATCAGCACTGGCACGTCCGCGATCATATAGGTGAAGCGACGTGCCAGCAGGTCGGTCACCGCCGGCGCCGCCCCACGATAAGGGATGTGTTCGGCCGAAAAACCCGCCTCCTGCGCAAACAGCGCCGAGGCCAGGTGGGTGATGCTGCCGGCCCCGGCCGAGCCGTATTGCAGCGACCCGCCCCGGCCGCGCGCAACCAGGGCCGCGACATCGGCGATGCCGTCCTGCGCATGGACGACCAGCACCTCCGGCACGCGGGCGACCAGGGTCAGGTGCGCGAGGTCGCGCGTGACATCGAAGGGCATGGGCTGCGGCAGGGAGGGCGCGATGGCGAGCGCCGCGGCCCCGGTGAAGGCCAGCACATGGCCATCGGGGGCGGCGCGGGCCACCGCCTCGACCCCCGTCACACCGCCGGCCCCTGCGCGGGTTTCGACCACGACGGGCTGGCCCAGCCGCGTCGACAAGGCCTCGGCCAGCACCCGGCCGAAGAGGTCGGCCGGGCCACCGGCGGCGAAGGGGATGACCAGGCGCAGCGGCCGGCTCGGGTCCCAGGCCAGGGCCGGGTTGGTCGCGGCCAGGAAGCCGCTGGCCAGCAGGGCGCGTCGGTGCATGATCATTCTTCTTGCCTCCTTTCCAAAGGCTAGCAAAAAGGTTGATGACGTCAACGACAAGCGCCCGCAACGAGGCGCTCCGAGGAGAGACGACCATGGACGTGACCCGACGCGCCCTGCTGGCAACCACGCTGGCGACGCCGGCCCTGGCGCAAGGCGCCTGGCCGCAGCGGCCGGTGCGCTTCATCGTGCCCTTTGCCCCGGGCGGGCCGGTCGAGGTCCCGGCCCGGGTCGTGGCCGATACGCTGTCGCGCAGCACCGGCCAGCCCTTTGTGGTCGAGACCAGGCCGGGGGCGGGGGGTGCGTTGGGCATCCAGGCCGTGGCCCAGGCGAATGATCCGCATATGCTGCTGTTCACCACCTCCTCGGTCGCCATCCTGCCGGCGCTGGTGCGGGACCCGGGGTATGATCCGTTCCGGGATTTGACGCCGATTTCCATGGTCTCGGACGCGCCCATGGCGTTTCTGGCGCGGGTGGATGGGCGGGTGCGTGACCTGGCCGGGCTGCTGGCGCTGGCGCGGCAAAAACCGGGGGAGGTGTCCTATGGCTCCTCGGGCGCTGGCAGCACCACGCATTTGGGCGGGGCGCTGCTGGCGCAAAGGGCGGGGATCGAGCTGCTGCACGTGCCCTATCGCGGCGCGGGCCAGGCGGTGAATGCGCTCTATGCCGGGGATACCGATCTGCTGGTGACCGGCACGATCGAAAGCTTGCCGCATGTGCGCGACGGGCGGCTGCGCGCCATCGCCGTGACCGGGCCGCGGCGGATCGCGCCCTGGCCGGAGGTGCCGAGCGCGGGCGAATTGGTGCCCGATTATGCCATCACGATCTGGTACGCGATGTTCGGTGGGCGGGGGATGGACCCCGCCATCGCCGCCCGGATCACGGCCGATTGCGCGGGGCTGGTCGCGGGCAGCACCCTGAAGGACAGGTTGCAGGACTCCGGGGCGGAACTGCTGCTCAACGGGCCGGGGCCGCTGGCCGAGCGTTTGGCGCGAGAAGTGCCGCAGTGGCGCGCGCTGGCGGCGGCGACGGGGATCAGGGCGGAGTAAGGCCGTCGATATTTAGGCTTGGCATTTGATGGTGCGGATCGGCAAGGATGATCAGAGCCCACTCGGCTGACGCTTCTCCGGTCGCGCCGGCGGGCTTCAAGGAGAAAGTTCAAGGTGTGGTACAGCAATCTAGCAGGGAAATCGTTGGGCGATTATCGGCTAGTCAACGTGATTGGTGCCGGCGGCTTCGGAGTGGTGTTTGCGGCGGAAGTTCGACCGGTCGGGCATGGTAGTGTTCGCAGGAAAGTTGCTGTCAAAATTATCGACCCAAACAACCTGCAAGTGCCGGCGACGAACTTGCGTAAGCTGCCTGCGGAGATCGAACTTGGGCTCAAGCTTCGGCATCAAAATCTTCTACCCGTGGAGAAAGCCGGCTTCAGCGAGATTCCTGACGGCAACGGGCAGGTCCGCGGCGTTTACTGGTACGCTATGGAGATCGCCCAGTTCAGCTTGGCAGGCCGGCTACAGATGACTGGGCCCGTGGCCACGCCCGATTTGCTCCACCTTGCGGTGGGAATCGGTAGTGCGCTCATGTTTCTTCACGGGCAGCGACCGCTCGCAATTGTGCATCGTGATGTGAAGCCGGCGAACATCCTATTCGCCCGCAACGAGTGGAGGCTGGGCGACCTGGGCTTAGCACGCCGTGAGACGCCAGATGTATCACACACTACGCCGGCTGGGACAGTGTTATATCTCCCCCCAGAGGCTTATTCTCATTCCGTGCCAACACCCGCATGGGATGTCTGGGCGTTTGGCCTCACAATATCGGAAGCGACCGTTGGGCCTCATCCGTTCGCTGCTGCTGCTGCGAACAGAGGCGACCTTCTTCGTATGATCCTCGACGATGCGCCAATCAAACTCCCCCGCATGGCTGAGCCTTTCGGAGAGATCGTTCGTGCGTGTCTGGAGAAGAACCCCAAGCGTCGTCCCGATATGTCGGCAGTTTTGGAGCGCCTCAACAAAGAGGCTGTTCGGCCTCGCGAACATGTGCCGAACGGTAAACCGAGGATGGCAAACCCGTCGTTGTCGCCGTTCCGTGAACTAATGGGCGCCGTGACAGTTCTCGCTGCCATTGCCGGATTTTCGACTTGGCTTCGCGCTAGCGACCGAACCCCCACTCTTGCCGCCAGCAACCAAACCCCCACACTTCCCGCAAACAACCGCGCCTTTTCTCAAGAACCGGTAATCATCGCAGTGTATGGGAATTGGGAAGTTCTATCCATCAAAAGCGACACGGCCACGACTTGCTTAGTGCGGACATTTGCGACGGATGGCCGCGCCGTAGCTTTAGGTTGGAGCGGTGTAGGCGCGATGTATATCGAACTTTATAGTTCGGCTTGGAACTTCTCAGGGCGTATGCCGGTGCGCGTCGACATCGACATCGACGGAAGTGCCATGACAATAAGCGGCACGGGAACGGGACGCCAGGTGAGAGCCGGAATTCCCCCGAGTAGCGCTGGGACATTCGCCCAACGCTTCGCTGCCGGACGACGCATGACTATAATCACCGATCTGATTGGGAGCCAGTCTTTAAGTGTGAGCCTGATCGCCTCTTCCGATGCCTATGCCGAGTCACGCAATTGCTTGGCACGCAACACGCCGGTGCAGCGTTAACCATTCTTGCGGCGCTGCACTCCCTGGAGTCTGCCAGCATATCGACTGATCTGAAACCGCTCGCAGGTTTGGCGAATCAATACCAACCCCCTTTGCGAGCTTCACAGGTTCAGGCTTTCACGGCGCGGCGGTGATGCGTTTGATTTTTGCCAGCATCGGACCCTTGCGATAGCCAGAGCCATCGCTCTTTGCTCTGACTTTCCGGAGGGTGGCTTTGCGCTCTCGTCTGACAGTCGTCCAAGGCAGATCGACCATTGCGGTTACTAGCGCCTGTTGCAACCTTTTTAGGCGGATCGCGCAGCGAGGTGACCAGGCTTCAAGACGTCACCCTGCCGATCGTCCGCATTTAGGCCCGCGAGCAAGCCCGTCGGACTCCCCACCGTGGTCAACTCTCCGCGCCGCGCCGCCTTCATCGCCGCCACGGTTTCGGCATTCGGCACCAGCGGTTCGAAGGGCAGGGCCTTCTCCGCCGCCACACGCTTCAGCAGCATGCGGAAGGCGTCGGACAGCGATAGCCCCATGGTAGCCAGCACGGCGGCAGCCTCGGCCTTGGTCGCCTCATCGATCCGGGCGCGGACGACGGCATTCTCGGTCATGATGTCGTGTGCTCCTCGAGCTACAACGTAGCCCAAATTGCGCAGGTGTCCAGACCCAACCCCTACCCCAGCACGCCCCGCAGCGCCGCCACCGCCCCTTCTGGCCCTGTCACCACCACCGCCCCCCCCGCCGCCAGGGCTGCGATCTTCGCCGCCGCCGTCTCGCGCTCCGCCCCCGCCAGCGCCCCCGCATGTCCCATGCGGGTGCCCGCCGGCGCATGGCGCCCCACGATCATCGCCACCAGCGGCTTGCCCGGCATCGTCTCGGCCAGGGCGTATTCCTTGGTGCCGCCCAACTCCCCGCAGTACAGGACGGCCTCCACCCCCGGATCGGCCGCGACGGCCGCCACCCATTCGGCCGGGTTGCGCCCGATCACCGCATCGCCGCCGATATTCACCACCACCCGCTGCCCGATCCCGGCTGCCGTCATCGCCCGCGCCATGGCGAGCGTCAGCGTGCCGCTGCGCGACAGCAACGCGACGCGCCCTGGCGTGCAGAAATCCGGCGCGATGGACCCCAGGACCCCCTGGCCCGGGACGCACAGCCCGAGCGTATTTGGCCCGACCAGCCAGGACCCCGCGGCCCGCGCCGCCTCGGCCGCCGCCAGCCCGTCGTGCAGGGGCGCGTATTCCGCTGCGGCCACGATGGTCGGGATGCGCAGCGCGGCGCAGATACGTACCGCCTCCAGCAGGCCCTCGGGCGGGGTGTAGAGCACCGCCGCATCTGCCGGCTCCGGCACCTCCCGCGCATCGTCGAACAGCGGCACGCCGTCCAGCAGCGTGCCCCCGCGCCCCGGCGCGATGCCCGCCACGATCCGCGTCCCCGCCGCCCGCATCGCCGCGACCTGCGCCTGGCCATAGCGCCCGGCCGGGTTGAACACGATGACGGATCGGGGGAAGGCTTGCAGAAACGCGGCCACAGGGGGGCTTTCGGGATGCGGTTGACCGAATACGAGGGCAAGGCGCTGCTGGCCCGCCACGGCATCCCAGTGCCGCATGGAACCCTGGCCGGCGCAACCGACCCCGCCCCCGACTGGCCAGGCGCCGGTGTCGCCAAGGCCCAGGTGCTGGAGGGCGGGCGGGGCAAGCGCGGCCTGGTGCGCGTCTTTGCCGAAGGCGGCTGTGCGGCGGCGGTGGCTTCGGTGCGCGCCGCGGGGGGCACCACCCTGCTGGTCGAGGAAGCTCTGCCGATCCAGCGCGAATTCTATCTGTCGCTGCGCGTGGATGGCACCGCCCAGGCCATCGCGCTGCTGGCTTCGGCGGAAGGCGGGGTCGAGATCGAACAGTCCGCCGCCCCCATCGCCGCCGCCTTCTCGCTGGCCGACCCGCATGCCGGCGCCACGATCCTGGCGGCGCTGCGGGCGGGCTTCCCGACCGATCTCGCGTTGCGGGTGTCGCGCCTCACACTGCGCTTGGCCCGGATGCTGGTGGCCGAGGACCTGGAACTGCTGGAAATCAACCCGCTGGCCCTGCTGCCCGACGGCCGCCTTGTCGCGGCGGATGCAAAGATCATCCGCGACGATTGCGCGGCCGGTCGGCACGCGGCCATGCCCCTGGCCGCGAGCCTGGAGGCCGCGAGCCTTACGGCACTGGAACGCCGCGCCGCAGCTTCCGGCTTTTCCTTCGTCGAACTGCCGGGCGGCAGCGTCGCCCTGGTCAGCGCCGGGGCAGGGTTGGGGATGATGCTGGTGGACCTGCTGGCGGACGCCGGGGCGCCGGCCGCCTGCTTCATGGACAATGCCCAGGGCGGACCCGCCGAAACCGCGGCCGAGCGGCTGGCCTTGGCTTACGACCTGGCGGCCCGTCCCGAGGTCAAGGCCATCCTGTTCTGCACCGTCCTCGCGTCACGCCCGCTGAAGGGCCGTATCGACGCGCTGGCCGAGGCCCTTCGCCTTGCCCCGCCGCCAAAGCCCCTGATCGTCGCCATCGCCGCCGGACACACCGCCCTGGCCGGCTACTCGATGGCCGAGGCCGAGGCGCGGCTGCGCGTGGCGGGCGTCACCGCCCTGTTTGACGATCCGGTGGCGGCGGTGGCGGCGGCGGCACGGATCGCTGCGTGAGCCTTGGGAGGGCGCCGCCGGGGGTGTTCGACCGTTGGCGCCCCACCGCTGGCGCCGCATGCGCCTGGTAACCGAAACCAGCCGTGCCGCCTGACGCGCTGGCCTGACGCGCTGGCCTGGCGCGCTGGCCTAAAGCGCTGGCCCCCCCCAAGCACGCAGCCGGCCAGGCTGCGGCTGGGCGCGCTACCTGCCCGTTCCAACGCGGCAGCCTGCCGCAGCAAAACAGGGCGACGATCCCTAGGACGTCGGCTCGGGCCGGGTCGCGTTCGGGAAGAACAACTGCTCGTCGCTGATCTTGTAGGAGGCAATGGCGGCCTGCCCGGCGGGCGAGAGGATCCAGTCGATGAAGCGCTGCCCGTCGGCGACCTTCACATGCGCATGGCGCTGCGGGTTCACCAGCATCACGCCATACTGGTTGAACAGCCGGGCATCGCCCTCGACCACGATGCGCAGATCCTGGCGGTTGCGGAAGGACAGCCAAGTACCGCGGTCGGCCAGCAGATAGGCGTTCTGCGCGGCGGCCAAGTTCAGCGCGGGGCCCATGCCCTGGCCGACCTCACGGTACCAGGCGCCGCGGCCCGTCGCCGGATCCACGCCGGCCATCTGCCACAGGCGCAGTTCGGCCGCATGCGTGCCGGACCGGTCGCCGCGGCTGACGAAGGGGGCGCGCGCCTCGGCGATGCGGCGTAGCGCGGCGTTGGTGTCGCGCATGCCGTTGACCTGCGCCGGATCGGCGGCGGGGCCGACGACAACGAAGTCGTTGAACATCACATGCCGGCGCGGCCCACCAAAACCTTCGGCGACGAAGCGTTCCTCGGCCGCGCGGTCATGCACGAAGACCACATCTGCATCGCCGCGGCGGCCGACATCGAGCGCCTGGCCGGTGCCCAGGGCGACCACGCGCACGGTGATGCCGGTCCCGGCCGTGAAGATCGGCAGGATGTGGCGGAACAGGCCGGATTGCTCGGTGCTCGTCGTGCTGGCGACAGTGATGACGCGATCCTGCGCCGAGGCAGCGCCCGGCAGGAAAAGGGCGGCGGCGAGGAAAAGGCGACGGAACATGGCAAGTCTCCAGCATGGTCCCCTCACCACACCAACTCGCCGCGCAGGAAGGCCGCGGCGTCGGCTGTGGTGGGCTGGTTGAAGAAGCCGGCGGCCGGTGTCTGCTCGCGCAGCCGGCCGTGGTTGAGAAACAGCACTTCGCCAGCGAGGCGACGCGCCTGTCCGAGGTCGTGCGTGGTCATCACGATCTTGGTGCCGCGCGCGACGAGCATGCCTACGATCTCCTCCACTGCCCGCGTCGCCGCAGGGTCGAGGCTCGCGCAGGGCTCGTCGAGAAACAGCACCTCCGGCGCGAGCGCCGCGGCGCGGGCCAGCGCCAGGCGCTGCTGCTCGCCCCCCGAAAGCCGGCGCGCCGGGCGGTCGGCGAGTGCGGCAAGGCCTACCATCTCAAGCGCCGCGCGGGCGCGTGGCTCGCGCTCGGCCGCGGCGACGCCCGCCAGCTTGAGCGGATAGGCGGCATTGGCCAGCACGCTGCGCCGCAGCAGCACCGGGCGCTGGAACACCATCGCCTGGCGGCGCGCGGCGTCACCCGCCCAGGTCACGCGCCCCGCGCCTGGCGAAAGAAGCCCGTGCAGCAGCCGCAGCAGCACGGATTTCCCGGCACCATTCGGCCCGATAATCAGGCTGGGCGCGCCGGCCTCGATCGTCAGCGACACATCGGCCAGGATGGCGACGCCACCGGCCGAAAAGCCGAGGCCTTCGGCGCGGAGCGGCAGGATCGTGCCGGGCGGGCGCATCACGCCCCCGCCCGGGCGGCGACGTCGCGCGACGCCTGCGCCAGCGCGTTCACCAGCAGCACGATCGTCATCAGCACCATGCCGAGCGCCAAGGCGAGCGGCAGGTTGCCCGCACTCGTCTCCAGGGCGATCGCCGTGGTCATCACGCGGGTAAATCCTTCGATGTTGCCGCCGACCATCATCACTGCGCCGACCTCAGCACTCGCCCGGCCGAAGCCGGCAAGCAGCACGGTCAACAGCGCGAAACGGCCATCCCAGAGCAGCGTCGGTACCGCCCGCGCGGGACCCGCGCCAAAAGACTGCAGTTGCTCGGCATATTCCTCCCACAGCCCCTCCAGCACCTGGCGCGACAGGGCGGCCAGGATCGGCGCGATCAGCACGGCCTGGGCGATGATCATCGCCCCCGGCGTGAACAGCAGCCCCAGATGCCCGAGCGGGCCGGAGCGCGACAGCAACAGGTAGATCAGCAGCCCGGCCACGACCGGCGGCAGGCCCATCAGCGCATTGAGCAGCGTCAGGATGGCCCCGCGTCCGGGGAACCGCGCAACCGCCAGCAGCGCGCCAAGCGGCAATCCCACGAGGGCCGCGATCAGCAGCGCCGAAAAACTGACCCGCAGCGACAGCAGCACGATCTGCGCCACCGCCGGGTCGGCGGTGAGCACGAGGTTCAGGGCAGTCGCGGCGGCGGCTCCGAGGTCGTTCACGGCAGGTTCCCAGCGTCGCTGCAACCTGCGTTCGGAAAGCCTGCGGGTCAATTGGCCTCGGGCTTGACGAACACGCAGAGCATGCCGTTTTCTGCCGGCATATGCCTGATGTCCTGACCCTGCGCGAGGCGGCCACCTTTCTGCGCCTGTCCGAACGCTCGCTCTACGAGTTGGCGCGATCGCACCGCGTGCCGGCCGCGCAGCTTGGCGGAAAGTGGTTGTTCCCGCGGGTCCAGCTCGAACGCTGGCTGACGACCCAGGCGGATGGGCCTGAGGCGGAACCGCGCCTCGACCCCCCGCCGATCCTGGCCGGCAGCCACGACCCGCTGCTCGACTGGGCGGTGCGCCAATCCGGCTGCGGCCTGGCGCTGCGCGGCGGCGGAAGCCTCGACGGGCTGTCGGCGCTGGCCGCCGGCGAGGCGATGGCCGCGGCCATGCACCTGCGCGACCCCGATACCGGCGCGTTCAATGAACCCGCCGCGCGCGACGCCCTGCCGCGTCGCCCCATGGTCGGCATCATCTGGGCCTGGCGGTCGCAGGGGCTGATCCTGCCGCCAGGCAATCCGCGCGGCATCCGGGCCATACCTGACCTGGTGCGGCCGGACATCCGCGTGCTCGGGCGCCAATCGCGCGCGGGCAGCCACGTGCTGCTGGTGCATCTGTTGGGCGAGGCGGGCATAAGGCTCGACGCCGTGCGTTTCCTGGCCGCGCCGGCGCTGGCCGAGGACGAGGTCGCCGCCGCGGTGCAGGAAGGACGCGCCGACGCGGGTTTCGGCATCGGCGCCGAGGCCGCAGCACGCGGGCTGTGCTTTGTTCCGCTGTTCCGGGAGCGCTTCGACCTGGTGATGGACCGGCGCCACTATTTCGGCACGCAGATGCAGCGGCTGATGCGCTTCGCACGCCAGCCCGACTTCGCAGCGCGCGCCACGCGGCTGGGCGGCTACGAGGTCGAGGGGAACGGGGACGTCGGTTTTTGTCTATGAGGCCGCGGTCCACCGCGACCGGGGTTCGCCGCGCTTGATCCTCTTTGCCGACAGCAGCCATTCGGCTACTTTTCACCGACCGTTCGGACAGGAGCGAACTCTGCCACTGCGTCACCTGCTCTTCACGGCCGAGGCTGTCCCCGGGACGCCGAAGATGCCGGGTCTTGAGGTCTCCAGCGGCGAAGTGCTGCGCCCCCTTGGCGACACAGGCGGCCCCGCCCGGCAGCGTCGCCCCGCTCATTTCTCGCCGCCGATCTTGAGGTCGCACGACGCCCTGTTGTGGATCAGGCGTCGCGCGCTTGCCCGCGGCGGCGCGGCAGCCTGAGATGCTGGACCTGTCGGGCAAGGTGGCGCTGGTGACCGGCGCCGGTTCCGTCGGCGATGGCTGGGGGAACGGCAAGGCAACCGCCGTGCTGATGGCGCGCCAGGGGGCCAGCGTCTTCGGCCTCGACCTTGACGCCACGGCCTTGGCGGGCACCACGCGGATCATGGAAAGCGAGGGTCACGCGGCCTGGGCCGGGCGCCTTTGCAACATGACCTCCAGCGATGAGGTGGCGGCTGCCGTCGAGGCCTGCCTGGCCCGCTTCGGGCGGATCGACATCCTGGTGAACAACGTCGGCGGCAGCGCGCCGGGCGACCCTGTTTCCATGTCCGAAGAGGCCTGGGACGGCCAGATGGACCTCAACCTTAAGACCATGTTCCTGGGCTGCAAGCACGTACTGCCGGTCATGGAGCGGCAGTTCGCGGCGGAGGGAAAGGGCAGCGCCATCGTCAACCTGGCCAGTATCGGCTGCGTGAGTTTCCCGGTCGGCGGCCGTGTCAGCGTGGCCTACGCCGCTTCCAAGGCGGGGGTGCTGGCCTTCAGCCGCTCCACCGCGATCGCCTATGTGCAGAAAGGCATCCGCGTGAACACCGTGGTCCCGGGCGTGATGCACACGCCGCTGGTCGAGCATCGGCTGGCGAGGCAACTCGGCGTGAATGATGCGCAAGGCCTGATCGCCAAGCGGCATGCCAGCGTCCCGATGGGACACATGGGGGATGCCTGGGATGTCGCCCATGCCGTGCTCTTCCTGGCGAGCGACGAGGCGCGCTACATCACCGCGACGCAGATCGTGGTCGATGGCGGCATGACCGCGGCGCGACCCGGCACCTGACGCCGGGGTGACGAGGCGCCATCACACGCTCGCCCTGCGGGGGCGGCTGGCGTTTGGTCACGGCATCGCGGCCAGCCGCACAACCGGCGGTATGCCACGGGAATGGGGCAAAGCCTCGTCCGGGGGGCCGCCCGTCTCACGCCAGGCCCAGCCGCGTCCGGGCTTCGGCGATCACCCGCGTCGCTTCCTCCCAGAGCGGCGGCAGCGCCTGGAGGGGGAAGAAGGCGGCTTCAGTGACGTCGTCGCCGGCGCGCGGTTCGCCCGCGGTCCAAAGGCCACAGAAGTCGATGATGGTGTAGTGGAAGCGGATGGCGCCGGCGTCGTCGCGGGTGACCGCATCGACCACCGCTGCCAGCCGCAGCGGACCCGCGGTGACGCCGGTTTCCTCGGCCAGTTCGCGCCGGGCTGCGGCCTCGGCCGTCTCGCCAAGATGTTGCGCGCCGCCGGGGACGGACCATTCGCCCAGGCGCGGCGGCCGGCCGCGCCGGACCAGCAGCAGATCGGCCCCGCGGAACACCAGGCAGCCGATGCCGACCAGGGGCCGCTCTGGGTATTCGCGCCCGGCCACGCCTCAGTCCGTGGGGGCGGGGGCGGGCGCGGCCTCGGGTGGCCGTGCCAGGTCGACCGCGGTCGGCAGCAGGGCCTTTTCCTTCCAGGGCCCGAGTTGATAGGCCCAGCCGCGCCAGCGCGCGTTCAGCCGTGCCGCCTCGTCGTCGCCCGCCGCTGACAGCACCACCCAAAAAGCATCGCCGTCGCGCCGGCCGCGCGCGGTGATGGACAGCCCGTCGGTCAGGGTGAAGACGGCCTGTCCGATCGGCTCGCCCGGGGCGTCGGTGTCGCGCTTCACATCGGTGAAGGTCAGGAATTCAAATGCGCGGCCGACCTCATCGACGCTGACCTCATCGGTCGCGGGCATGTCGGCGGGCAGGGTGACGCGCAGCGTCCCATCGGGCTCGCCGCCGCGCACCAGTTCCACCGCGCCCTCGGCGGGGCGGTCGATCACCACCTGGCGCACCCGGTCACGCGGGAAATTGGCGATGTCGCGGTCGATCCAGAGGTTGGGATCGGCATCCACCGGCAGCCGTCCTTCGGCGAGCCAGGCCTGGTTTTCACTGGGGCGGCGGACGTAGATCGTCTCGGGCACGTTCTGGCCGCCAAGCCCGCCCTGTGTGCGCATTCGGCGCCTGCCGAGCACAAGTTCGGCGAGCGGCACGCCGCTGGCGTCCAGCAGGCGCAGCAGGCTGGAGGTGGCACCCGGGCGCATCGGGTCCTCCACACCCAGCCGCTCCAGCAACTCGGCATTGGCGGTGCGCGGTTCGACCAGGCGCAGTTCGGTCAGCCCCACCAGGATCTCCCGGACCTTTTCGACCCGCGCCGGGTAGTCGGACTTGTCTGGAAGCACCCAGCGGTCGGGGCCGTCGCGAGTGACGGTCAGCGTGCCGTCGTGGCGGCGCACTTCCAGCCGCGCGACCCCCGCCAGGCGCTGCGCCAGGCCCGGGAAGGCCAGTTGGGCGGCGGGCGCCACGGGCAGGGGCTCGGGCTTGAGCAGGACGGCGGCGCCGCCCGCGACCACGGCGGCCCCACCCAGGATGATCAGCGTGCGGCGTTCCATCGGCCTCAGCCCCTGGCCGCGGTACGGCGGCGGCGGCGGACCAGCCCCAGCCCGAGGGCCGCGACCACCAGCAGCACCGGCACGGCGGCGATGTTCCAGACGCGCAGGCTACGTTCCAGCGCCTCGATATCGCGCCGCAGTTCCAGTTGCACGCCGCGCAACTGCTGGCGGGTGGCCAGGATTTCGCCGCGGGCGCGGTCGATTTCGGCGCGCTGTTCGGCGGTGATGATGGCTTGGGCCGGGTTGCGGTCCGCCCCCGCTTGCGGTGTGCCGGCGCGGAGTTCGCGCAGGCGGCGTTCGGTCGCATCAAGCCGCTGCTGCAATTCGCGCTCGGTCTGGCGGAAGCGCGCCTCGGCATCGCGGCGCATGTCCTCGACCAGGGTGAAGGGCCGCAGCGACTCCCCGCGCGAACGTAGGGAGATCATCGCATCGCCGCCGATCAGCGTATCGGTCAGGTTCACCAGCAGCGAGGCATTGTCGGAAAACGGCTGCGGCACCTGCTGGCCGAAGAAATCCTGCACCCGCACCCAGAAGCGGTCTTCCAGCACATCGGCGTCGTTGACCACGACCATGTTCACGATGCCGTCGCTGCGGGCGCGGTGCCCGCCTTCGGCTGCGGTGGCCCCTTCGGGCGGCCCTTCGGGATAGGCGGAGGCCAGTTCGCCGCGCACGCGCGCCGCGATGACATGGCGCTGCCCATCGGGGCGGAAATCGGCCAGCAGCGCCGTTGGGTTGGGTTCCTGCCGGAGCCGCGTGGCATCGACCACCATGCTGCGGTCGGAGGTGGTGAGCAGGGGCGTGACCTCGACAGCAGCACCCTCACGCCGCCGCACCTGGCCGGCGCTGGCGACGGTCACCTGGTTGAGTTCGGCGGTCGCGACATCGCTGCGCGCCAGGCTGTCGCCCTGCATGTTGTACCAGGCGATGAAGTCGACCGCCTGCACGCGTTCGCCCGGGCTTGCCCGCACGCGCCATGCGCCACGCAGATCCAGCACCACCTTATCCGATGGCACCTCCAGCCCCCAGGCTGTCAGCATGGGTTCCAGCGTGGAGGAGGTATCGGGGTTCGGCCGCCCACCCGGGGCGGGGCGGCTGGCCTGGCCTTCGGAATGGGGGTCCACCAGCAGCAGCAGCTTGCCGCCGCGCATCACGAACTGGTCGATGGCGTAGAGGGTGGCGGGGGCGAGGCCCTGCGGGTGCGCCACCATCAGGACCTGCACATCGGCCGGGATGGCATCGGCATCCAGAGCGACGTCGCGGATGGTGAAGAACTGCCGCATCTGCGTCATGATCGCATAGGGCTGGCCGACGCCGGGCTGGCGCATCATCATCGCCCGCGGATCGCCCGACAGCGGCAGGGCCGAGATCACGCCCACCACCGGCCGGCGCGGGTTCGACAATTCGAAGATCAGCCGCGTCAGGTCGTATTCCAGGAAGCGTTCGCGGTCGGGCTGGAAGAAGGGGATGGTGCGTTCGTCATCCAGCAGGTTGTTGCCGGCGAGGCCGAAATAGACCTGCTCGCCCGCCTGATCGACCGGCACGCCCTGCAGCCCGAGCGCCAAAGCCCGGTCCTCGGTTTCCGAGAAGGGTTCCGGGTCCAGCACCTCCAGCCTGATCTTGCCGCCCGAGAGCGAGACGTATTCGGCCAGCATCTCCCGCACCCGGTCGGCATAGGCGCCGAAGACGGGGACCGTCGCTCCGAGGCGGCGGGAGTAGAACAGCCGCAGGGTGATCGGGTCCTGCAAGCCCGCGACGATGGTGCGCGTGCCCGCGGACAGGGTGAACAGCCGCTGTTCGGTCAGGTCCACGCGGGCGCGGGCAAGAAAACGCTCCGACACCACGACCGCGCCGATGGCCAGCACCAGGGCTGCGAGGATGCCGATGGCCGAGGTCCAGATCCGGCGCGGCGCGGGACGGGCTGGGGGAAGGGTATCGGACATCAGTCGGCCTTCCTGTGATCGACGGCCACGCCATTGACGAAGAGCCAGAAGCCGATGAAGGCGGAAAAGAAGACCACGTCACGCAGGCCGATCACGCCGCGGGAAAACCCGCCCAGCCGATCGGTCAGCGACGCGCCGCGGGCAATGTCGGCCAGCACCGGCACGCGCTGCGACAGGAACTCGGTCACGATCGGCGACCCCGCGGCGGCAAACAGGAAGCAGACGGCGACGGCCAGCACGAAAGCGATCACCTGGTTGCGCGTAAGCGCCGACATGGCCGCCCCCACGGCCAGATAGGCGCCGGCGACGAGCAGGCAGCCGAGATAGCCCGACAGGATCACCCCATTGTCCGGCGAGCCGAGGAAGTTGACCGTGAGGACCAGCGGGAAGGTCAGGGCCAGGGCGATGGCGCAGAAGGCCCAGGCGGCCAGGAACTTGCCCAAGACCGCCTGCCATTGCGCGACCGGCAGGGTCAGCAGCAACTCGATGGTGCCAAGCCGCCGTTCCTCGGCCCAGAGACGCATGGTGATGGCCGGCACCAGGAACAGGAACAGCCAGGGCACGAAGGAGAAGAAGGGCGTCAGGTCCGCCGTCCCGCGCGAGAAGAAACTGCCGAGCGTGAAGGTCAGCGTGCCCGCCATGACGAGGAAGATCACGATGAAGACGACCGCCACCGGTGTCGCGAAATAGGCCGCGAGTTCGCGGCGGAAGATGGCCAGCATCGGGGTCATGCCACGGGCTCGCCCAGTGTCAGGTCACGGAACACCTGGTCGAGCGCGGCCCCCCGCGATGCCAGCACGGAGGCCGGTTCGTCGGCCACGATCCGGCCGCGGGCGATGACCACCGCACGGGTGCAGATGGCGCCGACTTCTTCCAGGATATGGGTCGAAATCACGATGGCCTTCTTCGGCGCCAGCAATTCGATCAGTCGGCGCACGTCATGCTTCTGGTTGGGGTCGAGCCCGTCGGTCGGTTCGTCCAGCACCAGCACCTGCGGGTCGTGCAGCAGCGCCTGGGCCAGGCCGACGCGGCGCTTGAAGCCCTTGGAGAGGGTTTCGACCGGTTGCAGCCGCACGTCCTCCAACGCTGTCATGGCCATGGCCTCGGCCACCACGCGGCGGCGGTCGGCGCCCTTGAAGCCGCGGACCGCGGCGCAGAAGCCCAGGAACCCCTCGACGGTCATCTCTGGGTAGGTCGGCGCGCCTTCGGGCAGGAAGCCGAGCGCGCGGCGGGCGGCCACGCTGTCCGCCTGCACGTCATGGCCGCAAATGCGGGCGGTGCCGGCGGAAGGTGCCATGAAGCCTGCCAGCATCCGCATGGTGGTGGACTTGCCGGCGCCGTTGGGGCCGAGGAAGCCCAGGACCTCGCCGCGGGCGACGGTGAAGGACACGTCGTCCACGGCGGTGAAGCCACCGAATCGCTTGGTCAGGCGTTCGATTTCGATAAGCCGTTCCACGGTCGGCGATACTCCATGCGGGGCCGTCAGCGGGCGCGGGTGGGTTTACCCGTGGGATGGGGGAAGGCAAGGGGGTTACCCCGCCCGCAGCCGCCCCATCGCATCATCCCGGTCGAACAGCGCCAGCAGTCCCGGCATGGCCCGGCCCCGCGCGCCCACCAGATCAGGGTCGCGGTTGAGCAGCAGCGCCGCATCCTGATGCGCCATATGCACCAGCCGATCCTGCGTCGCGGGGTCGGCCAGGCGAAAGCCGGGCAGGCCGGATTGCCGGGTGCCGAGCGCGTCCCCGGCCCCCCGCAGCCGGAAATCGGCGTCCGCGATGACGAAGCCGTCCTCGGTGTCGCGCAGGATGGCCAGGCGTTCCTTGGCGGTTTCCGACAGGCCTTCCTCGAACAACAGCATGCAGAAGGACCGCGCGGCCCCGCGCCCGACCCGGCCGCGGAGCTGGTGCAGCTGCGCCAAGCCGAAGCGGTCGGCGTGTTCGATCACCATGACGCTGGCCTCGGGCACATCGACCCCCACCTCAATCACCGTGGTCGCGACCAGCAAGCGCGTGAGGCCGGTGCGGAAATCGGCCAATGCCCCCTCCCGTACCTCCGACGGCATCTGGCCATGCGCCAGCCCCACCGCATCGCCAAAATGCTCTCGCAGGGTCAGGGCCCGGGTTTCGGCAGCCGCCAGGTCCGAGACCTCGCTTTCCGCCACATGCGGGCAGACCCAATAGACGCGCGCACCCTCGGCCAGCTTGCGCCCGACCGCGGCGATCACCGTCTCCAGCCGCGACAGCCCGTGCAGGGTGGTGGTGATGGGCTGGCGGCCTGCGGGTTTGCCGGCCAGGCGGCTGACCGCCATTTCGCCCCATTGGGTCAGCAGCAGGGTGCGGGGGATGGGGGTCGCGGTCATCACCAGCAGGTCGGCCGCCGCCCCCTTGTCGGCCAGCATCAACCGCTGGGCCACGCCGAAGCGGTGCTGTTCATCGACCACCGCCAGGGCCAGGTCGCGGAAGGCGACGCCGTCCTGGAACAACGCATGGGTGCCGACGACCAGCGGCAGGTCGCCGTCTTCCAAGTTCCGCAGAAGGCGCTTGCGGCTGGCCCCCTTTACGCTGCCGGCCAGCAGCCCGATCGGCACGCCGGCGGCGGCACAGAGCGGCGCCAGCGTCCGCAGATGCTGCCGCGCCAGCAATTCGGTCGGTGCCATCAGCGCTGCCTGGGCGCCCGATTCCACGGCACGCAGCATGGCCATCAGCGCGACCAGCGTCTTGCCCGACCCCACATCGCCCTGCAGCAGCCGCAGCATGCGGTGGGGGGCGGCGAGATCCGCGTCGATCTCGGCCAGGGCATGGGCCTGGGCAGGGGTCGGCCGGTGGCCGAAGGCGGCCAGCGCCCGGGCGCGCAAGGCGCCGTCGCCGGCCAGCCGCCGCCCGGGTTTTTCCCGCACGGCACCGCGCACCAGGGCCAGGGCGACCTGGCCGGCCAGCAATTCATCATAGGCGAGGCGCTGCGTCG
>JBBQHE010000013.1:0-33530 GCA_038323655.1 Acetobacterales bacterium | reverse complement strand
ACCTGGCCGGCCAGCAATTCATCATAGGCGAGGCGCTGCGTCGCTCTGTCATCGGGCAACGACTCCGGTGCCTGTATCACGCGCAGCGCCTCGGAAAAGCCCGGCCAGCCCTCCCGCCGCAGCAGCGCCGCATCCTGCCATTCCGGAAAGTCCGGCAGCCGCGTCAGCGCCGCCAGCATCGCCCGCCGCAGCCGGGCGTTGGACACCCCGGCGGTGAGCGGCCAGACGGGTTCGATCGCGGGTGGTTCGGTGGCCGATACGGCAGGCGAGAGCATCGACCAGCGCTCGCCCTCCGGCCGCACCACGCCTGCAAACCAGCGCAGGGAGCCTGCGGGGGCGGCGCGGTCCACCCATGGCAGTTTCGCATTCATCAGTCGCGCGACCAGTGGCTCGCCCCCCGCGGTCGCGCGGATTTCGACATAGGGCTTGCCAGCGCCGGAGCGCGCCGCCCGCAGGCCCTCGATGGTCGCGGGCAGGATCACTGCCGACTCGGACGGGGCAGCGGAAGGGCAGGGGATGCGCGCCCTTTCGACATAGCGTTCTGGCAGGTGGAACAGCAGGTCGATCACCCGGTCGCCGCCACAGGCCCGGGCGATCAGCTTGCCCAGCGCCGGCGTGACCCCCGGCAGGCCGGTCAGCGGGCCGCGCAGCACATCCGGCATGGCCTGATCGCAAGCCCAGCTTGCGGCGCAAGCCTCTCCATCACCGCCCTGGGCTTCCGCGTTTTCCATGGGGGCGTATATGCCACCCTGCGCATGTCTGACGAACCCATCCCCGACGAAGACCTCTCCCCCCGCCGGCGCCGCCTGCTGTTCCGCGCCTGGCATCGCGGCACGAAGGAGGCCGACCTGATCCTGGGCGGCTACGTCCGCGCCCGCATCGCGACCTTCACAGAGGCTGAGTTGGACGAGGTCGAGACCATCCTGGAATGGAATGACGTGGACATGGCCGACTGGCTTTCCGGCCGCCGCCCCGTGCCGGATCATCGGGCCACCCCGATGTTCTCCGCCATCCTGGCCAGCGCCCTGGGCGGGGACCTGGCCCAAAAGCCCGAATGAACGGCCTGACCGTTTTCGGCGCGCCCGAAGGCTGGGACGCGGCCCTGCTGGCCCGCCGCCGGGCCGAGACCGCCGGCGCCGTGATCCACGCCGCGCGCGACGACGCCCGGATGGCGCGCCTGGCCGAAGCCCTGGCCTTTTTCGCGCCCGAGGCGGAGGTGCTGCGCCTGCCGGCCTGGGACTGCCTGCCCTATGATCGCGTGTCGCCCAACCCCGAGATCGTGGCCGAGCGCGTCGCCACCCTGGCCAGGCTGCTGGACCCGTCCCCCCGGCCGCGGATCGTGCTCACCACCATCAACGCCCTGGTTCAGCGCCTGCCGCCGCCCGCGACCTTTCGCGGCGCGGCCCTGACGCTGAAGAAGGGCGGGCGGATCGACCCCGCCGCCCTGACCGCCTTCCTGGAGGCGAACGGCTACGGCCGCGCCGGCACCGTCATGGAACACGGCGAATACGCGCTGCGGGGCGGCATCGTCGATCTGTTTCCCTCGGGCGAGCCCGATCCCGTGCGCCTCGACCTGTTCGGCGACGAGATCGAGGACATGCGCCGCTTCGACCCTGCCACCCAGCGCAGCGGCAAGGTCCTGGCCGAATTGATCCTGCGCCCGGTCGGCGAGGTGACGCTGGACCCGGCCTCGATCAGCCGCTTCCGCACCGCCTGGCGGGAGATGTTCGGGGGGGCTGCGGCCGAGGACCCGATCTATGTCTCGGTCAGCGCCGGGCGGCGTCACCCTGGCATGGAGCACTGGGCGGCGCTGTTCCATGGCCAGATGGCGAGCCTGCTGGACTACCTGCCCGACGCCTCGGTCAGCCTGGACCACCAGGCCGACGACGTGCTGACGGCGCGGCTGGAGATGATCGCCGATCACTACCAGGCCCGCCGCATGCCGCCGCGCGATGGCGAAACCCCCTATCGCCCCGCGCCGCCCGGCGGGCTGTACCTCGATCGTGCGGGCTGGGAGGAAATGCTCTCCGACGGACCGCTGCTGCGGTTTTCGCCCTTTGCCCCGGCGGGTGAGGGCGTGGATGGCGGCGGCAGGCCGGGGCCCGTCTATGCCGATGTCCGCACCGCCGGGGGCAATGTCTTCCTCGCCTATGCCGAAACGGCCAAGGCTTCGACGGCCAAGAAAATCCGCCCCGTTCTGGCCGCCTGGACGCGCGGATCGCGTGAACGGCTCGGCAAGCTGCTGGCCGACAATGGGGTGGTCGCCCAGGCGGTCGAGGATGTTCGGGGTCTCGCGAAACTCGCCCCCGGTGTCGTGGGGCTGGCGCTGATCGGGCTCGATCGCGGCTTTGCCGGCCCGGGCTTCGCCGTCACGGCCGAACAGGATCTGCTGGGCGAACGCATCGCCCGCCCCGCGCGACGCAAAAAACGCGCCGACCAGTTCATCGCCGATGCGACGCAGATCGAGGAAGGCGACCTGGTCGTGCATGTCGATCACGGCGTCGGACGGTATGACGGGCTCGCGACCATCCAGGTGAACGACGCACCGCATGACTGCCTGCGGCTGATCTACGACGGCGGCGACAAGCTGTTCCTGCCGGTAGAAAACATCGAACTTCTGTCGCGCTTCGGCAGCGAAGGCGCCGGCGTGCCGCTCGACAAGCTGGGCGGTGCCACCTGGCAGGCGCGCAAGGCCCGCGCGAAATCCCGCATCCAGGACATGGCGGCGCAGTTGATCCGCACCGCGGCCGAACGTGCGACGCGCCAGGGCATGATGGCAGCCCCGCCCGAAGGCGCCTGGGATGAATTCTGTGCGCGCTTCCCCTTTGCCGAGACCGAGGACCAGACCCGCGCGATTTCAGACGTGCTGGAGGATCTCGCCTCCGGCCGCCCGATGGACCGGCTGATCTGCGGCGATGTCGGCTTCGGCAAGACCGAGGTCGCACTCCGCGCCGCCTTTGCCGTCGCCATGACGGGCGCGCAGGTCGCGGTGGTGGTGCCGACGACGCTGCTCGCGCGCCAGCATTTCCGCGTTTTTTCGCGCCGCTTCGAAGGCCTGCCGCTGAAGATCGGCCAGTTGTCGCGTATGGTGAATGCCAAGGACGCGACGGCGGTGCGCGCGGGCATCGCCGATGGGTCGATCAACATCGTGATCGGCACACATGCGCTGCTGGCCAAGTCCATCGCCTTCGCCGCGCTCGGCCTTGTGATCGTCGATGAGGAACAGCACTTCGGCGTCGCCCACAAGGAACGCCTCAAGGCGCTGCAGTCGGATGTGCATGTGCTGACGCTGACCGCGACACCCATTCCGCGCACGCTGCAACTGGCACTGGCCGGGGTGCGGGAGATGTCGGTGATCGCGACCCCGCCGATCGACCGGCTGGCGGTCCGCACCTTCATCATGCCCTGGGATTCGGTGGTGGTGCGGGAGGCGATCCAGCGTGAACGCTTCCGTGGCGGCCAGGTTTTTTGCGTCTGCCCGCGGCTGGAAGATCTGCCGCGCATGGCCGAACGCCTGCGCGAAATTGTGCCGGAGGCGCGGTTGCTGGAAGCGCATGGCCAATTGACGCCGACCGCGCTGGAACAGGTGATGACCGATTTTGGCGACGGCCGCGCCGATATCCTGCTGGCGACCAATATCGTCGAATCCGGCCTCGACATGCCGGCGGTGAACACGCTGCTGATCCATCGCGCCGACATGTTCGGCCTTGGGCAGCTTTATCAATTGCGCGGCCGGGTCGGGCGCGGAAAACAGCGCGGATATGCCTATCTGACGTGGCCGCAGTCCCACCGCCTGTCGCCGGCCGCCGAAAAACGCCTGGCGGTGATGCAGACGCTGGACAACCTCGGCGCCGGCTTCACCCTGGCCTCCCACGACCTCGATATCCGCGGCGCCGGCAACCTGCTGGGCGACGAACAATCCGGCCATATCCGCGAGGTCGGCATCGAACTGTACCAGCAGATGCTGGAGGACGCGGTGCGCGACCTCAAGCACGGGGAACGCGGGCAGGAAGCGCCGGACACGGGCTGGAGCCCACAGATCGGCCTCGGCCTGCCGGTGCTGATCCCCGAGGCCTATGTCCGCGACCTGCCCGTGCGGCTTGGGCTGTACCGCCGCATCGGCGGGCTGGCGACCGAGGGCGAGGTCGATGCCATGGCGGCCGAACTGGTCGATCGCTTCGGCCCGGTGCCGGAGGAGGTCGAAAACCTTCTCCAGGTCGTGAACCTGAAGCGCCTGTGTCGCGAGGCGGGGGTGGAGAAGCTGGATGCGGGGCCCAAGGGCATCGTCATCGGCTTCCGCCGCAACCGCTTCGACAATCCGGCCGGACTGGTCGCCTGGGTGACCTCGCAGAAGGGCCAGGTGCGGCTGCGGCCGGACCACAAGCTGGCCGTCGTGCAGGACATGGCGCTGCCGGCGCGGGTGAAGGCGGCGGGGGAGATGCTGCGGGCGCTGGTGCGCGTGGTGCGGCAGGCCAAGGCGGCCTGACCCTGCCCGCCCCTCGGGCCGTCACTGCCTTGCGCGTCGGCCCGCAATGCGGCGAAGTCCGCGTCGTCCAGCCACGGAGAACGCTGATGCGCGCCGTTACCCTCTCGCTCCTCGCAGCCATCGGCCTGGGCGGTACCGCCGCCGCCGTCGGGCTTTCGGTCGGGCATGAGCCGCTGCCCCAGGGCATGGGCCAGGGCGCCTGCCTCGACCGCGCTGCCGAGGCCGTTGCCGCCCAAGGCCTGCGCCAGTTGAACCGGGACAATCGCGCCGTCTTTGCCGAGAACCGCGGCGCGAACCAGGTTTTCTCGATCTACTGCATCGCCGACCGCGGCGTGGTCACCGTCATCGGGGCCGCCGACCGCTACGAACAGGTCGAGGGCATGGTCTCGGCGCTGCGGACGTATCTGCGAAGCGGCGGCGCCGGCACTGTGCCGAAGTAGCGCCGCGGCGCCTTAATGGTTGTGTGCGCCCGCGGCGGCGGCCGCGTTCAAGCCCCCGCTTTCAGGCCACTGCTTTCAGGCCACTGCTTTCAGGCCCCTGCTGTCAGGCCCCTGCGGCAATCGCGGCGTCCAGCAGCCGCTCCAGCACTTCGGGTTCCTGTGCGCCGGCAATGGCATGACGCTCGGCGACAACGAAGCAGGGCACGCCGTTGATGCCGAGCCGGTGCGCCCGAAGGTTGTCGGCATGTACCGACTCCGCCTCCTGCCCCGAGGCGATGAAGGCCAGCACCGCCGTATGCGAAAACCCGAGGCTGGCCGCGATCGTCGCCAGTTCATGCGCATCGCCCAGATCGGCACCGCGGCTGAAATAGGCGCTGAACAGCGCATCCACCATGTCATCGGCCAGCCCGTGCCGGGTCGCGAAGCGCACGAGGCGATGCGCGTCGAGCGAGGGCGGGATGTGCCGCACCCGGTCGAAGCGAAAGGGCACGCCCTCGATGCGGCCCATTTCGGCAATGGTCGTATGCAGGCGGCGGGCGCGTTCCTCCCCCCCGAATTTCCGTGCCAGGTAGTCCTGCCGCCCGACCCCGCCCGGCCCGATGTCCGGATTCAGCAGGAACGGGCGCCAGATCAGGTCGGCGAAGACCTCCGGGCGGCTTCGCAACGCCCGGCGCAGCCGGCGGGTGCCCAGGAAGCACCAGGGACAGACGAGATCATAGACGACCTCGATCGTCAGCCGTGCACGGGGAGGGGAGAGGATATTCACTGCGGTTCGATTATCGCGCCCCGGCGCCCGGACATGCAAGCAGGTCAGGCCCGCGCGCACGGGTTGCATCCGGGCTTGCCGTTGCGCGCGAAGGGTCCATATAGGGGTGGTCAACCTCGTTTGGTTCGGCTTCGCCCTCCGATGCTCTTAGCCGAGCGCCGAGCCCGCTGTCCGTTTCACGTCGACGTCGATCCGCCCCGCATGTCGCGGGGCGGCCTTTGTGCTTACTGGAAAATTCTATGCCGATCGGTACCGTCAAGTGGTTCAACGCCACCAAGGGTTTTGGGTTCATTCAGCCGCAGGACGGCGCGCAGGACGTGTTCGTTCACATCTCCGAAGTGCAGCGTTCGGGCATGGTCGAACTGCGTGAGGGCGACAAGGTCGAGTTCGAGATCCAGCCCGGCCAGCAGGGCAAGACCTCGGCCTGCAATCTGCGCCAGGCTTGATCTGAGCCGCACCGGAGCCGCTTGCGGTCTCCGGGCATGAGAACGGACTGGCCCTGCCAGTCCGTTTTTTTGTGCGCTTTGTTCGGATCGTGACCAGTCTTCTCCGACACCCGGTCAATTCGCGATCCGCCCGGCGATTGCGCCGCCCTTCGCGCCTTGGTGTAATCCCTGGCGATTGGGGTGACCGCAATGCAGCAGCATGACACGACCACGATGGACCAGGTCGGACTTTCGGCTTTCCTGGATGGTCTGCTGGCCGACGCCCGGGGCTTCGCGGGCATCATGGTCGTCTGGCAACGTCTCATGGCGATGCTGGCGGCCCAGCACGGCCGGGCCACGGCCGAGGGGTGGCAGGCGGTCTGCGCCCAGTTGCGCGCACATCCCTTCTTCGCCCTGTTGTCGGAAGACCCGTTTACGCGCCATGCCATGGCCAAGCCGCGCGGCTACCCTGGCGATGCTGCTTTGCTGGACTTCGTCTACCGGCTGGGCGACGCGCCGCGGATGCTGCGCGAGGCCAGCGCCAACGGCCGTGACATCAATGCGGTGACCACGGAAATGGGGCTGCCGGTCGCTGTGCGCGAACGCTGCCGGATCCTTGCCCGATCGGTCGATGCCGCTGCATCCCGAAGCCGTGGGCGGGGGATCGAGGTCATGGCCCTGGCCGGTGGCCATCTGCGGGAAGCCAGCATCGCCCATGCACCGGCCGAAGGGGCGGTGCATCGCTGGGTTTCGCTCGACCAGGACCCGCTGAGCGCGGATGAGGCCGCCCGCAGCCATGCCCACCTGCCCTGCGTGGTGCCCATCTGCGCGCCGGTCGGGCCGCTGATGACGCGGCCCTTGCTGCACGGGCGGTTTGACCTCGTCTATGCCGCCAGCCTGTTCGGCTATCTGGACCAGCCGACCGCCATCGGGCTGATGCAGGCCATGCTGCATGCGCTGAAGCCGGGTGGTCAGGCGCTGATTGCCTGCCCGCATGCCGATATGGCGGAGGCCCCCTATCTCGACGCGGTGCAGGACTGGCAGGTGAACCAGCGCGATGAGATCGCCATGCAGGACATCATCGACGCCCTGCCGTCGGCCGAACTGGCCTCTGCCCGGGTGCTGCGCGGCACCAATGGCGTGCTTCTCTATGCGCTGGTCACCCGGCGGGGCTGAGGCGATGCGTCACGTCGTGTCGTCGCCGGGGCTGGCGCCCGGCGGGCAGCGCCTGATCGGCATCCTGGCGATGGCGCTCGGGGTCCTGCTGCCCGGCTCGGCGCTCGCGGCCGCGGCCGATGGGCGGGAAATGTCGTTGCTCTGGGGCCTGCCTTTCGTTGGCGTGCTGCTGTCCATCGCGCTGATGCCGCTGTTTGCCGGCCATATCTGGCACCACCACTACGGCAAGATCGCCGCGGGATGGGGGGCGCTGTTCATCCTGCCCTTTGCGGTGGTGTTCGGCCCCGGCGTGGCCTGGGCCGAGGTGACCTATGTGTTGATCACCGAATACCTTCCTTTCATTACCCTGTTGCTTGCGCTCTACACCACCGGGGGCGGGGTGCTGCTGAAGGGCAGCCTGGTCGGCACGCCGGCGACCAATACCGCGCTGCTTCTGGTGGGCACGGTGGTCGCCAGTGTCATGGGTACGACCGGTGCCTCGATGCTGCTGATCCGCCCGGTGCTGCGGGCCAATGCCTTTCGTAAGCGCAAGACCCATACCTTTGTCTTCTTCATCTTCCTGGTCAGCAATATCGGCGGCAGCCTGACGCCGCTGGGCGACCCGCCGCTGTATCTGGGCTTCTTGCAGGGCGTGTCCTTCTTCTGGCCGACCACGCATCTGTTCGGCGAATTTTTGGTCTGTGCGGTGATCCTTCTGGGGGTCTACTACCTGCTCGATTCCTGGGCCTGGGCGAAGGAAAAGCCTGTGCCGCCGGTGCAGGTGAAGGTCGAACCCCTGCAGATCGAGGGCTGGCACAATATCGCGCTGCTCGGCGTCATCGTCGCGGGCGTGCTGATGCAGGGCGTCTGGCAGACCAGCGAGGTGCGGCTGCTGGGCCAGGAGATCGGGCTGGAGCGTCTGCTCGCCATGGGTATCTTCCTGGCTGTCACCGTCGTCTCCTACCGCCTGACCAGTGATGCGTTGCGCGAAGCCAACGGCTTCGCCTGGGGCGCGATCATCGAGGTCGCCAAGCTGTTCGCCGCGATCTTCCTGTGCATGGCGCCGGTCCTCGCGATCCTGAAGGCGGGGTCGCAGGGCGCCGCGGCGCCTTTGGTGGCGCTGACCACCGACGCCGCGGGGCAGCCGATCCCTTGGGTGTATTTCTGGATGACGGGGGTGCTGTCCTCGTTCCTCGACAATGCGCCGACTTACCTCGTCTTCTTCAACCTGGCGGGGGGAAATGCCGCGCATCTGATGGGCGAGGGGGCGCTGATCCTGGCGGCGATCTCCTGCGGGGCGGTGTTCATGGGGGCCAATTCCTACATCGGCAATGCACCCAATTTCATGGTCAAGGCGATCGTCGAGGAAAATGGCGAGCGGATGCCGTCCTTCTTTGGCTATATCGGCTGGGCGGTGGTCTTCCTGGTGCCGCTGTTCGTGGTGGTGACGCTGCTGTTCTTTTGACGGCGGGCCAGCCTTGCGCGGCAACCGCTGGCCGGGCAGGCCGGGCCGGTGCAACCTCTCGCCAATCCAGAGGAGCCGCCCATGCCCTACGTCGTCGCCGCCGACCTGCCCGAAGCCCCCGCGGGCGATCGCTTCCGCGCGCTTCTCGCCCGCCCCGGCATCCTGCAACTGCCCGGCGCGCATACCGGCATCGCGGCCCTGCTGGCCAAGGCCGCCGGCTTCGACGCCCTCTACATGTCCGGTGCCGCCATGTCGGCCACCATGGGCCTGCCGGATCTCGGCATGATCACGGTGGATGAGGTCTGCTTCTACATCCGCCAGGTCGCCCGCGCCGCCGGCCTGCCCATGCTGGTCGATGGCGACACCGGCTATGGCGAAGCGCTGAACGTCATGCACATGGTCCGCGCCTTCGAGGAATCGGGCGCGGGCGCGGTCCATCTGGAAGACCAGTTGCTGCCGAAGAAATGCGGCCATCTGAACGACAAGAAGCTCGCGACCGCGGGGGACATGGCCGCCAAGGTCGCCGCCGCCCGCAAGGCGCGCCGCCACCTCTACATCATCGCCCGCACCGATGCCGTGGCCTCCGAAGGCATGGATGGCGCGGTGGACCGTGCCAAGCGCTACCTGGACGCCGGCGCCGATGCGATCTTCCCCGAAGCCCTGCACACGGCCGAAATGTTCCGCGAATTCGCCGCCCGCATGCCGGGCGTCACCCTGCTCGCCAACATGACCGAATTCGGCCGCACGCCCTTTTTCACGGCGCAGGAGTTCGAGGAGATGGGCTATGGCATCGTCATCTGGCCGGTCAGCCACATGCGCGTCGCCAACCAGGCGATGGCGGAGCTGTACAAGGCGATCCGCACCGATGGCGGTACCATGAAGCGCATCGACAGGATGCAGACCCGCGCCCAGCTCTACGAAGCAATCGGCTACCATGACTACGAGGCGCTGGACGCGTCGCTGGTGAAGACCATCATCCCCGAAGGCATGCCGCAATGAAGGGAGCGCCCTGCATCGTCGGCTGGGCGCATACCGTCTTCGGCAAGCGCGAGGACCTGCCCGACATTGAGGCGCTGATCGCCGAGGTCTCGGCGGCGGCCATCGCCGATGCCGGGGTGGCACCGGCCGATATCGGCGGCGTCTTCGTCGGCCTGTACAATGGCGGCTTCCAGAAGCAGGATTTTCCGGCCAGCCTGCCGATGCAATCCGTGCCGGAACTGCGCTGGGCGCGGGCGTCGCGGTATGAAAACGCCTGCGCCACCGGCTCCGCGGCCCTGCATGGCGCGCTCGACTGGCTGGCCGCCGGGCGTGGCCGCCTGGCGCTGGTGGTGGGGGCCGAGAAGATGACCGCCGTGCCAGGGTCGGCGGTCGGCGACATCCTGCTCGGATGCGCCTATCGGCGGGAGGAAGGCGAGATCCCGAACGGTTTCGCCGGCGTCTTCGGCCGCATCGCCGAGGCCTATTTCCAGGCCCATGGCGACCAGTCCGATGCGCTGGCGGCGATTGCGGCCAAGAACCACCAGAACGGGGTGGACAACCCCTATGCCCAGATGCGGCGGGACCTCGGCTTCGACTTCTGCCGCATGGAATCGGCAAAGAACCCGATGGTGGCGGGGCCGTTGAAGCGCACCGACTGCTCGCTGGTGTCGGATGGCGCCGCCGCCCTGGTGCTGGCCGATGCCGAGACGGCGGCGGCCCTCGCCAAGGCGGTCGCGGTGCGTGCCGCCGTACAGATCAATGATTTCCTGCCAATCTCGGCGCGCGACATCATCCGCTTCGAAGGCTGCGCCCGGGCCTGGGCCGGCGCCCATGCCGCGGCCGGCACGACCTTGGCCGACCTTGACCTGGTCGAGACGCACGACTGCTTCACCATCGCCGAGCTGATCGAATACGAAGCCATGGGCCTGGCCCCGCCCGGCCAGGGCGCGCGCGCCATCCTGGAAGGCTGGACCACGGCGACAGGGCGCCTGCCGGTCAACCGCTCGGGCGGGCTGAAGGCCAAGGGCCACCCGATCGGCGCGACCGGCGTTTCGATGCATGTGCTGGCGGCGATGCAGCTGGCCGGGCAGGCGGGGGCGATGCAATTGGCCCGGGCGAACCTCGCCGGCGTGTTCAACATGGGTGGGGCCGCGGTCGCCAATTACGCAACGATCCTGGAACGGGTGCGGTAACAGCCGGATACGTTTTGTTCACCTGCGCGGCCTCATGATCCCCCCAGTGCAGAAAGGGGCCGCATGCGCACGACCGAACAGCCGCCTTTGGGCGGCTTGCAGACGGATTTGCTGGCAGAAGCCGGCGCTCCGTCCCATCGCCGCCGCGCCGGGTTGGCGCCACCACGCTACGCCCTCGGCACCAGCCAGGTTTCTCTCGGCCCTGATCTGGCCCCGGGGCTGATCAGCCTTGCTGCCTTGCCGACCCTGCCCGACCGGCTGACCGGCCTGCCCGGCCGTGGTGCGCTGCTGGCCCGGCTGCCGGAGGCGCTGGCCGCAGGCCCTGCCGCGCTGGTGGTGCTGAAACTCGACCGCCTGGCCGCGATCAACGACACGCTGGGCCATGCCACCGGCGACGCCATGCTGCGCCGCGCCGCGCAACGCTTGCGCGACGGCGTGCGCAAGCCGGACCTGGTCGGCACGCTGGGCGGGGCCGCCTTCGCCTTCCTGATCCCCGATGTCGCCGACGACGAAACTGCGACTGCGCTGGCCGAACGCCTGGTCGAGAATGTCTGCCGGCCCTATGCGATCGACGCGAATGTCGCCGTGACCGGCGCGCAGGCAGGCTTCGCCCTGGCCCCGCGCGACGGCACGACGCCCGAAGACCTGTTGCGCCGCGCGGGCCTGGCCCTGGATTCGGCCGGCAGCGAACGTGGGCCGCTGCGCACCATCGGCTTCGCCCTGGGGCTGGAACAGGCCGCCCAGGCCCGGCTGAATACCGAGGCTGCCTTGCGCCGCGCCCTGCCGCTCGGCGAATTCGAACTGCACTACCAGCCCCAGGTCGCGACCGGCGACGGGCAGATCCTCGGCTTCGAGGCGCTTTTGCGCTGGCGCCGCGACGGCGCGCTCGTCCCGCCCGGTGACTTCCTGCCGGTCGCCGAGGCCAGCGGGCTGATCCTGCCCATCGGCGCCTGGGTGTTGCGCCAGGCCTGCCGCACCGCCGCCGGCTGGCCACAGCCCGTGACCGTCGCGGTCAATGTCGCGGCGCACCAGTTCGTCGACGGCCGGCTGGTCCGGGAAGTGCAGGCGGCGCTGGCCGCAAGCGGCCTGCCCCCCGCCCGGCTGGAATTGGAGATCACCGAAAGCGCCTTGCTGCGCCACGGTGCGCAGACGCTGGACCAGCTGCGCGCCCTGCGCGCCATGGGTGTGCGCATCGCCATGGATGATTTCGGCACCGGCTTTGCCTCGCTGTCGCAGTTGCACGCCTTCCCCTTCGACCGGCTGAAGATCGACCGCAGCTTTGTCTCGGGGCTGGAGGCCGGAGGCAGCGCCGCGGCCATCGTCGCCACCATCGCCGAACTCGGCGCCCGCATGGGCCTCGAAACGGTGGGCGAGGGGGTCGAGACACCGGCCCAGCTGCGCCTGTTGCGCGAACACGGCTGCGGCATCGCCCAGGGCTACCTGCTCGGCCGCCCGGGGCCGGCCGATGGCGTCGGCCCGCTGCTCGACGCGGGGCCCATCGCCGCGGCCGGCCCCGGACCAGGCGCACGCCGATCTTCCGCCGCCCGCGCCCCTGCGTTAGCATTGCCCGACACGCGCCAAGCGTAATCGGGGGGACACATGAGGGTTAGAACCGGGTACAGCCGGCGCCGGGTGATGGCTGCGGCTGCTGCCGCCCTGCCGCTGCCGGCCTGGGCGCAGGAAGGGCCTTTCCCCAACCGCCAGATGCGCATCATCGTGCCCCTGGCCCCCGGCGGCAGCAATGACACCCTGGGCCGGGTCGTGGCGGAACGGCTCCGCGAACGCTTCAACCAGAATGTGATCGTCGAGAACCGTCCCGGCTCGGCCAGCAACATCGGCTTTGAACTGGTCGCGACCTCGGCACCCGACGGCTACACGCTGCTGCTTGCGCCCGACAGCCTGACGGTGAATCCGGCGCTGTTCCAGAACCTGCGCTACAATCCGCAGACCTCCTTCGCCCCGGTCATACAGCTCGCGCGCGCGGCGCAGGTGCTGGTGGTGCGGCCGCAGCTCGGTGTGTCGAACCTCGCGGAGTTCATCGCACTCGCCCGGGCCAGGCCGGGGGCGCTGAACATCGCCTCGCCTGGCAATGCCAGCGCGGGGCATCTGACGGGCGTGCTGCTGTCCATGCGCGCCGACACGCGCTGGACCCATGTGCCCTATCGCGGCGGCGGGCCGGCGGTGACCGACACGCTGGCCGGGACAGTGGATGCGCTCTGGGTCACGCCGGCGCCGGCCATGCCGCATTTGCGCAGCGGCGCATTGAAACCGCTGGCGGTCAGCAGCGCCGTCCGCGCCGCCGGCCTGCCGGATGTGCCCAGCGTCGCCGAACAGGGCTTTGCCGGCTTCGAGGTGATCAACTGGCAAGGCATCCTGGCCCCTGCCGGCACGCCGCCCGCGGTGATCCAAAGGTTGAACGCGGCGATGAATGCCGTGCTGGAAGAACCCCCGATCCGCGCCCGGCTGGAAGACCTGGGCTTCGAGATCGTCGGCGGCCCGCCCGAGGTCCTGGCCCGCACCATCGCCGACAACCTGCCCCGCTGGCGCGACCTGATCCGCGCCGCCGGCATCACGGCCGACTGAGGTGGACCTGCGGATCAAGGGCGACCAGGCCCTGGTGGTCGGCGCCAGCGACGGCATCGGGCTGGCCACGGCGCGCGTGTTGGCCGAAGAAGGTGCCACCGTCACCATCGTCTCGCGCGACGCGACCGTCCTGGCCGCGGCCGCCCTGCAGATCGGTGCCGCGGCGATCTCTGCGGACGCGACCGATGCAGCCTCGGTCATGGCCCTGGTGGATGCCTGGGGCCAGACACCGCTGGACATCCTGGTGGTGGCCGTCGGCGGCAGCCACCGCTCGCCCTTCGCCGACCTGACCGACGCGGATTGGCAGGCGAATTGGGAGTTCAACATTTTGGCGACGGTGCGCCTCGTGCGCGGCTTCCTGCCTGCCTTGCGGCGGGCGCAGGGCGCCCGCGTCGTGCTGTTTGGCGCCGCGGCGGCCCGCATGCCCTATGCCGAGCAGATCGTCAGCAATGTGCACAAGGCCGGGCACCTGGCGCTGACCAAGACCCTGTCGCTCGAACTGCTGGCCGACGGCATCCGGGTCAATGCCGTGCTGCCGGGGCGGACCATCACCCGGCTCTGGCGCAATCGCGCGCAGAAACTCGCGGCCGAGGAAGGGATCTCGCCCGAGGCGGTGCTGGACCGCTTTGCCCGCGACATCCCGCTCGGCCGCTTCGGCGCGGCGGAGGAGATTGCCGATGTGGCTGCTTTCCTGGCCTCGCCACGCAGCGGGTATGTGGTCGGGCAATCGGTTGCGGCGGATGGCGGGATCGCGCGGGGGCTGCTGTAGCCGGGGGCTTTCGGCAAGCCACGTGAAATCCGCCTGCGGTTGGCGCGCCGTGGCACGCGGGCAGGGCTGCGAGCCTTCGCTGTTCACGCTATTTTAGACCTCGGCGGGCGATCGTCCGGCATGGTGTTTTCGTCGCAGGAGCCCAGCATGCAGATCGCCGAGACGACGTCCGACGGCGTCACCATCGCTGCCATGGAAGGGCGTCTGGACACCGCGACCGCGGCCGCGGCCGAAGCCCGCCTGCTGGCGCTGATCGCCACCGGGCCGCTGGTCGCCGATCTGGCCCTGGTCCGCTACGTCTCGTCGGCCGGGCTGCGGGTGCTGCTGAAGGCGGCCAAGCAGGCCCAGGGTGCCGGTACGCGGTTTGCCGTCTGCGCGCTGCAGCCGACGGTGCGCGAGGTGTTCGAGATCAGCGGCTTCGACCGCATCATTGCGTCCTACGCGACGCGCGAGGAAGCGGTCGCGGGCGGCTGACGGTCCGGGCCGCGGCGGTGGACGGGCCCTGCGCCGCGACGCTGGCCCCGGTCTTGCCCGAAATACTGCCGGTGCTCGCCCGTCTCGCCGGGCTGAAGCCCGATGGCGTGCTGCGTGGCCGCATGGCCCGGCTGCCGCCGCCGGTCGCGGCGGCCGCCCTGGCGCGCCGCGCCGCGCTGGACGACCCCGCCTGGGCTGCGGTGCCGGATGCTTTGCCGGATGCTTTGCCGGATGCTTTGACTGTGCGGGAAACACGGCTGTTTCGCCATCCGTCGCAGCTGGAAGCCCTGGCCGCCTGGCTGGCCGGCCGGCTGCGGTTCCTGATGGCGGAGGGCATCGCGTGCCCGGCGACGCGGTTTGCCCGTGCGAACCTGGTCGACCTGCCCGGCGGCCTGGCGCTGTTCGACGCCTTGCTGTGCCGCAATGTGCTGATCTACCTCACGCCGCAGGCGCGGGCCGCGACGCTGTCGGGGCTGGTCGGTCGGCGGCGGTCAGGCGGCCTCCTGGTCCTGGGCGCCACCCATGCGCCGCAGCCCGGCCTGGCGTTGCGCCCCTTCGGCCCACCGGGCCTGGCGATCTGGCAGTCGCCGGCATGAGCGACCCGGCCCAGACGCGGGCCTTGCCGGCCCATGGCGCCGGCTTCGCCATGCTGGCTGGCCGTGCCGTCCCGGCCTTCGACCTGGCGCAAGCGCCCGACGCGCCCTGGGGCCGCCACCCCGCACCGGGGGGCGAGGTCTTGCTGCGCGGCGACGCGGCGGCGCTACCCGCCCTGGTGCCCCGGCGCGTGCGGCTGGCCCTGGCCCCGCTGGCACCCTTGGTCGCCGTGGCCATGGCGACGCGCCGCCCTGCAACCGCGTATGACCTGGTCTCGCCGGGGGGGCAGATACGGGTGCCGATGGCGTCGCTGCTGCGGGTCGTGCCGCTGCCCGGTCTGCGCGCCATCCCCTGGGCCCCGGCCGAGGTGCTGGGCTGGGCGGTCGCCGATGGGGCGGTGGCGCTGGTGATCGACCCGTGCGGCATGGCCGCGGGCGCGCAGCACCTCGTCCTGCTTCTGCTGGACGGGCGCCTGGTCGGGCTGCCTTGCACCCGGCTGGCGCCGACCGAGGCCGAGCCGACCGACCTGTCGCCGCTTCGCGCCCTGCTCGGCTGGGCGCCCGCCCATGCACCGCCCCTGGTCCTGCCGGCACCGGCGACGACGGGTCTGCTGGTCGCCCAGGCCGGTGGGCAGCGCTTCGCTCTGGCCGCAGCCGAGGTGGAGGCAGCCATCGCCCCGGCCTGCCCGACAGCGCTCCCGGCGGGGCGCGCAGCCATCGCCCACCGGGGCGAGATCCTGCCCGTGCTCGATGCCGGACTGCTGCTTGGCATGCCCCCCGTCATCGGCCAGGGCCGTGCCATGCCCTTGCTGCGGCTGCGGCTGGCGCCACCGCTCGCCCTGGCGGTCAGCGCCATCGAGGGGCTTCGCCCGCTTGGGACCGGCGGCGTCGCGCCGCTGGCCACCGGCGTCATGGTCGGGCTCGCCACCTGGCCCGGTGCCGCGCCGATCCCGCTGCTCGGCGCCGCCCGCCTGGGTGAGGCGCTGTCGCCGTGATCCGCGTCCTGGTCGCCGACGACAGCGGCTTCATGCGCCTGGCACTCCGCCGCATCATCGAGGCGGATGGCGACCTCAAGGTGGTGGCCGAGGCGCCGGACGGGCTGGCCGCGATCGAGGCTGCCCGCCTGCACCGCCCGGATGTCGTGACCATGGACCTGGAGATGCCGCGGCTGGACGGCGTCGGCGCCACCCGCGCCCTGCTCGCCCTGCCGGACCCGCCGGCCGTGGTCATGGTCAGCCACCACACGCGCGAGGGGACCGAGGCCGCCCTGGCGGCGCTGGCCGCCGGAGCTTCGGATACGGTGTGGAAGGGCTCGGCCATGGCGGGTCTGGGTGCGTTGGACCTGGGCGTGCTGGATGTGCAGTTGCGCGGCCGGCTGCGGCATTGGGCCGCGGCGCGGGCGCAGGGCCGGGCGCCTCAGCCCGTGGCAACCGCCGCGGCCCCGCCGCCCGGCGTTGCGGTGCGGCCGCGTGCCGGGATCGTGCTGGTCGGTGCCTCGACCGGTGGGCCCGATGCCATCCTGGCCCTGCTGCTGGCCGCCGGGCCGCTGCCGGTGCCGCTGGTCATCGCGCAGCACATGCCGGCCGACGTCGGGCCGCATTTCGCCCGGCACCTGGCCGAGCGGACCGGGCGGCCGGTCAGCCTGGCCGTGCAGGGTGCGAGCCTGGCGCCGGGGTCGGTCACGTTGCTGCCGGGCGGGATGGACGGCACCTTGATGCCGCAGCCGGGCGGCTTCGCCCTGCGCGTGGCGCCGGGGCCCGGGGTGATGCATCCTTCGGTCGACGTGCTGTTCCGCTCGGCGGCGGTCGCTGCGGACCGCGCGCTGGGGGTGCTGCTGACGGGCATGGGGCGGGATGGCGTGGATGGCGCGGCGGCGATGGCGCGTCGCGGCATGGCGGTGCTTGCGCAGGCGCCCGAAACCTGTGTCGTCGCCGGCATGCCCGGGGCGCTGATCGCGGCCGGGCTGGCGGCCGAGGTCTTGCCCTGCGCGTCACTCGGGCGCCGCATCGCCGTCCTGGCCGACGTGGCGTGACCCTCCTCGACCCGGCGCTGCTGGCCGTCTTCGCGCCCGAGTTCATTGGCATCTGTGACCGCCTGGCCCAGGCGCCCGATGCCGCCGCCGCCAGCCGGGCGCTTGCTGGCCTGCGGGGCATGGCCGGCGCCTTCGGCATCGCCTCGCTGACCGGCCTGCTGGGCGCGATCCAGACCGACCCATTCGATGCCGCCAGCCTGTCCGGCCAGGCCGCGGCGCTGCGTGCCCAGGCGGCGGCAATCCTGGCTGCGGGGCGCGACGTGCCGCCTGGTGCCGGGTCGATCACCGTGCTGATCGTCGATGACAGCGCGCTGATGCGCCGTCTGCTGCGCGACGTCCTGGCCGCCGAGCCGGGATTTCGGGTGGTGGCCGAGGCAGCCGACGGTGTCGCGGCCCTGGCGCTGATGGCCGAGCACGCGCCCGACGTCACGCTGCTGGACATCGAGATGCCGGTCATGGACGGATTTGGCGTGCTGCGCCGACGCGCGCTGTCGGCTGGGCTTAGTCCGGGTCCGGCTCCGGCCTTGGCACCGGGCGCGGTGGTCGTGGTCAGCAGCGCCGCCCGGCCGGGGTCAGCTGCGGCGGTCGCGGCCAGGCGCCTCGGTGCGCAGGCGGTCGTCGGCAAGCCCTCCGGCGCCTTTTCGCCGGATCTGGCCGACAGGGCCGGGGCCGCCATACGCGCCGCGATCCGGGCCGCCGTCGCATGATCCCGGCCGACGATCCCCTCTGGGCCGAATTCGCCGCCGAGAGTGAGGAACACCTGGACGCGCTGGACCGGATCCTGTCGTCCGGCGCGACATCGGCCGATGCGATCAACCGCCTGTTCCGGGCGATGCACAGCCTGAAGGGCATGGCCGACGCACTGGGCGCGGCGGGCATGACCCGGCTGGCCCATGCGGCCGAGGATCTGCTCGGCCTGGTGCGCGCCGGGCGGCGCCCGCTGGATGATGCGGCGGGGGATGCGTTGCAGGCGGCGGTGGATGGCTTGCGGCGGCAGCGCGCGGCCCTGGTCGGGGGGGCTGCCGATCAGCCCGTGCCAGCGGTGATGATGCAGCGGCTTTCGGCGCTTTCGGTTGATGCCCCGCCCGCGGCCGACCCGCTGCTGGCGGTCGTGGCTGGGCGCATGGCCGCCGTCGCCGGGCGCCTGCCGGGGCTGCTGGCGAGCCCGGCGGATGCCGGCGCCCTGCGCGACCTGGCCGAGGCCGCGGCCATCGCGGGGCTGGCCGGTCTGGGTGCGCGGCTGGCCGCCTTGGCCGAGGCCGCGGGCAAGCCTGCGGCCCTGCCGGCGCTCGGCTGGCTGCGCCGCACGCTGGCAGTGCTGGCGGAAACCAGCGGTGAGGATGTGGGCCTGGCCCATGCCGCCGCCGATCCCGCACGCCTGGGCGCGTGTCTGGCGCCTGTCCTGGCACGACTGCCGGCCGCCCTCGCTGCCCCCGATGCTGAACCCGATATCGCGAACGCGCTGGCCGAGGCCGCTGCCTGCGCCGCTGCCTGCGGCGATGACCGCGAGGACGACCTGCTGGCGCTGCAGGACCTTTTCGCCCGGGCGGCCGAGCCCGATGCCCGGGCGTTGCTGCCCACCGATGGCGCCAGGCTCGCCGCCCGGCTGGGTGCCCTGGCCCTGGTTGCGTCCGCCCCAGCCGAGGCAGACCCGCGCCTGCCGGCGAGCTTCCTCCCCTTCCTCGGCCCCGGCGCCCGTGACCGTGCGCTGGCGGCGCTGGCGGCCGGCCAGGGCCTGTTCCGCCTGCGCCTCGCGCTCGGCACCGATGTCGCGGCCGAGGCAGCTGTGGCGTCGGCCATCGGCGAGATCCTGGCCAGCCGGCCCTTGCCCGAGGCAGGCGCGCTCGACCTGCTGGTGGTGGCCCCCGGGCTGGCCGCGCTTTCGGCCGCCGCAACCGCGGCCGACCCGGCCCGGCGGGTGGTGCTGTCCGTCGCCCCGGCCGAGGAGGAGCAGGCGGCGCGCGATCCCGTTGGCAGCGCCAGCATGCGGGTCAGCCGCGACACCATCGACACCCTGATCGGGCTGGAAGCCGAAGTCCGGGCCGCGGCCATGGCTGTCGCCGAGGCGATCGACGGCGGCGGGGCGCGGGCCGACCTCGCGCGCCTGGGCGTGCTCGGCCAGCGCCTGCCGACCGGGCCGGCGCGGGAGGCGGTGGCGCTGGCCGATCGGCTGCGCAGGTTTCTCGACCTGCTGGAAGGCGCCGAGCAACGCCTCGGCCTCGCATTGCGGCAGATGGATGATGCAGTGATGGATTTGCGGGTGCTGCCGATCGGCACGCTCTTCGCGCGGTTGCCGCGCGCCGTGCGCGCGGTCGCCGAGGCGGGTGGCAAGCAGGTGGACCTGGCGATCGAGGGCGAGGAGGTGACGCTGGACCGCAGCCTGGTGGAGGCGCTGGCCGACCCGCTGCTGCACCTGGCGCGCAACGCCGTGGACCACGGCATCGAGCCGACCGCCGGGCGGCTTGCCGCCGACAAGCCGGCCCGCGGCACGCTGCGCATTTCGGCCGCCCGGCGTAGCGGCCAGGTCCGGCTGCGCGTGTCCGACGACGGGCGTGGCATCGACCGCGACGCGGTGCTGGCGCGCGGCGTGGAACGCGGGCTGATCGGGCCGGCGCAAGCGGCTGTGGCGACCGATGCCGAGGCCCATGCACTACTCTTTGCCCCGGGCTTTTCGACCGCCGAACACATCACCGACACCTCGGGCCGCGGTGTCGGGCTGGATGTGGTGAGCGAGGCCATGCGCAGGTTGGGCGGCAGCGTGGAGGTCGCGAGCGCGCCGGGGCAGGGGACGTCCTTCACCCTGCGCATGCCGCTGACGGCTGCCATGACGCCGGTGCTGCTGGTGCTGGTCGGCGGCCAGGTCTGCGCCCTGCCGGCCGGGCGGGTGGAAGGGGTTACGGACGACGCCCAGGGCCTGGCGCTGATCGACCTGGCCACGATTCTGGGCCTGGGCCTGGGCCTGGGCCTGGCGCCGCAAGGCCCGGGCCAGACCGTGATCGTCAGCCTGCGCGGGCGAAGGGTCGGGCTTTCTGTCGACCGGGTGCAGCGCCACACCGACCTGCTGCTGCGCCCGCTGCACCCGGCGCTGGCGGCCCTGCCGGGGGTCGGCGGCGTGGGCGTGCTGGGCAATGGCGAGCCGGTGTTGGTGATCGAGCCGGATGGCCTGGTCACCGACGCGTCCGGCGGCGGTCTTTGGGCCGGGGCAGACGGCAAGGAAGCAGGTAGCGGGTGACGCGAATGCGGCCGCCTGCCGGAAGCCCCGCCGCGGGCCAGACCCCGCGCCGCTGCCGGCGTCGCCGCAGCCTCGGCCGATCCCGCGCCATCCGGTTGACGGCGCCCCCTCTCGCGCCCTATTGCCCAGCACATGTGGCGGCCATAGCTCAGCTGGCAGAGCGTCGGCTTGTGGTGCCGAATGTCACGGGTTCGAGCCCCGTTGGTCGCCCCATCATCGCCTCGGAGTTCTCCCATGCTGATCAGCCTCTCCGGTCGGCGCGCCCTGGTGACGGGGGGCAGCAAGGGCCTGGGCTTTGCCGCGGCGGAGGGTTTTTTGCGCGCCGGCGCCAGGGTTGCACTGGTCGCACGCGGGGCCGAGGCGCTGGCCGCGGCGCGTGACGCCCTGGCGCCCTTGGGTGAGGTGATCGCGGTGCCGGCCGATGTCGCGACGGCGGAAGGCTGCACGGCGGCATTTGCGGCGGTGCAGGCGGCCTTTGGCGGCGTCGATATCCTGCTGAACAACGCCGGGACCAGCACCCGCGGCGCCTTCACCAGCGTGACCGATGAGATGTGGCAGGCGGACCTCGACCTCAAGCTGTTCGGTGCGATCCGCCTGACCCGCCTGGCCTGGCCCGGCATGGCCGAACGGCGCTGGGGGCGGGTGATCAACACGCTGAACACCGGGGCCAAGGTGCCGCTGGGCGGTGGCGCGCCGACCGCCGTTTCCCGCGCCGCCGGCCTGTCGCTGACCAAGATCCTGGCCAATGAAGGTGCGCCGGTCGGGATCCTGGTCAATGCGATCCTGATCGGCATCATCGAAAGCGACCAGTGGCGCCGCCGCCATGCCGCGGCCGTGGCCGCCGGCAGCAACCAGAGCTGGGAGGACTGGCTGGCCGAGGCCGGGCGCGCGGTGCCCCTCGGCCGGCTGGGCAAGGCCGAGGAATTCGGCAATCTCGCGACTTTCCTGGCCTCCGATGCCTCGGCCTATACCACCGGCACGGCGATCAACCTGGATGGCGGGCGCACCCCGGTCGTTTGACGGCACGCTGTTTGCTGACCCCGCGGGCAGTTCTGTCTGCCTTTGGGGGATCCACCGATGCTTCGTTCTGACCTGTGCCCTTGCGGGCGCACGCATGGCGGCTTTGCCTGCGAAGCGCCCGTGTCCACGGAAGCCGCCCTCACCGAGGCCGCCGACGCCACGCTGCTGCGCGCCGTGCTGCCGCATGCGGCAACCCGTCGGGCCATGCTGGCGCGTTATGGGGCAGCCGCGGTCCTGGGGGCCGTCGCCTCCATCTTCCCGCTGGACCATGCGCGCGAGGCCTTTGCGCAGAGCCCCGGCACGCCGGAAAAGCGCGACCTGAAGATCGGCTTCATCGCCATCACCTGCGCCACACCGATCATCATGGCGCATCCCATGGGCTTCTATCAGCGCCACGGCCTGAACGTGGAGGTCATCCGCACCGCGGGTTGGGCGGTGATCCGCGACCGCGCCATCGCCGGGGAGTTCGATGCGGCGCACATGCTGTCGCCGATGCCGCTGGCGATGAGCATGGGCGTCGGCATTCCGGCCCCGCAGCCTTTCGCGGTCGCGGCAATCGAGAACACGAACGGCCAGGCAATCACGCTCGCCAACAAGCACCGCGAAAAGCGCGACCCGAAGGACTGGCGTGGCTTTCGGTTCGCCGTGCCTTTCGACTATTCCATGCACAATTACCTGCTGCGCGCTTATGTCGCGGAGGCGGGGCTGGACCCGGATCGCGACATCTCGATCCGATCGGTGCCGCCGCCGGAAATGGTCGCCAATCTGCGGGCGGACAATATCGACGGCTTCCTGGGGCCGGACCCCTTCAACCAGCGCGCGGTGTTCGATGGCGTCGGCTTCATCCATATCCTGACCAAGGACATGTGGGACGGTCATCCCTGCTGCGCCTTCGCCGTGCCGCGGGCGATGATCGACACCCAGCCGAACACCTTTGCCGCGCTGATGCGGTCGATCGTGGAGGCCACCGCCTACGCGGCAAAGGCCGAGAACCGGCGCGAGGTCGCCCAGGCGATCAGCGCGCAGAACTACCTGAACCAGCCGGCGACCGTGGTGGAACAGGTGCTGACCGGTACCTTCGCCGATGGCCTTGGCCAGGTGCGGCGCGTGCCCGACCGCATCAACTTCGATCCCTTCCCCTGGCAGTCCATGGCGATCTGGATGCTGACGCAGATGAAGCGCTGGGGGCAGATCCGCGGCGACGTGGATTACGCCGGCATCTCCCGCCAGGTCTTCCTGACCATGGAAGCGGGACGTGCGATGCGTGACCTCGGCCTGCCGGTGCCGACCGAAACCTCGCGCCCCGCGATGATTCTTGGCAAGCGTTTCGACCCCGCCGAACCCGAGGCCTACCTGAACAGTTTCGCCATCAAGCGATGAGCCTTTCGCTGCGTGCGACGGCCTTGTCCGTCGCACTGTTCGTGGCCTTCCTGCTGGCGTGGCACATCGCCGTGCTGCCGCCGCCGGCGACCGGCCCTGCGCTCGACCCGGAATATGCGGCGCTGCTCGGCCAGGCGGCGGCACAGGGCGGGACCACGCCGATGCCGGGGCCGGTGGCGGTCGGGCGGCGGTTGGTGGAACTGCTGTCGGACCCCTTCTACGTCCGTGGGTCCAACGACCGCGGGATCGGCATTCAGATCGGCTATTCGCTGTTCCGCGTGGCGATCGGCTTCGGCCTGGCGATGCTGGTGGCGGTGCCGCTTGGGTTCCTGATCGGCATGTCGCCGCTGCTGAACGCGGCGCTGAACCCCTATATCCAGGTGCTGCGGCCGGTCTCGCCGCTGGCCTGGATGCCGCTGGCTTTGTATTCGATCAAGGACAGCGCGATTTCCTCGATCTTCGTGATCTTCATCTGCGCGCTCTGGCCCATGCTGCTGAACACGGCCTTTGGTGTGATGAGCGTCCGCCGCGAATGGCTGAACGTGGCCCGCACGCTGGAAGCCGGCACCTGGCGCACCGCGATCCGCGTGATCCTGCCGGCCGCGGCGCCGACCATCGTGACGGGGATGCGCATTTCCATCGGCATCGCCTGGCTGGTGATCGTGGCGGCCGAAATGCTCGTGGGTGGCACCGGCATTGGCTATTGGGTCTGGAACCAGTGGAACAATCTTTCCATTGCCGACATCATCATCGCCATCCTGCTGATCGGCATCGTCGGGCTGCTGCTGGACCGGGGCTTGGGCTGGGTGCAGGCGCGGGTGGGGTGGCGGGAATGACGCCCCCCCTGCCGGCAAGATCTGTCGAAAAGCCTTTCGTCACGGTCGAGGGCATCGCCCGGCGTTATGGCGCGACCACCATCTTCGAAGACGCCTGGTTCGGCATCGACCGCGGCGAATTCGTTTGCCTGGTCGGGCATTCCGGTTGCGGCAAGACCACCATCCTGAACATCCTGGCGGGGTTGGAGCCGCCGGATTCCGGCGTCTGCATCATGGACGGGAAGGAGTTGGCCGGGCCGTCGCTGGATCGCGCCGTCATCTTCCAGTCCCACGCCTTGCTGCCATGGCTGACCGCGGCGCAAAACGTCGCCTTCGCGCAATCCTGCCGGCATCCCGGATGGTCGAAGGCGCAATGCCTGGAGGCCGCGCGCGCCGCCCTGACGAAAGTTGGCCTCGCCCATGCGGCGGATAAAAAACCCTCCGAACTCTCGGGCGGCATGAAGCAGCGCGTCGGCATCGCCCGCGCCCTGTCGCTGGCGCCAAAGATGCTGCTGATGGACGAGCCGTTTTCGGCGCTGGATGCGCTGACCCGCGGCGCCTTGCAGGAGGAGGTGGCGCGCCTGGTTACCGAAACCGACCAGACCGCCTTCATGATCACCCATGACGTGGATGAGGCGATCCTGCTCGCCGACCGCATCCTGCTGATGAGCAACGGGCCTGGCGCCCGCATCGCCGAGGTTGTGGTGAACACCCTACCCAAGCCGCGCACGCGGGCGAACCTGCATCACATGCCGGGCTACCACCCTTTGCGCGAACATGTGCTGGATTTCCTGATCACCCGGTCCAAGGCCTTCCGGGCCGACCAACCCCCCGCCAACTGGTCGCCGCGCGCGGTGCCCGAACTGCGGCTGTAGAGGAAACGAAGATGAACGACGCCAAGACCGCCCTCGGCCAAAAAATCCTGAAGATCAAGAAGGCGGAGGGGCTGAAGTGGACCGAGATCGCTGCCCGGATCGGCATGTCGCCGGTCTGGACCTGCGCGCTCTGCATGGGCCAGATGAGCGCCGAACCGCACCACGCCGCCGGCATCGCCGATATGCTGGGGCTGGATGAGGAGGAGGCGGCCACCCTCTGTGAAATTCCCTATCGCGGCGCGCAGCCCATGCCGCCGACCGATCCGTTGATCTATCGCTTCTACGAACTGGTGCTGGTCTATGGCACCTCGTGGAAGGAGATGATCCATGAGGAGTTTGGCGATGGCATCATGTCCGCCATCGACTACGACATGACCCTGGAACGCCAGCCGGACCAGAAGGGCGACCGGGTGAAGATCATCATGACCGGCAAGTTCCTGTCCTATAAGCGCTACTGACCGTGGCGCTTGAGAACAAAACGCGAAAGGCGTAGACAGGCGGCTGATCTCAGGAGGGCCGCCCCATGGCCGCGCGTGGACAAATCCGCCTCCGCCCCGTGGATGCGGCGCTGCACCGGTTGCTCGCCATGGCGGCGCGCGCCGTGCAACCGGCGCGGATGGCGCGCGAGGTCGAGGCCATCGTCGCCGAATGGCGCGCGGCACCCGATGCCGATGCTGCCGAGATCAGCGAACGCCTGGGCGAGTTGCTCGAACAGGTCACCGCCGGTGTCGCGGATGCCGAGGAACAGCTGGCGGATGTCGATACCAGCGAAGCCGCGGCGGTGAAGCAGGCCGGGTTGACCCTGGCCGCACTGACCGCCACGCGCGATGCCGCGCTGCGGGCCATGCAGGGCAGGTAGCCGCCGGTCAGGCGGCGACGGCCTGCTGGTCCAGCGCGGCCCGCAGCGACGCGCGCAGCCCCGCGTCCAGGTCGAAGCGCAGCCGCAGCAGCCCGGCGTCCTCGGCCAGTACCTCAGATGGCAGGCCGCCGCCGAGCAGGCCAGGGACGCGCAATGTCACGCGCGCGCCCCGTGGCGCCGAAGCGCCACGCAGCGCAGCCCCTGTCATACTGATGTCGTGCAGCATCGCCTCTGCCTCCGCCTGGCCGGCAACCGCCAGGCGCGCGGGCAGGCGCAGCGCGTGTCGGGTCTCCTCGCGCCGGTCGACTTCCGGGGCCGCGCCGCGCACGGTGCGCACGATGGCCGCGCGCAGGGCCGCCACGGCGGCCCGCGCTTCCACAGCACCCTCCCGCATTTCGGCAGCCCGCTCCCCCGTAAGCCCTGTTTCGCCAGAGACCTTGGCAATGCGGTCGGTGACTTCGCGCGCCCGGTCGGCCGATTGCGCGACGGTTCGGGCGATCTCCCGGGTCGCTGCCGATTGCTGTTCCACCGCTGCGGCGATGGCGCTGGCCACCTGGTCGATCTCGGCGACCGAGGCCGCGATGCCGGCCACCGCCGCCACCGCCGCCTGCGTCGCACCATCGACCGCGGCGATCTGGGCGGTGATGTCCTCGGTTGCGCGCGCGGTCTGGGCGGCCAGGGTCTTGACCTCGCTCGCGACCACCGCGAAGCCCTTGCCTGCTTCGCCGGCGCGCGCGGCCTCGATCGTGGCGTTCAGCGCCAGCAGGTTGGTCTGCCCGGCGATGCCGGCGATCAGCCGCGACACATCACCGATCTTGCCGACCGCGATCTGCAGGGCGTCGATCCGGCTGCGGCCATCGTGGCCGAGGCCGACGGCGCGCTGCGTCACCGCCGCCGCATTGGCGACCTGGCCCGCGATTTCGCGGACCGATGCGGAGAGTTGCTCTGCCGCCGAAGCAACCGCCTGCGCATCCTGCAGCGCCTCGGTCGATGCGCTGGCGACCGACCCGCTTTCGCGCGCGACGGATTCGGCCGATGTCGCCATCACCTCCGCCGCCCCCGCCATACGACCCATGATGACGTCCACCCGCTGCACGGCGCCACCGGCCTCGCTCTCGACCCGGTCAGCCATGGCCCGCAGCGATGCTGTCCGCGTCGCTTCGGCCGTGCGGCGTTCGGCTGCGACCTCTTCCGCCAGCCGCTTGGCCAGGCGCCCATTTTCCTGAAACACCGTCATGGCGGCGGCCAGCGCGCCGGTTTCATCGCGCCGGCCAGCGCCCGGAATGGTCCGGTCTAGGTCGCCGGCGGCCAGCGCCGTCATGGCGCCGGTTACCGCACCCAGGTGCCGCCCGATGCTGCGTGCGACGGCCCAGCCGATCAGCCCGACACTCAGCCCGACCAGGCCAATGCCCCAGGACAGCCAGGTCCTGATGGCGGCAAGGATCGCATTGCCCTCGGCGTGGGCGGCGTCGGCGGCGCGCGCGGCGCCGTCGATCAGCGCATCGATCGGACCGGTGAGCCAGGCGGTTGCGCCGTCCAGCGCCACCAACGCCTCGGCACGCTGCGTCTCGACCTCGGCAAAGGCCAGAAAGTCCCGCTCGTAGCCAGCCATCAGCCCGGCGATGGCGGTCTGTGCCTCCGGCTCCAGGCCCGCCAGGGGCAGGGCTGCGCCAAATTCGCGCACGCGCCGGCGCAGTTCGGCGATGTAGCGCGCCTCGCCCCGGGCGATGAAATCCTTCTCATGACGGCGCATCATCAGCATCAGCACCGTCAGGCGCAGGTCCGCCACCCCGTTCAGCCGGCGCTCCACATCCCGCACGCTGTTGCGCAGGGCGCCCTGCAGCCCGGTCGTTTCGTCGAAACCAGCCTCGCGCCGCAGGGCGGCGGCGGCCGAGAATGTCTCCTCCTGCAACCCGAGCGCCTGTGCCAGGTCCGTTGCTTCCGTGTCCAGGCCGGCCGCGGCAAGCAGCGGCCGGAAGGCTTCCAGTTGCCCGCGCAGCGACGTGGTGGTTTCGCGCTGGCGCGTGGCCAGGGCCTCGCTCGGCTGGCGCAGGAAGCCGCTTTCGATCCGTGCCAGTTCGCGCAGGTCGGTCTGCAGGCTGCCCAACCGCGCCGCCATGTCAGCGGCGCGACCCGCCGCCGCGGTCGCCCGGCCCTGGTGGTGCTGGCCGACCAGCGCGATGCCACCGACCAGGACAAGGCCGACGAGGCCGATGCCGGCGAGAAGAGCGACCTGCTGGCGCAGGCCAAGTGTGAAACGCATCCGAAGCCCATCCAATGCCGGTGTCGAAACGAGGCTTTGCCGGATCGGCGCGAATCTTTGGTTAAGGCGGCGACCCGCGCTTCACCCCGTCGCGCAGGAACACGCGAAACGGCGTCGTGCCCGCAGCCGAACCATCGGCCGAGCGCCAGCGCCCGTTGGTGCAAAGGACGCCGCCCTGGGCCGGCACGGCTTCGAAGGCCACGGTGTTGCGATGGGTTGTCCCATCAGGCTCGATCGCCGTGAAGGCGGTCACGCAGCGGTCGCCGTAGATCACCGGGTCGTAGTTGCCGATCATGATCCCGCCGCCCCCGGTGCTGGGAAAGAGCGGTTGCAACAGCGGCCAGGCGCCATAATCCTCCTGCTCCGCCGCCGCGACCCCGTACCCGAGGCCGGTGAGGAAAGGTGCGATCACGGCGGCGGTGACCAGGAGCTTTTCAAAAGGCGACATGCACGATCCCCAAGGGCCGCGCCGGCATGGCGGGGCTGCGGGGATACGGGGCGGCGGCGCGGCTGGATGCAGGCGTCGTTCAAAAAGGCCGGTCGCCGATCGTCGAGGTGCGGTTCAGGATGCGCCCGGGCCGGGAACTCGGGATGGGTGAATTCGGTGAAGAGGCTGATGTCCGGCTGGCCAAAACGTTCGGAGAAACGCACCTGTCCCGGTACCGACAGGTCCTGGACGGGCAGTACGATGACCGAATGGGTCAGCAGCGCGGTTTCGATGCGGGCGAAATCGGCATCCGAACAGGTTTCCAGCCGGCAAGTTCCTGTCCTGTCAAAGCTACGGAAGCCGCGGCCTGCGGCAGGCCTGGCGCGCGCATCCATGTCGCGCGCCCGCGGCCCGGCCGCACGATCAGCGGTCGCCGCCAGCCTCTGGAGGGAAGCGCGCGGCAAGCAACCGCGCGGGCATGGCGTCACTTGGCGAAGTCGTACTTGCCCGGCACGTCATACCAGATGTTGGCGGACCAGGCCGACAACTCCGCCTTCAGGTAGGCTTCGCCCTGGTCGTCCGGCACGTTGCACCAGTTCCAGCGCGTTTCGGGGAACCTGAAGGACCAGCCGCTGCCTGTCGCGTTCGGGCGGCGCAGCAGTTTGGTCCAGGCAAGGACACGCGTGTAGGGAATGCCAAGGAAGGCCTTTTCGCCCGGTCGCCAGTTGCTGTCGTTGTTCTTGTCCAGCTGCCACTGTTCGGTATCGCAGCCGTTGAGGTTCCGGCACTGCAAGGCAAGCAGGTAGTGGTACTGCACCGCGCCCGGCCCACCTGCCGAATCCGTTTCCCGTTCCGGAAAGGCGGTGGCGCCGAACAGGCTGCGTGCGACGCAGGTCGCGCTCTCATTCAGGATGTCGCGGTTTTCCCACCAGATGAACGCGCGGTCCAACTGCTCCACATGCGTGCCGTCGACGGCCATCTGGCGCACCGCCCGCAGCAGGCCGCGGTTGATGAACAGCGGCTGCACCCCGTCGCGTATGATGCGTGGCATGTCGTCGCCATCGGCTTTCTTGCCGCCTTCGACGCGAAAGCCGAAGGAGAACTTCGTCCAGGCGTTGTCGGCCGAGCGGCGGGTCAAGGTGACCGGCGATACATTCGGATTGGCGGGGGCGAGGGAACTCGGCAGCGGTTCGATCATGTCCGCAACGCCGCCCGCGCGGTCCACCATGGCTTGCGCCTGGACCGTGGGGATGACCGAATCGACCAGCCTTTTCCAGATCTCGCTGATGAAGTCGATCTGCTCGGCCGCGGTTTTTGCGTTGAACACCGCGATCTTCGTCGTCAGCAGCGAATCCAGCGTCACCGGGCCGAGTTTCGGTTCGCGCGAAACGGCCGGCTGCTTGCTCTTAACCGACATCAGCGCGGTCAGAAGCACCTGCTGGGTGATGGCATCGATCGGCCCGCTGCCACCCACCGGCGTCTTCTGCTGCAACACGCCGGCCATGATCGGGTTGAGTGACAGCATCGGCCCGGCACCGGCCTTGCACACGTCCAGCAGTACCTGCTGGAATCTATAGGCCGGAATTCTCGGTAGTTGCCCGCTCATCTGCTCGCCTCCTGCGCATCATTTCGCGAAACTTATACCACGACCCTAGGTCCGGCGGGGCACGGTTGCGTGATTTCGACGTGTCAGGGCGGCGACCCGCGCGTCCCCCCGTTGCGCAGGAACACGCGAGACGGTGTCGTCCCCGCAGCCAACCCATCTGCCGAGCGCCAGCGCCCGTTGGTGCAGAGGATGCCGCCCTGGGCCGGCACAGCTTCGAAGGCCACGCTGTTGCGATGGACAGTGCCGTTCGGCTCGATCGCCGTGAAGGCGGTCACGCAACGGTCGCCGTAGATCACCGGGTCGTATTCCCCGATCATGATCCCGGCGCCCCCGGTGCTTGGGAACAGCGGTTGCAGCAGCGGCCAGGTGCCGTAATGCTCAGCAGCCCCGGCCGCCGCCGCGCCACAGCCCATCAGAAGTGGCGTCAGCACCGCCGCGGTCAGCAGGCATTTCCGGAAAGGTGTCACGCAGGCCCCCAAAGCTTGGCCGGCATGGCGATACGCGCAGCGACGCTGGCCGGATGCAGCCAGGTATCAAAATGGCCGGTCGCCGATCGTCGAGGTTCGGTTCAGGATGCGCCCGTACTTGTCCTCGTCAAACGGCATGGCCGAATGCATCAGCGCCCGGTTGTCCCAGATCAGCACATCCCGCGGCGTCCAGCGGTGCAGGTGCAGGAAGCGGTCCTGGATCGCGAAGGCGATCAGTTCGCGCATGAAGCGCTGGCCTTCCTCCAGTTCCATGCCCATGGCGAAGGCGCTCTCCGTGCAGCCGAGGAACAGGCAGCGTCGCCCGGTCTGCGGATGGGTGCGGACCAGCGGATGCACCACATCCGGCGTGCGGGCGAGTTTTTCCGCCGACATCCCGCCGAGGCGATAGCGCAGCCGGTAGGAATGCAGCACGTCCATGCCCTCGATCCGCGCCTTCATCGCGTCATCCAGCGCGTCATAAGCGGCATACATGTCGGCGAAGGCGGTCTCGCCGCCCTCCGGCGTCACCTCGATGCCGTAAAGGATGGTGGCGTAGCCGCAGTTCTCCATGAAGGAGAAGTCGGTGTGCCAATGCTTGCCGACGCGGGCCGCGCCGACCGCCTTTCCGTCGCGCTTGACGTTGGACAGCGTCAGCAGGGCCGGGAACTCGGGATGGGTGAATTCGGTGTAGAGGCTGATTTCCGGCTGGCCAAAACGTTCGGTGAAACGCACCTGTCCCGGTACCGACAGGTCCTGGTCGGGCAGTACGATGACCGAATGGGTCAGCAGCGCGGTTTCGATGCCGGCGAAATCGGCATCCGAACAGGCTTCCAGGTCAATGCCTTCGATGTGCGTGCCGAGCTTGCGGGTGGCCCAGGGCAGGTCGGGGTGGGTGAAGCGGCGGGGAGGAAGGCTGGCGTTCATGGCGGGCGTTCCGGCGCGGTGACGCAGGACTGTCACGCCGGCGCGGCGCCTTCGCAAGGGGGTGTGGACGCGCAGGCGTGGCGCGGTCAGGGTGCGGATATGGACACCACCGACGCCGCGCTGGCGCTGCCTTTCTCCACCGAAGCCTTGCTCGAAGGGCTGCGGCCCTGGGTGCTCTGCGAAAGCCCGACCTTCGATGCGGCGGCGGTGAACCGCATGCTTGATCTGGCCGTCGCGGACCTCGCCCCCCTGGGCGGCGAGGTGACCCGCTTTCCCGGCACGCTGGGTCTCGCCGATACGCGGCGCATCGCCCTGCCGCATCCCGACCGCGGCCAGGTGCCGGGGCTGCTGGTGATGGCGCATCTGGACACGGTGCACCCCGTCGGCACGCTGGCCGCGCTGCCGTTCCGCAGCGACGGGACCCGCGCCTGGGGCCCCGGCATCTGCGACATGAAGGGCGGCAACTGGCTTGCCGTCGCTGCCCTGTTGGCGCTGGCGGAAGCCGGCATACCGACCCGCCTGCCGGTGACGATCCTGCTGACCGGGGATGAGGAAATCGGCAGCCCCTCCACCCGCGCGATCATCGAGGCCGAGGCCGCGGCCCATGCCGCCGTGCTGGTGCCCGAACCGGCGCGGCCGCTGGGCGTGTCGGCCATGGGGGGCGTCGTGTCCGGGCGCTACGCCATCGCGCGTTTCAACCTCCTGACCACCGGCCGCCCGAGCCATGCCGGCAACACCCCGGGCGACGGGCGCAGCGCGATCCGCGAAATGTGCCGCCTGGTGCCGTTGATCGATGCCATGACGACCGAGGCGGCGAGTTTCTCGGTGGGCGTCATCCAGGGCGGCACCTGGGTGAATTGCGTCGCGACCACCTGCACGGCCGAGGCGCTGAGCATGGCCCGCCGCCAGCCGGATCTGGACGCCGCCGTCACCGCCATGCTGGAACTGACCAGCGGCACCGAAGGCGTGGCGCTGACCGTCACCCGCGGCGTCACCCGCCCGGTGTGGGAGGCGGGCGCCGGCACCCGCTGGTTGCATGGGCGGGCCGAGGACCTGGCCAAACGCCTGGGTCATGCGCTACCGCATGCCAGCGCCGGCGGCGGATCGGACGGCAATTTTACCGGCGCGATGGGCGTGCCCACGCTGGACGGCTTGGGCGTACTCGGCGCCGGCTATCACACGCTGGATGAGCACATCCGGCTGGACAGCCTGGTACCGCGGGCGCGGCTGCTGGCAGGGTTGCTGGCCGGGCTGTGACCGCGCTGACAGCGGCCTTCGGGCGGCTGCCAGGCAATTTGCGCGGCATGGCGCTGATGAGCCTGGCCGCCATCATCTTCGCCATCGAGGTGCTGGCCATACGCTGGATGACCGATCGCGGCATCCCCGTCGCGACCCAGGTCATGGCGCGCAGCGCAGGGCAGTTCGTCTGGCTGGTGCCGGCGCTGGTGACCACCGGCGTCGGCATCTTCGCGACGCACCGCCACGCGATGCACCTGTTCCGCGGCCTGTCGTCGCTGACCTGTTGGGGGATGTATTACCTTTGCTTCGCCTACCTCGACCCCGCCACGGGCACGGTGCTGACCTTCACCAATGTGATGTTCACGACGCTGCTGGCGGGGCCCTTGCTTGGGGAACGGGTGGGGGCGGCGCGCTGGGCCGGCACGCTGCTGGGCCTGGCCGGGGTTGCGGTCATGCTGCGGCCGGGGACGGGGATCGATCCCATCGGCGCCGCGCTGGCCATCGGTTCGGCCATCGCCTGGTGTGGCATCACCCTGACCTCGCGCATGCTCACGCGCACCGAACGCACCACCACCGTCGTCGCCTGGGTGGCGCTGGTCACGACGGTGGGCACGCTGCCCTTCGCCATCTGGTTCTGGCAGCCGCTGAACATCGGGGACGTGCTGCTGTTGGTCGGCTTCGGTTGCGTGGCGCCCGGCATCATCTGGCTGCTGACCGAGGCCTTTCGGGCGGGCGAGGCCAGTGCCGTTGCCCCACTGCAATACCTGCGGCTGCCGGTGGTCGCGGTGTTTGGCTGGCTGATCTGGGGGCAGGTGCCGGATGCGACGGCCTGGGCGGGCGCCGCAGTGATTCTGGCGGGGGCGGTGATCATCACCGTGGCGGAGGCGCGGGCGGCAAGGCGCGGGTAGCAGGCGCAGGCGGGGCGTGGCGCCTTGAGAGGGGCTTCGCCCCCCTCAAACTCCCCCCACCAGGAGCCTGAGGCCCCTGGACCCACATCGATTTCTTGCCCAAGGCGAGGGAGGGGCAGTGACCGCCCTTGATCAAGGGCGCGCCCTGCGCGGCCC
>JBBQHE010000012.1:0-34923 GCA_038323655.1 Acetobacterales bacterium | reverse complement strand
AGGGCGGTCATTCGTCGCGGAACCGCATGGGGTCCACCATGGGGGCGATGCGCCGAAGCGGGCGCGGCACCTCGCCGCGTATCAGCCCCGACAGCAGCCGCCCCGCGGCCGGCGCGGTCTGGATGCCATAGCCGCCTTGGCCCACGCACCAGTAGAAGCCGGGGTGGTCCTCATCCTCGCCAAGGGCAAAGGACCGGTCGGGGGTGAAGGTCCGCAGGCCCGCCCAGGAATGTTCGATGCGTCGGATTTCGATGTCGAAGGCCTGCTGGAAGCGGTCGGCGGTGATCGCGACGTCGAGTTCATCGGGCTGCGCGTCGGTCGCCGTACTGTCGGTCTCATCAGCCGGGCTGACCATGAGCTTCGTCCGTGCCTCGGGCCGGGCGTACCAGGTGTGGGCGACATCGCCCAGCAATGGCCAGTCGGCGACCTTGTGGGGGGCCGGGTCGATCACGATGGCGGTGCGCCGCTTGGGCTGCAGGCCGAGCGGGGCGACGCCCGCCATTTGCGCCACCTCATCCCCCCAGGCCCCGGCGGCGTTGACGATGCAGGCGGCGCCGAGGATTTCGCCCGTGGCGGTGACCACCCGCCACATGGCGCCATTCTTCCAGATACGCCCGGCGCGGTTGCGCAGGCCCATTTCACCGCCGCGGGCGCGCAGCAGTTTCAGGTAGCCCTGGTGCAGGGCGGCGACATCCATGTCGAAACAGTCGGGCTCGATTGCGGCCGCCACCGCATAGCCTTCGCGCAGCCCGGGCGCCATCGCGCGCACCGCCGCCACGTCGATCGGGGTGATGGTGCCCTCGCTGAGCGCGATCTTCTGGGCCAGCGCCGCTTCCTCGCCGGGTGTCGCCAGGTGGACCACGGGCCGCTTCTGCACCAGCGGCACGTCGCAAAACCCCTCGGGCGGGGATTCGAAGAAGGCGCGGCTGGCGCCGGTCAGCAGCCGCACGTCGGGCGGGCCGTAGTTCAGCATCCAGATCGCGGCGGAGCGGCCGGTGGTGTGGAAGCCCGGCGTGTCCTCCATTTCCACAAGGCCGACGCGAAGGTGCTCGGAGAGCTGGGCTGCGGTGGTGGCGCCGGCGATGCCGGCCCCGATCACGATGACGTCGAAGCGGTGGGAGTCCATGACCCCTAGTGTCGCGGGGTGGCGCGGTCAGGGCAAGCGGGAGGCCGGTGGCCTGTGGCCTGTGGCCTGTGGCCTGTGGCCTGTGGCCGGTGGGCCTGTGGCGTCAGCGCCGCGCGCCAACCTCCGGCACGATCGCGTTCATCGCGATGAAGTCGCGCACCTGGGGGTAGATGTCCTGGTTCCAGCGGCGGCCGCTGAACACGCCGTAATGGCCGACTCCGGTCTGCAGGTAATGCCGCTTCTGCCGGGGCTTCAGCCCGGTGCAGAGGTCGAGTGCCGCCATGGTCTGGCCGATGGCGCAGATGTCGTCGCGCTCGCCTTCGACCGTCATCATCGCCGTGCGGCGGATGGCGCCGGGGTTCACCTGGCGGCCACGCCACATCATGCGGCCCATCGGCAGGTCATGGTCCTGGAACACCCGCTGCACCGTCTCGATGAAGAACTCGGCCGGCAGGTCCATCACCGCCAGGTATTCGTCGTAGAACCTGCGGTGGGCGGCGATGCCATCGGCATTGCCATCGACCAGGTGGCGGAACTGGTCGCGATAGGCTGTCCTGTGCCGGTCGAGGTTCATCGACAGGAAGGCGGTCAGCTGCGTGGTGCCCGGATAGACCCGGCGCCCGCCGCCCGGCAGCCGCCAGGGCACGGTCGCGATCAGATGCCGCTGGAACCAGTCGATCGGCTTGGACTGGGCGAGTTCGTTCACCTTGGTCGGGCTGACGCGGGTGTCGATGGGGCCCGCCATCAGGGTCGCGCTGCGCGGCGCGGCGGGGTTGTCGTCCTCGGCCATCAGGGCGCAGGCGGCGAGCACGGCGACCGCGGGCTGGCAGACCGCCACGACATGGGCGCCGGGGCCCATTTCCTCGACGAAGCGGATGATATGGGCGGTGTATTCGTCAAAGCCGAATCGGCCGGCACCCGGTGGCACGTCGCGGGCATTGTGCCAGTCGGTGATGTAGACGTCGTGGTCGGCCAGCATGGTCTGCACGGTGGCGCGCAGCAGGGTGGCGAAATGGCCCGACATCGGGGCTGCGATCAGCACCTTGGGCTGTGGCGGGGCGTCGTCCTTCACGAAGTGCAGCAGCGTGCCGAAGGGGGTGGCGAAGGCCGCTTCTTCCCGCACCGCCAGCGTGCCGTTGCCCGAACGCACATGGGCGATGCCGAAGGGCGGCCGCCGGTGGGTCGGCGTGGCGGTGGCAAAGATGTCCAGCGCCGCGGCGGTGCGGCGCAGCGCCCAGCCCGGCATCGGCCAGGGCGTGGCCGGCCCGCGATCGAGTGCCGTGATCATGCCGGCGGCGCCGCGCGCCATGGTGCGGATTGGCTCAAGGAGGTCGGCTTGCGCCTGGTACATTGCATACATCGTAGGCGGATGACGACTTGGATCGATGCGTTCGTCAAGCGTTTCCCTAAAGGCCTGCCCGCATGCCGGGCAACGGCATGGCCGCTTCGGATCGGACTGCGCTATAGGCCGAGAGACGACAAACCAGGGTAATCGCATGCCAAAGGCGCACACAACGCAGGCAAGGCTGCTGATCAGCAGCCGGAACTATTCCTCCTGGTCGCTGCGCGGCTTCCTGCTGGCGCGGCTGTCGGGGCTGGCCTTCAGCACCGAGGCCGTGGCGACCGACGACCCCGATGCGCGCAACGAACTTCTGCTGCGGGCGTCCTCGATCCGGATTCCCCGGCTGGAGCACGGCGGCCTGCGGGTCTGGGACACGCTGGCCATCGCCGAATACCTGAACGAAACCTTCCCCGATGCGCATATGCTGCCGCGCGACCGCACGCAGCGGGCGCATTGCCGGTCGTTGGCGGGCGAGATGCATTCGGGCTTCACCGCGCTGCGCGCCTCGCTGCCGATGAACCTCAAGGCGAGCCGCCCGGGCTTTCCGATCTGGTCCGGGGCGCAGGCCGACATCGGCCGCATCACCGAGATGTGGCGCAACTGCCTCAGCCTGCACGGCGGCCCCTGGCTGTTCGGCGCGCGGCCCAGCATCGCGGACGCCATGTACGCCCCGGTGGTGACCCGGTTCCTGACCTATGACGTCAGCCTCGACGCCCCCTGCCAGGCCTTCTGCGGCACCATCATGGCCTGGCCCGACATGGCCGAATGGGTCGCCGATGCCCTGGGGGAGCCGGAGGAGATCGAGGAACTGGAAGTCGAGTTCTGAGGCGCGGTCAGCCGGCCCCGGCACCCGGGCGCAGGTCCCGGATCGCGGCCTCCAGCAGGGCGGGGTCCGGCACGGCGATCCAGTCCAGCGGCAGGTCCACGGCCCGGGCCAGCAGCGCCTTGTAGTCGGTGCGCGGCATTTCCAGCGCGCCGAACTGCGCCAGGTGGCCGGTCAGGAATTGCGTGTCCAGCAGCACGGCCCCGCCCAGGCGCAGCCGCGCGACCAGATGCACCAATGCCACCTTGGAGGCATCGCGGGCGCGGCTGAACATGCTTTCGCCGAAGAACGCCGCGCCGACGCGCACGCCATAGAGCCCGCCGACCAGGTGGCCGTCCTGCCGGACCTCGATGGAATGGGCATGGCCCATCCGGTGCAGGGCGCGGAACAGGCTTTCGATCTCGGCATTGATCCAGGTGCCTTCGCGGCCGGGCGCGGGGGCGGCGCAGCCCCCGATGACGCCGGCGAAATCGGCGTCGGCGGTTACGCTGAAAGGACCGTGCAGCACGGTGCGCATCAGCCGCCGCGGCAGGTGGAAGGCATCGAGCGGCAGGACACCGCGCGGGTCCGGGTCGAGCCAATGCAGGCGGTTGGCGTCCCGTGCCTCGGCCATCGGGAAGATGCCGGCGCGATAGGCGCGCAGCATGAGGTCGGGGGTGATGTCGAGGGGGCGTTGGCGCACGGGGCCAGCATGGCATGGTTCGGCGTGGGGTGGGATGCGGCTTGGGGCTGGACCGACGGTGGGCAGCCGCGGCCTTTCGCGGGCGCCGGCCGGGCCATGCCTGCTGCGCTGGCGCAGCGTAAGCCCGGGCTGGACCACGCCGGCGGCGCTGGTCGCCAAGGCCGCCAGGCCATCGGGCCCGGGTCTGCTCGCGCTTTCGTGATCGGATTGCACACGCATCCGAAAGCCTTCGCGTTGCGTATGGATCACGCGGGCGTGATCGACGCGTCGGCAAAAGGACCGGCCCAGACATGCGCGACGAGACGCCGCCACCGCCCACCATCATCCATGTCGTCACCAGGCTGCGCCTGCGCCCGGAATGCTGGCTGCGGCTGATGCAGGCCATCCCCAGCGCCGTCGCCGCGACGCGGTCCGCGCCAGGCTGTCTCGACTACGACCTCTACGTCTCGGCAACCCGGCCTGGGGAAGTGACGACACTCGCGGCCTGGGCCGACGCCGAGGCGGCCGCCGCGCACCTCGCGACCGCGCATGCACAGGACTTCCTGGCCCTGGCCGCCGCCTGCGCCACGGACGCACCAACCCAGGCGATGCTGCGGGCCGGTTAGCCGCCTGGTGGAACGTCGCTGGTGATGAGGGCGGCGTATGCAGACCCGCGGCGTCCCCGAAGCCAGGCTCTGCGTGCCGCTGCTCTCGTTCTGGAACCGCATGCTCACCACCGCCGCGGCAGCGCCACGGCAGGGCCGCCCGGTCATGCGGGGTTGGCTGACCGGTCGGCCGAGGCGTGCGGAGGACAGGGACCGGAACCGGGCCGCGACTTTGAGGGAAGACCTGCCTGGCGCGGCCCAGGGCAGGCGCAGCACCAGGTCCCGCTTCAGCACCTTGCCGGCGCTGTTTTTTGGCAGGTCATCCAGGATGAACACGTCCCGCGGTCAGCCAGAACTGCATCTCGTGGCGCAGGATCAGCGGCGCCAATGTGGCATTGTGCATCTCGGCGAATTCGGCGCGCCACGCGGGCGCGGTCCACGCCGCGTGCCTGCAGCATGACAAGCAGCACGATTTCGGTGGCGCCGGCGACGGAGAGGACCCCGATGGTCTTGCCGGCCAACTCCTCCGGCGTGCGGATAGGCTTGGCCGGCGAACTGACGACAAAGACGGGCGAGCCCTGGCTGATCGTCGCGACCGCGATCAGGTCATCGCCGCTGGGACGGGAGGAGGCGCGGCACGGGTTCACACGGGCAGGCGACGGCCAGCGCATCCGTGCCAGCCACGGCACGGCTTGGACCTACGCCCTGGCGCTCAGGCCGTGGAGCAGCGGTGCCATCCGCTCCCACGCCGCAGCGCTCAAGAGTGGACGATGCAGAACCGGCTCCAGCACGGTGGCCCAGAACGGTGCCATTTCATCACAATCCATCCGTTCCGGGAGTTCCTGAGGGCCGAGCGCTCCGGCCCTCCCCAGGCCGCCGCCCCCATGTCCGTGCCGGGATCAGCAGCCGGCCGGCCGCATCCAGGCGGGTCGCTGCGGGGTTGCGGTGATGGTCCCAGCCGTCAGGGGCTGGGCTTCGTCGATGGCCGCCAGGCGCAGCAGTGCGAGGCCAAGGCCGGTGGTCGCCGAGCGCATGCGCCCGGCCTCGGCGCCTGCGGCATTCAGCAGCGGCGTGTCGCGCGGCGGTGCCGGGCCGTCCAGCGTGACGGGGCACAGGCGGCGCTTCAGCAGGCCGCGGTACTTTGTCCGCGCGGTCAATTCCTGGCCCATCCAGCAGCCCTTGGTCCAGGAAATGCCGCCCAATTCGTCGAAGCCTGCCTCAAGCAGGACCGAGCTTTCCGCCTCCAGGTCCCGGCTGCCGTCGGGCAGGCCGAGGGCGATGCGATGCGCATCCCATGCGGCGAAGTCATCCGGCGCCTCGGCGCCGAGCAGGCGGAAGCCAGCCTGCGGCAGGCGCGGGTCGGCCCAGCCCAGGCCGTCCGGCGCAGGCCCGTCCCAGCCGGCCACGACCGAAAGCCCCGTGGGGTCCACGCCGACCTGGGACCGCAGCCGGAAGCGCAGCAGCCGTGCCGCGATCATCGCGGCCTGGCCCGATTCGACATCCAGCAGCAGGCGCGCGTCGTCGTTGAGGACGAAGAAATCCGCGATCCACTTGCCTTGCGGTGTCAGCAGCGCGGCCCAGGCCGCAGCCCCCGGGGCGAGCGCTGCGACATCGGCCGAAATCAGCCCTTGCAGGAAGGCCACGCGATCCGCCCCGGTGACGGCCAGGATGGTGCGGTCGGGCAGGCGTGTGGTGCGCGTCATGGATGGGACGTGAGGCGGCGCGTGGCGCGGCACAAGCCCCCCGGGGCCGCGCAGCGCGGTGTCGCAGGCGCCTGCGCGGGGCGCGGCGTAACGACCCCCCCGCGCGCATCGCACGGCACCATGCTAAACCCCGCGGCGATCATGCGCATCCTGTTCATCACCTCGACACGGATCGGCGATGCGGTGCTTTCCACCGCCCTGCTGGACCATCTGCTGCGGCGCCATCCTTCGGCCCGCATCACCATCGCCTGCGGCCCAGCGGCGGTGGGCGTCTTCGCCCGCATGCCGGGGCGGGTCCGCACCATCGCCGTCGCCAAGCGCCGCTGGTCGCTGCACTGGCCCCAGCTCTGGGCGAAGGTCGCGCCGCGCTGGTGGGATCTGGTCGTGGACCTGCGCGGCTCGGCCATGGCCTGGATGGTGCCGGCACGGCGCCGCGCGGTGATGCGCGGCGGCCGGCGCCCTGGGCATCGCATGGGGCATATCGCCGAGACTCTTGGGCTGACCGCCGTGGACATCGCCCCCGTCGCCTGGTGGGATGAGGCAGATGCCGCCCGTGTCGCGCCGCTGCTGGCGGGCACGGGGCCGCTGCTCGCCCTCGGCCCCACTGCCAACTGGGACCCAAAGGTCTGGCCGGCCGAGCGTTTTGTCGCCGCGGCGCAAAGCCTCACCGCCCCGGATGGCCCGCTGGCCGGGGCCCGCATCGCGGTCCTCGGCGGCCCGGGGCCGGGGGAGCGCGCGCTGGCCACCCCGGTGCTGGCCGGGCTGCCGGGGGCGATCGACCTGGTGGGGCGGCTCGCCCTGCCGGAAGTCGCGGCCGTTCTGGCCCAGGCCGCGCTGTACCTCGGCAATGACTCGGGGCTGATGCACCTGGCCGCGGCGGCCGGTGCGCCCACGCTCGGTCTGTTCGGCATGAGCCCTGCGCTCGAATACGCGCCCTTCGGCCCGCGCAGTTCTGCGGTCGTGGCCGATGGCCCGCCCGGCCATGCGCCGATGACCGGCCTGACGGTCGCCCGCGTGATCGCGGCGGCCGAGGCGCTGCTGGCTGCCCCGGTGCCGGCATGACCCGCCTGTCCGCCCTTGTGGTCGCGCGCGACGAGGCCGGCCGCCTGCCCAGCTGCCTCGCGGCCCTGGGCTTCGCCGATGAGATCCTGGTGGTGCTCGACCGCAGCACCGATGCCTCGGCCGCCATCGCGCAGGCCCATGGCGCCCGCGTGCTGGAAGGCGCCTGGCCGCTGGAAGGCGAACGGCGCAACGCCGGCATCGCCGCCTGCACCGGCGACTGGGTGCTGGAGGTCGATGCCGATGAGGAAGTGCCCCCCGCGCTGGCCGCCCTGATCCGCGCCACCATCGCCACCAGCCAGGCGGCCTTCCACCGCGTGCCGATCGACAACTACGTGGGCGACCGGCTGGTCCTGCACGGCTGGGGCGGCAGCTTCGGCACCACGCTGAAGCCCATCCTGTTTCGCCGCGGTGCCAAGCATTGGCGCGCGCAGCGTGTCCATCCCGGGCTGGACTGGACGGGGGCGGAAGGCTTGCGGCTCGACCCTGGGCCTGGCGCGGTGCGGGCGGCGATCATCCATCGGGTGGACCGCGATATCTCCGACATGCTGCGCAGGCTCGATGGCTACAGCAGCGCCAAGGCGGCGGACCTGCTGGCTTCGGGCGAGGTGGGGTCGCTGGCTTCCAATGTTCGGCGCGTCGTCTCCCGCACGTTCAAATGCTACGTCAGCCGCAAGGGCTACAAGGAAGGTGGCTGGGGGCTGTTGATCGCGCTCTGCGCCGGGCTGTTTCCGCTGCTCTCCTACCTGAAGGCGACGCTGGAACCGGACCGCCACCGCTGATGCGGATCGTGCAGGTCATGGCGGGCGCGCCGCAGGGCGGGGCGGAATTGTTCTTCGAACGCCTGGTAGTGGCCCAGGCGGCGGCCGGGGATGATGTGCTGCCCATCATCCGGCGCGATGCCGCACGGGCCGCGCGCCTCGCCGCGGGCGGCGTCCCGCCGCTGGAACTGGGCTTTGGCGGGCTGCTGGACTTTGCCACCGGGCCGCGGCTGAAACGCGCGCTGCGGGATTTCCGCCCCGCCGTCACCATCGCCTGGATGAACCGCGCCGCGCGCTTCTGCCCGCGCGGGGACTGGACGCTGGTGGGGCGGCTGGGTGGCTATTACGACCTGAAGTACTACCGCCGTTGCGACCACCTGGTCGGCAATACCCGTGACCTGGTGCGCTGGATGATGGCGGAAGGCTGGCCCGCCGCCCGGGCGCATTACCTGCCGAACTTCGCCCCGGACCTTGCCGGTGCCACCCCGGCCAGCCTGCCGGGGCCGCTGCTGGCGATGGGCCGGCTGCATCGCAACAAGGGCTTTGATGTGCTGATCCGGGCGCTGGCACTGGTGCCCGGCGCGTATCTGTCCATCGCAGGCGAGGGGCCGGAACGCGCGGCCCTGACCCGCCTTGCCGCCCAAGTCGGGGTGGCGGGGCGCGTCACCTTCCTCGGCTGGCGGCAGGATACCGCGGCGCTGCTGGCCGGGGCGGCGATGCTGATCGTGCCCTCCCGCCACGAACCCCTCGGCAATGTGGTGCTGGAGGCGTTTTCTGCCGGCCGCGCCGTCATCGCCGCCGCCGCCGCCGGGCCGCGCGAATTGATCAAGGACGGGCGCAACGGGCTGCTGGTGCCGCTGGACGCCCCCGCGGCGCTCGCCGCCGCTATCGCCGGGCTGCTGGCCGACCCGGCCCGCGCCGCGGCCCTGGGCGCCGCAGGGCGCGAAACCTTCGCCGCCGACTTCGCGCAAACCCCGGTGCTCGCCCGCTGGCGCGCGGTGCTGGCCGAAATCGCCCCACCTTGCGCCTGAGCCCCGCATGCGGCAGTCCCGCGATGCGGCAGCGGAACCTTTCCTGACATGTGCGGCATCGCCGGCCTCATTCTGCGCAACGGAACCGCGGCGGACCCCGCCGTGGTCGCGCGCCTGGCCGCAGCGCTCGCGCATCGCGGCCCGGACGGCCAGGGCACCCACATGGCCGGCAATATTGCCCTGACCCAGACCCGGCTTGCGATCATCGACCTGGCCACGGGTGACCAACCGCTGCACGCCGGCAGCACCACGCTGGTCGGCAATGGCGAGGTCTACAACTACCGCGAACTCACCACCGCCGGGGCGCTGGCCTGTGCGACCGGCAGCGATTGCGAACCGCCGCTGCACCTGTGGCGGCGTCAGGGCCTGGCCTTCGCCGACGCGCTGCGTGGGATGTATGCGCTGGCGATCCACGACCGCGCCGCGCGCCAGGTGGTGCTGACGCGCGACCCCTTCGACATCAAGCCGCTGTATGTGGCCGAGATCGCCGATGGCGTCGCCTTCGCCTCCGAACCCCAGGCACTGATTGCGGCCGGGTTGGTCGCGGCGAACCCGCGGGCCGAGGCGCGGGACGAATTGCTGCAGGCCCAGTTCACCACCGGCGCCGAGACGATTTTTGCGGGCATACGCCGCGTGCTGCCGGGCGAAACCCTGGTCATCGCCGATGGCGCGATCGTGGACCGGCAGCATCGCGCGGCCCTGCCGGAAGGCGGGCCGGAACCCGTCGGCGAGGCCGAGGCGATGACGCGCCTGGACCAGGCGCTGATGGAAAGCGTCGACCTGCACCAGCGCAGCGACGTGCCCTATGGGCTGTTCCTGTCGGGCGGCATCGACAGCACCGCCATCCTGGCTGCCATGGCGCGGCTTAACGAACAGCCGGTGCTGGCTTTTACCGCCGGCTTCGACGTTCCGAGGGCGCCCGATGAACGCGAGCCCGCCGCCGCGGCAGCCCGCGGCGCCGGCGCGCGCCACATCACCGTCAGCGTGACCGAGGCCGAGGTCTGGCGCCACCTGCCGGCCATCGTCGCGGCCATGGACGACCCCGCTGCCGACTACGCCATCATCCCGACCTGGTTCCTGGCCCGCCGCGCGGCAGCCGAGGTGAAGGTGGTGCTGTCGGGCGAAGGCGGCGACGAGATCTTCGGCGGCTACGGCCGGTACCGCGCCGCCATGCGGCCCTGGTGGCTGGGCGGCAAGGCGATGCGCGCGCGTGGCGCCTTCGACCGGGTGGATGTGCTGCGCGAACGCCCCGCCGCCTGGCGCGACGGGATCGCCACGGCCGAGGCCGCGGCCCAGACCCCCGGGCGCACGCGGCTGCAAGCCGCCCAGGCGCTGGATGTCGCCGACTGGCTGCCGAATGACCTGCTGCTGAAGCTCGACCGCTGCCTGATGGCCCACGCGGTCGAGGGCCGGACGCCCTTCCTCGACCCCGGCGTCGCCGCCGCCGCCTTCCGCCTGCCGGACGCGCTGAAGACCCAGGCGGGGGTGGGCAAGTGGCTGCTGCGGCGCTGGCTTGAAACCCGCGCCCCCTGGTCGCGGCCCTTCGCCAGCAAGCAGGGGTTCACCGTGCCGGTCGGCGCCTGGATCGCGCGGGCCGCCGACCGCCTGGCACCGCTGGTCGCGGCCCAACCCGGCGTCGCCGAAATCGCCCGCCCCGACCGCATCCTGCCGCTGTTTCGCGCCGCCGGTTCCAAGCACGAGGGCCTGGCCGCCTGGCACCTGCTGTTCTGGGCCCTGTGGCACCAGCGGCACGTGATGGGCCGGGCGCCCGAGGGCGATGTGTTCGAGATGCTGGGGTAGGCCATGCGCTTGGCAATCATCAACGACTACCAGGGCCTGGCGCTGGAGGCCGCCGACTGGTCGGCGCTGGCCCCCGAAGTGCACGGCCGCCTGTCCGGCCCGGACGAGGCCGCCCGGGTGCTCGCCGGCTGCGCCATGGTGGTGACGGCGCGGGAGGAAACCCGTTTCGACGCCGCCCTTGTCGCCCGCCTGCCCGAGCTGCGTCTGCTGGTCACCCACGGCATGAACAACGCCGCCCTGGACCTGGCGGCGCTGGCGGCCGCGGGGGTGACCGTCTGCGGCACGCCCTATGGCTTTTCCGCGGCCACCGCTGAACTGACCTGGGGGCTGATCCTGGGCCTTGTGAAGAACATCCCGGCCGAGGACCGCAGCATCCGCGCCGGCGGCTGGGGGGCAGGGCTTGGCCGAGGGCTGACCGGGCGCACGCTCGGCGTCATGGGCCTGGGCGACCTGGGCGGTCGCGTCGCCCGGATCGGGGTCGCGATGGGCATGAAGGTCATCGCCTGGAGCCCAAGCCTGACCGAGGCACGCTGCGCCGAAGTCGGCGCAACCCGCGTGGACCAGGCCGAACTCCTGGCCAAGGCCGACGTGCTGACCCTGCACGTCCGCTACAGCCCCGCGACGAAGGGCCTGATCGGCGCTGCTGAGATCGGCGCGATGAAGCCTGGCGCGCTGCTGATCAACACCGCCCGCGGCCCGATCGTGCAGGAGGCGGCCCTGGTCGCGGCCCTGGCCGAGGGGCGCCTGGGTGGCGCGGGGCTGGATGTCTTCGAGACGGAGCCCCTGCCGCCCGGTCACCCGCTGACCCTGCTGCCGAACACGCTGCTGACCAGCCATGTCGGCGGCCGCACGCGGGAGAACTTTCTGGCCCGCTACGCCGGCAGCCACGCGGCGGTGCTGGCCTGGATGGCGGGGCGACCGGAACGCGTGCTGGCCGGGCCGGGCTGAGGCTCGCGGCGCCGTTCGGCCGGGTGGCCTCAGCCGGTCGGCCGCGCCAGGGCCGGTTCTGATCGGCGCGCGATCTCGCGCCCAGCCGGCGTGATGGCGACCATGCCCCGCCTGGCCTGGTGCTCGATCAGCCGCCGTTCGATCAGCGAGGGGATGGCCCGCATGTCGCCCGGTTGCAGCGCCCGACTTTCCTGCAGGCGGGTCAGCACATGCCAGCCGGGGAAATCCGCCAGCACACGAAGCACCCGGGCCTGTGCGTCGCTGACGTAGTCGGGGGAGGGGTCGCTCATGCGGCCACGCTATCCAAAATTCCTGAACAATCCTTACCGCAATTCTCATTTTTCCTGACCAGCGTCCGACCGGCCCGCCGACCCGCCAAAATCCCGCCTGGGCCCCCGCCTGGGCCCCTGCCTGGGCCCCCGCCTGGGCTCCCGGCACTGCCGGCGGGCGCGGGCCAGCATCACGCCCGGCGGCGCTGCACGGATCGGCGGCCCAGGCGTCGCGCCGGATTATAGGCTGCGCTCCAGCATCTCGGCGGTCCGCCCGTTGGCGATGGTCGCAGCCAGCGCATTCCACGCCGGGCTGCCGATCCGGGCAAAGGCGTGGTCGGCGCCAATGTAGGTCCGTGCCGTGATCATCGACTGGCCGGCGACCGCGGCCAGGATGGCTTCCTGGGCTTCGGGCGGCACGAAGGCATCGGCCTGCGCGATGTGCAGCAGCAGCGGGGCATGCACGCGGGGCAGGGTGCCCAGCAACCCCTCCAGCCCCACCCCATAGTAGGAGATGTTGCAGTCGGCATCGCTGTCGGTCGCCATCATGAAGGCCAGCCGCCCGCCCAGGCAAAAGCCCATGGTGCCGGCGCGGCCGTTCGCCCCGGGGATCTTCCGGGCGGCGGCCAGGGTGGCCTTGAGGTCCTCGATCCCCTTGCCCTGGTCGAAGGTGCCGAAAAGTTCGAAGGCGCGGCTGAGTTCCGCCGGCACCGTGTCGTTCAGGTCGAGCCCCGGTTCGATCCGCCAGAACAGGTCGGGCGCCACCGCGAAATAGCCCATGTCGGCGACCCAGTCGCACAGCGCGCGCATGGCCTGGTTCACCCCGAAGATTTCCTGGATCAGCACCACGGTGCCGCCGCGCGGGGCCTTGGGCGTGGCGACATAGGCCTGGAAGCTGCCGCTGCCGTCGCTGGCCGGGATAGACATGAAGGTCATGTTAGAATTTCCTGTGATGCGGTGGGGCAGGGTGGACCGGATGGGGCCTGGGGTCACGTTGGGACGGCGGGGCATGGTCGCGGGGATGGCCCTGGCCGCCCGCCCGGCCGCCGCGGCGCCTGTGCCGCTGGGGGGCGGCTGGTATGCCGCCGAATACGCCGGCATCGGGGCTGCGCAATTCGCCCTGCGCGGGGAATGGGGTGTCTCCGTCCACGCGCCTGCCGGGCATGGCGGCTTCGTGTACCGGCGGCTGGCTGGTGCCGCGACATGCCTGTCCTGGCGCTGGCGTGTCGAGGCGGGGCCACCGGGTACCGACCTGACGCGCCGCGGCGGCGACGACCGGGCGCTGTCGATCGCCGTCGGCTTTGCCGGTTGGCCGCCCGGGGTCAGCCTGTGGCAACGCACGCAGTATTCCGTCGCCCAGGCGCAGACGCCGAGCCACACCCTGCCGCGCGCCATGCTGCTGTTCGTCTGGGGCGGCACGGGGCGGGAGCCGCCACGTTTCCCCAGCCCCTGGATGGCCGGCCTCGGCCAGGTGCGCATCCTGCGCACCGCCGGGGCGCCGCGTGGCGCCTGGTTCGAGGAAAGCGTGGACCTGCCGGCCGAATGGGCCGCGGCCTTCGGCGGCACGCCGCCACCGCTGCAGGAAATCGCGATCGGCTGCGACGCCGATGACACGCGGACGCGGGTGGAGGCGATGGTCGAACGCATCGCCTTTGGCCCCTGCCGCTGAAGGCGGCGTGTTGCGCCCTGCCGCTGAAGGCGGCGTGATGCGCCCTGCCGCTGAAGGCGGCGTGTTGCCCCCAATCGCTGAAGGCGGCGTGTTGCCCCCAAACGCTGAAGGCGGCGCATTGGCAGCCGCCGCGCCGCGGGCCCCGGGCGGCACGGCGCCCCTCGGTGAGGCGATCACGGCCAGACCATGCGCATGGCGCGCGGGATGTTTCGCCGCCCCCTGGTGCTCCGCCGCGGCCAGTTCAGGCGCTTCATCTGCGGGACATCGCGGCGTTCAAACGCAGGCGCCAACTGGCTTGTGCGGGTTTCGGACATATCGGGGTCGGGCATCCAGGCCGGCGGCCCGTTCAGCGCCGACACCAGGCCCAGGCGTCGGGCCAGGGCCATGATTGCCACGCCCAGCATGCGGTTGGCCCGGCGACAGGCGCGGAAGATGACGTCGCGGATCTGCAGCAGGGGGTGTCGGGGGCGAGGCCGGGTGGCGCCGCCAGCAGCCAGGCCAGCGCGGGTCAGGCGACGGGCGACGGCGTCAGGCTTGCGGGCGGCTTCGGGGGCGTGCTTCCAGGGGGTAGAGGCGCAGGCGACCGGGAAGATGGCGTCCATGCGGCGCCGCAGGTCGCCGATTTGGCGTCTGGCCGGGGAGCGGGGGATGAGCGCGTGCCATCTCTGGTCGCTGCGCGGGGACCAGAGGCGGGGGGCGTGGGGGTTGGGCATGCCCAGCATTTGGCATAATTACCCATAAATAGCAAGATAATCCTCTTTGGCGGAAGCCGCACCTGAGAGACGTTCCGCTTGCCTGGGTGGCTGCATGTCCCAAGCCCCGTCACCCCACCAGGCAATCCTCCGTCCGCAACCCCTCCGGCCGTCGAACATCGCAGCGCTTCCTGGTGGCGATCAGCAACCCCGGGCTGCGCGCATGGCCCGTCATCACCGCCGATCATCTGCCCGCGTCGCCCCGGTTCGTCGGCGATCTGGCCTGCATGCGCTGCGGCCTGGTCATCGAAGGCCAGCACCACCAGGCGCGATGTCAGGCTGGCGACCGCGCGGCGGTCCTCGACAGGGCGGGCCGCCGCGGCATCGCACCCCGGCGTCGACAGATGCGGCCGGTCGCGCAAAAGCCGGATGCAGAGGTTTTCATCCCTCAAGTGCCGCAGCACCGAAAGGCCTCCGGCTGGTCGCTTGGGCCGGGTTCGGCCGGCGCTTCGCCCAGGAGAGCATCGCAGAGCGCATCGATCGGCCCCACCAGCCCGGCAGGACCCGTCGCGCAGGATCGTGACCGCACGCACGCCGGGGGCAAAGGCGACATCCCTGGCCAAGTGCAGGGTCTGGGTCTGGTTGGACACCAAGACGGCGGTTGCGGTGATGGCGGCAGCGTGGGAACGACACGCTTCCGGTACAGCCGGTCAGTTCAAGCGCTGCCGCAACTCCTCCATCACCCCCTTCACCCGTTCCGCGGCCTCCCCCGTCGGCACCAGGCGCAGAAACCGGTCCAGGCAGGTCAGTGCGGCCCCGATCCGGTCCAGCCGCTGGTTCATCAGCCCGGCCTCCCGCCACAGCGGGGCCTCATCGGGGGCCAGGCGCAGCATGTCCTCGCAGCAGGCCAGCGCGCCCGCCATGTCCGGCTGCTTCAACCGGCGGATCTTGATGTTGTTCTGCAGCCGCAGCAGCACCGATCGCCGCTCCACCGGGGCCAGCATGTTCGGCCGCAACTCCGCCTGGCTGCCTTCCACGCGCTTGAGCATGGCGCGCAGCGCGGGGGCGTCCATCGCCGCCCCGCCGTTGAACGGATCGACCACCACCTGGCCGCGGACCCCTTCCAGCGCCAGGTAGAAATGCCCAGGAAAATCCAGCCCCTGGGCCGGCCAGCCCAGCGCATCGGCGGCGTGGATCCACAGCAGCCCGAGCGCCACCGGCAGGCCACGCCGGCGTTCGATCACCCGGAGCAGGTTGGCATTGGCCGGGTCGTCATAGGTCTCGGTATCGCCGGCATAGCCGAAGTCGCCATGGAGGACCTGCGCCAGCACTTTTCGGCGCGAATCGGCATCGCCCCCTTCGGCGGCCAGGCTCTGGGCGGCGGCGGCCGTCGCGGCGTGGGCGATGTCGGTCAGGTGGTCCAGCGCACCGCGCCAATCGGCCTCCGGCGCGTCGATCCGGGCGAAGTGCAGCGCGATGGTCGCGACATCCAACTCGGCATCCGGCAATTGCCCGGCGGCGTCCAGCGCGCGGCGGGGGTCGGGGTCGGTCAAGCCGCGGGCCTTGGCACCATCCGGCCGAGCGGCCGGCCGCCGAACACATGCACGTGGAAATGCGGCACTTCCTGCCCGCCTTCCGGCCCCATGTTGGACAGGATGCGATAGCCCGCGGGTTCCAGCCCCTCGCTGCGCGCGACCGCGCCGACCATCCGCCAGAAGGCCCCCTGTTCGGCATCCGACGCGCCGGCGGCGAAATCGGCGAAGGAGCACCATCGCCCTTTCGGGATCACCAGCACATGCACCGGCGCCTGGGGGTTGATGTCGCGGAAGGCCAGGGCGACGTCATCCTCCATGACCTTCGTGCAGGGGATCTCGCCACGCAGGATGCGGGCAAAGATGTTGTGGTCGTCGTAGGGCGGCAGGCCGGTGGCCGACATGTCTGGGGGTCCCGGAAAGGCCATCCGAGGATAGTGCCCGCCCGGCCCGGGGCAAGCCTCGCGGCGGCCCAATCCTGCTTGCCGTGATCCGGCGGCGGCCCAGCGTCTCGTGACCGGGCGCCGTCCGATCCGGCGCCCTGTCAGCGCCAGTTCAGCGGCAGCACGTCCGGCGCTTTGGGCAGCATGGTCAACAGGCCGGTATTGGCCGAGAGCGGGGTGCCCTCGGTCTTCACCTTGGGCGTGAACAGGCGCTGCACCGTCCAGGATTGCCGGCGGCCGTCGTCCCACTGGACCTGAAGCGTTGCCCCGCTGCGGGTCCAGACCCCGGCGGCCTGGCAGAGGTAGGGGCCGACATTCACCTTCGCCAGGCGATACGCCTCATGCCCGCGGTCGAGCAGCAGGAAGCTCGGTGCCAGCGGCACGAAGCCACCCGGATCGGCGATCTGGTACCAGCCGAGCCATTCCATGATCTTGCCCGGGCTGTTCTCGGCGGCCTCCAGCCGGCGGGCCTGGAACAGGTCGGTGAAGGCGGCCTTGGGGACGGCACCCAGTCCGACCTTTTCGAGGGTGCTCCAGCCGATCAGCCGGCGGGGAAAGTTCGGCTCCTCGTTCAGGATGTTTGCCACGAAGATGATGTTCGGGCCCTTGTGGGTGCCGTTCGCCTCGGGCGTGTCGCCCTCGCGCAATTCGGCGTTCAGGGTGGTGATCTGGCCGCCCTGCTGCAGCGCGTCGTTGCTCACCCCGGTCTGGGCGACGCGCCACTGGATCTTCTTGCCGTCCGCCTTCAGCACCTCCAGCAGCACCATGATATGGGCGCTGTCGCGGTCGCGCACGCCGGTCTGCGGGTTCTTCCAGTTGCCGCCGCGGATGACGCAGGCGTCCCCGGGCTTGGGGCCGCCGCCATTGGCGACGGCGCGGGTGTCTATTTCCGAATCCAGGCGGATCCAGGACGGGCGCTTCCTGGCCGAGAAGATCGAGATGTTCTCGCCGATGCGATAGGTCAGGCCTTCGTTCGGCGCGGCGCGGTTGACCAGGGTGTTGTCGCGGCAGCCCAGGCGCCACAGCATCCAAAGCGGCAGGAAGCCGCAGGTGGTGCCAAAGCCCTGGCCGTAGTCCTTGGCGATATGATCGAAGCCGATCTGCCGCCAGTGCAGGTATTCGCCGCGCTTGCTGGTCTCGGGCAGGAAGGCCTCACAAAGGCGGACGGCGGCGGCGCGGAGCGGATTTGGATCAGCCATGCCGAGAACGGTAGGGTCGGTCCCGTAACATCGGCAATGCCCATCTTCGGTGGTGGGCGGCAGCGTGGGGCCTGCCGGCGGCCTGTCGGGGGCGGCTGGTGCCGCCTGCCAGGCGCTGTCAGGGCCCGCGGCGTTCAGGCGGCGTTAACCCGGGCGCTGCTAGGATTTGGCGGCGACAGGAAGGGCGAAGGCCATGCACGGCATCCGCGTCGATGACATCTGGTCGCCCTTCGCGCAGAGCCTGTTGCGCATGGTCGCAGGCGCGATGCTGCTGCAGCACGGCCTGGCCAGCCTGCCGGGCCTGGGCGCCTTGCGCGGGTCGGGGCCGCTTCCCGCGCCGATCCCGGGACTCGGGGCCTCGGTCATGGTCGAGTTGATCGGCGGCGCGCTGCTGCTCGTCGGCTTGCTGACGCGGCCGGTGGCGCTGATCTGCTGCGCCTCGGCCATCGCGACCTATCTCTCGATATACGCGCCGCGCGGTCTTTGGCCGATGCAGAATGGCGGGGAACTCGCGGCGCTCTACAGCTTCGTCTTTCTCTACCTGACCTTCGCAGGGGCCGGGCCCTGGAGCCTGGACGCCCGCGGCACGCCCACCCGACTGCCGGGTGCGGCTGGCCTCGGCGACGGCGGCCGGCAGGGTGGCCGGCGGCAAGGTGGCGGGCGGGCAGACCGCAACAAGGCGGACGGCAACCGGGTTATCGGGGACCGCGCCAACGGAGACCGGACACACGGGGATCGGACAATCCTGGGCCACAGCAACATGTGCCAGGGCGACTGGGTCCAGGGCGACTGGGTCCAGGGCGACTGGGGCCAGGGCGACTGGGGCCAGGGCAACTGGGGCCGGGGCACACTCGCCCCCGAAAGCCCCGATGCGATCAGCCCCAGCGCTTGGCGAACCACATTCGGTCGTGCCCAGCCGGGCGCCCGGTAAGCCGGCCGATCTCCTGATAGCCTTGCCGGATGTAGAAGCCCGGCGCCTGGAAACTGCTGGTGTACAAGTGCGCGCCGACCGCGCCCCGCGCCCGCGCCGCCGCTTCGGCCGCCGCCAGCAGCGCCGCCCCCCGGCCGCGGCCCCGCGCCACCGGCGCCAGCCAAAGCTTGTCGATCAGCAGCCAGTCCATCGCGACCTCGGCCCGCAGCCCGCCCAGCAGCGCCCCGGCTTCGTCCCGCAGCGTCAGCATCAGGGGATGGCGGCTGCCCTGGCCGGTCGCCGCGGCATTGTGATCGAGCAGCCCGGCCAGGATCTCGGCCTCGACCGCGCCGCCGGGCGCCTCCTCGGCGATGATCGTGCGCGGAGAAGCCGGGGCCGGGCCGGGCGGCGGCGCCTCAGCCATCGATCGCCGCTTCGACCGCCAGCGCCACGGCCAGCGCCCGCCGGCCCGCCGCGCCATCGACCGGCAGCGGCGTGCCATCCAGCACCGCGGCGACAAAGGCCGCGTGCTCAGCCTCCAGGCTGTCATGGTCGGTCCAGCCGCCGCGGTCGATGCCGCTGCCCGGCATGGTGGCGACCGGCTCCGCCCCGCCGGGCCGCAGCATGGCGATCGAACGGTCGAGGAAGTTCACCGCCGTCTCGCCCTCGGCGCCCAGGATGCGCAACCGCCGTTCCAACACGAGCGACACGCGGGACGCCGTGATCGTCGCCGCCCGCCCGCCGGGAAAGCCCAGGCGCGCCACGGCGAAATCGGGCAGGCCGGAGGCCACGGTGGCGCCCACGGCCTCGATCGACACGGGGTCGCAGCCGGCCAGCGCCAGCACCAGGTCGATGTCATGGATCATCAGGTCGAGCACGACCGAGACATCCAGGCTGCGCGGCCGGAAGGGGGCCGCGCGCGTCGCCTCCCACGATACCGCGCGGCCGCCGGCTGCGGCGGCAAGCACGGCCTGGAAGGCGGCCGAGAAGCGCTCGATATGGCCGACCGCCAGCGGCAGCCCGCGTTCGGCGGCCAGTGCGACCAGCGCATCGGCCTGTTCCAGCGTGGCGGCGACGGGCTTTTCCACCAGCACGGGCCGGCCGGCCAGCAGCACGGCGCGGGCCAGGTCGAAGTGAAAGCGCGTGGGCGCGGCGATGATGACGGCGTCCGAGGCCGCGATCAGCGCGGCCTGATCCATCACGGGGCAGCCGGCCTCGGCCGCCACGGCCGCCGCCCGTTCCGGATCGGCGTCGTGCAGCCCGACCAGGCGGGTGCGGCGGCCGTTGGCCAGTTTCAGCGCATGGAACCGGCCGAAATGCCCCGCCCCCAAAAGCCCGATGCCGAGCCGTCCCTCCATCATCCCCGACGCCTCCTTGCCGTGCCGCTGGCGGGATAGGCGCAAGCCCGCCCCGCCGCCAGCCTGCCCTGCCGCCAGCCCTGGCCTCAGCGCGAGCAGGCCGCCCCGCCCAGCACGCAGAAGGAGGCGCAATGCGGGTGGTTCAGCGCCACCGGGCGCCAGGCCTCGGCCAGGGTCCGCCCGAGTTCGAAGCGCTCGTCATAGGGGATCAGCGTGCAGGCCAGCACCGCCGGATGCGCCGCCCCGCGGCGCTTGGCCACCATGCGGGTCGTCGCGCACATCACGCTGTCGGGCGCGCGCCGCAGGATGCCCCAGCAGGCCTCGGTGATTTCCGGCACGTCCACCGCGGCATCCATGGGCGGGAACAGCATCAGCGCCACCGGGTCGGCCGCATCGACCGGGATGGCGTGGGCTGCGAAAAGTGCTGCGTAGCCGACCCGGGCCTCGGCCTCGCTTTCGCCACAGAAACCCGCCCGGCCGGCGATGTCGAGGCGGAAACCCTCGGCCGTCAGCCATTCGAGCCCCGCCAGAGCCAGCGCGAAACTGCCGGCGCCCCGCTCCGCGTCATGCCCCGCGCTGCTGTGGTGATCGAGGCTGACGCGCAGCGTCAGCCGGTCGCCGAAGCGGTCGCGCAGCCCGCGCAATTCCTCCTCATGCTGGCGCATCGGCTTCATCGCATTGGTCAGCACCAAAGCGTCGAAGCCGCGCGACAGGACCTCCTCCAGCATCGCCGGCAGCCAGGCGTTCATGAAGGGCTCACCGCCGGTGAAGCCGATCTGGCGGGTCGGGTGCCCGTCGCGGGCGATCTCATCCAGGTAAGGCACCAGCTCGGCCGCGGTCAGATAGGCCAGGCGGTCGTTGCGTGGGCTGCTTTCGATGTAGCAGGTGGTGCAGGCGATGTTGCACAGCGTGCCGGTGTTCACCCACAGCGTCTGCAAGGCGGTGGGCGCCACCACGGCGCGCCGCGCGCCCCCCGCCGTCACGGCCGGGTCCTGGAACTTGCGGGGGTCGAGCGGGCGAACATCGAGCGGCATGAACAATCCTTTTGCGGTGGCTGGCAGGTGGCGCCCACGGTCCGGCTTCGCAACCGGGGCCGGGCGCGGCATTCTCGGTCGCGGAGGATCACGCCCATGCAACGACGCGCCTTGCTCGCCCTGCCCTTGCTTGCCCTGCCCTTGCTTGCCCTGCCCACACTGGCCTTTTCCCCACGGCTGGCCTTCGCCCAGTCGCCGGGCCTGGCCGAACTCGCCCCGCAGGGACGGCTGCGGATCGGCGTCGGCGTGGCCCCCATCGGCTCGGCCTTCTGGGCGACGCCGGGGCCCGATGGCGCACCGCGCGGCGTCACGCTGGACCTGGCCGCCGCGCTTGGCGCCAGCCTCGGCCTGCCGGTCGACATCATCCGCTTCCGCTCCTCCTCCGAGGTGACCGATGCGGTCGCCGCGGGGAATCTTGAGGTCGGCTTCATGCCGGTCGATGCGGAACGCGCCGCCCGGGTCGCCTTCGGCCCCGATTTCTACCTGACGACCAGCACCTACTGGGTGCCGGCGGGGTCGCGGATCATGACGCTGGCCGAGGTCGATGCCCCCGGCGTGCGGGTGTTCGGCGTGGCCAATACGACCACCATCAGGGGGGCGGCGCGATCACTGACGCGGACCCAGCCGGTGGCCGAGGCCTCGGTCGATGCCATCCTGGTGCGGCTGCGGGCGGGTGAGGTGGATGCAATCGCCCTGGGGCGCGAATCACTGGCAACGCTGGTGCCGCAATTCCCCGGGTCGCGCATCCTGGACGGGCATTTCCACAGCCTGGGCACGGCCATCGCGGTGCCGCCGGGGCGGCCGCAGGCGCTGGCCCTGGCCACCGCCTGGATGGAGCGCGCCAAAGCCGATGGCACGGTGCGGCGCGCTTTGGATGCGCATGGCATCTCCGGCCCCGTCGCCCCCCAGGGGTCGCGCACCGCCGCCGGCTGACCTGGCGCGCGATACGCACGGCCGGCGCGAGGCTGGCCCCGCGCCGGCCGCGCAAGCAGGTAACCGCATCACTGGTAACCGCGTCATTGGCGCCAACCCGCCACCGCGGCGCCTCGCCCCGCGGGAACCGCCGCGATGCTGTCCTTGCCTTCGCCCGCGCGTCGGGGCAGTCGGGGTGGTGGCCTCGCGCATCCCTCACATCGACAGGTCGGCGTCAGGCCCATCGCTGCCAACACACAGGCCGGGCTCCAGCCTGCCCGGCGCCTACCGGAGACCCCACATGGCCGCCGAAACCCCCCGCACCATCGAGATGACGCCGGTCCCGGCGACGCCCGAGGCCATCGCCCCCTTCGGCACGCTGGTCGTGCCGGGGGAGGACGGCGCGCCCTTCGGTGCGGCCGATGCACAACTGGCACTGGGTGCCGGCACGCCGCGATTCTACATCATGCGGCTGCCGTTCCGCCCCCTCGGCGTCACCGGCATCACCCGCCATGGCAAGGTGACGCAGGTCCTGGCTTCGGCCGATGGCAAGCCCTGGTTCATCTGCCTGGCCCCGCCGGCCCCGGGCGATACGCCGGACCCGGCCGCCATCGCCTGCTTCCGCATCCCCCCCGGGGTCGCGCTGGCGCTGCATCGGGGCACCTGGCACGCGGGCCCGTATTTCGAGGGCGAAACCGCCGATTTCTTCAATCTCGAACTCGCGGATACCAACATCGACGACCACCATACCGTCAGGCTCGACCAGGCGTTCGGCGTTCGGCTGAAGATCGCCGCCTGAATGGGGGCGGCAGCGCTCTACGCCGGGGCGGCGCTGGCCGAAATCGGCGGGTGCTTCGCGGTCTGGGGCGTGATGCGCCTGGGGCGACCGGCCTGGTGGCTGGCGGTGGGCGTCGCAGCCTTGATGGTTTTCGCGGTGCTGCTGGCCCTGGTGCCGACGGCCAGCGCCGGGCGGGCCTTTGCCGCCTATGGCGGGGTGTATATCGCCGCCTCCCTGGCCTGGGGCTGGGCGGTCGAAGGCTCTGTGCCCGATGGCTGGGACCTGGCGGGGGCCGTGCTGTGCCTGCTGGGCGCGGCGGTGATCCTGTTCGCCCCGCGCGGCGGCTAATCCGTCCCGGCAACGCCCCCCGCCTGCCGCAAGACAGGCGGGGCGCGTCGGCCTCAGGCCCCGGGGCCGGCCAGCGTCACCTCGATGCGGCGGTTCTGCGCCCGGCCGGCCGGCGTGTCGTTCGGCGCGATCGGGGTGGCGTCGCCGCGGCCATCGGGCGCCGCGATGTTGCGCGGCACCCCGCCCGCGATCAGCACATCGGCGACGGTGTCGGCCCGGCGCGCTGACAGGTCGAGGTTGGAGGACATCCCCTCCCGCCGCGTCCAGACCGTAGGCTGCGCCGGCTGATCGACCCCGCAACGCGGCCGCCGGACATTGCCCAGTTCGGATACGGCTGCGGCCAACCCGCTCAGCCCGGGCCCTCGGCGGCGGGCGGATCGCGCCGGATGCAGCGGAAGCCGACATGGCTCATCCCGCTGTCCACCATCTGCGCATGCCGGGCCGCGGGGCGGTAGCGCCGGCAATAGGACGGCGCGCAGAGAAACGACCCGCCCTTGACCACCCGGCGCGGGATGGCGATGGCCGGCATGTTCGCATCGAAGGAGGATTGCATCGCCGGGCCACGCGGATCGGTCGGCAGGCAGCAGGCCTTCGCGGCATGCCGCCCGGCGTACCAGTCGGTCGTCCATTGCCAGACATTGCCGGTCATGTCGTAGAGCCCGTAGCCGTTGGGCGGGTAGGAGGCGACCGGCGCCGCCCCGGCGAAGCCATCCTCGGCCGTATTGGCGAAGGGAAATCCGCCCTGCCAGGTATTGGCCAGGTGGACGCCGCCCGGTGCCAGCGCGTCGCCCCAGGCGAATTCCGCCCCGTCCAGCCCGCCGCGCGCGGCGAACTCCCACTCCGCTTCGGTCGGCAGGTCCCGGCCGGCCCAGGCGGCATAGGCGGCCGCGTCCTCATAGGCGATCTGTACGACGGGGTGGTCCGGGCGGCTCTGCACGCCACTGCCCCGGCCCTCCGGGTGGCGCCAGCAGGCGCCGGGGGTCCAGGCCCACCACTGGCGGTAGTCATCGGTCGGCACCGGCCCCGCGGTCATGCGGAATACGAGGCCGCCGGGCTTGAGGTCGCGTGCGCGTGCCCCCGGATACACCGCCGGGTCGAGCGGACGCTCGGCCACGGTGACATAGCCGGTGGCGGCGACGAAGCGCGCATACTGGGCATTGGTGACGGTCGTCGCGTCCATCCAGAAGCCGCTGACCCGCACCCGATGCGCCGGGGCTTCCTCGGGGTAGTGGTGGTCGCTGCCCATCAGGAACGCGCCGCCGGGCACCCGGCACATGCCGGCTGTCGGGGATGGGTCGGCGGGCGGGGCGGCGCTGGCTCGTTGCATGGCGCAGCAAGGTTAGCAGCATGCGGCGCCCTGGCGAGGGCGCCGCATCGCCCCGTGGCGGTTCAGTCCAGCCGGATGTTGCCGGCGCGCACCACGCGGCCCCAGGCTTCCTGCTCGGCCAGGACCAGGGTGGCCAGGCCCGCCGGGCCGGTCGGGTCGGCGGCGGCGGCCTGGGCGCGCAGGATCTCGGCCATCTGCGGTGCCGCCATGGCCTGGATGGCGACCTCCGACAGCCGGGCCGCGACCGGTGCCGGGGTGCGGGCGGGGGCGAACAGCGCCTGGAAGATGCTGGTGGTCAGCGGCACGCCCAGTTCCTGCAGCGTCGCGACATCGGGCAGCAGCGCCAGGCGCTGCGGCGACAGCACCGCCAGCACCCGCACCTGGTCGCCGCGGGCCAGCGCCTCGGCGGCACCGGCCGGCAGCACCATGGCATCGACCTGGCCGGCGGCCAGCGCCTGGGCCGCGGGGGCGGCGCCGGTATAGGGCACGTGCAGCAGCGAGATGCCGGCGGCCTCGGCCAGGCGCAGCATGGCAAGCTGCGAGGTGCTGCCGATGCCCCAGGAGGAATGGGTCAGCGCCTCGGGCCGCGCTTTTGCCGCGGCGATGAAGGCGGCCAGGTCCCGCACCCCGCGCTGCGACGGGCCGACGGCGAGTGCCAGCGGGACGTTGGTGATATTGGTCAGCGGCGCGAAGTCGCGGACCGCGTCATATTGCAGGTTGCGCATCGCGGCCGGGTTCACCGCATGGGTATCGGTCACCCCCACCAGCAGCGTCGCGCCATCGGCCGGGCCGCGCGCGACGGCGGTCGTGCCGATGCTGCCGTTGGCGCCGGGGCGGTTTTCCACCACCACGATCTGCCCCAGGAGTGGCGTCATGGACTGGGCGATGCCGCGGGCCAGGATGTCGGTGATGCCGCCGGGCGGGTAGGGCACGATCAGGCGGATGGTGCCGGCGGGCAGCGCGGTCTGGGCCTGGCCTTGGGCCTGGGTGGCGAGAACGGCCGCGGCAAGCGCGGGCAGGGAACGGCGGACAAGCATGATCAACCCCAGACGATGGCTGTGGCGCGACATGCGTTCTTCCCGGCGTGATGGATACGCCAAAAGGCGCCGGAGATCGAGAGAGGGCTGCGCCAAAGGGCGCTGATGGGCGAGAGTGGACGGCGCCCGCTAGCCGCCGAACCGCCCCCAGGCCGCGGCGAAGACGGTCAGCAGGCCGAGGACCAGGTTGAAGGTCACCGCCAGCCGGATGCTTTCGTTGGCGGCGCCGGCCCGCGCCAGGTCATTATCGGCCAGGGCGGCGCGCATCTGCTTCCAGGGGCCGAAGAAGATGCCCAGGAACACCGCCCCCATGATCAGCCCGGTCAGGTGCATCAGGTGGACGTGCCAGGCCGCGCCGGCAAAGCCGCCGTACCAGGTGAACATCAGCGAATAGCCCGACAGGATCACGATCGGCATCGCGTGCCAGATGATCAGGAAGAAGCGCCGGTGCGCCCGCCCGGTCAGCGCCAGGCGCTCGGCGACCGACAGCGCCCCGGCCGCCGGGCGCAGCACGAAGATGGCGAAGGCCATGCCACCCACCCAGAGCACCGCCCCCAGCACATGCAAGGCAAATAGAAGGCCACCCATCGTTACGTCATTTCCATTGCGATTGCAGCCGCCAGCGCCCGGGCCTCGTCGGCCGCGGCACCCTTGGGCACATGTTCCACCGCGCCGAGGCCGAGCGCAAATGCGGCGGCGAAGGCGGTGCGGTTGCCGAAGGTGCCGGTCAGCAGCGGCAGGCCGCGGCGGGTGACTTCGGCGGTGATCTGGTCGCGCAACTTGCCCGAGGCCGGCAGCCGGTTGAGCATGACGACGACGGGGCGGCGTTCGGCGATGGTCACTTCCAGCGTCGCATCCATCGCCCAGAGGTCGGCCGCCGAGGGCTGCAGCGGCACCACCACGAGGTCGGCCGCGCGAATGGCGTTGCGTGCGTCGGTATCGGCATGGGGGGGCGTGTCGATGATGACCCAGCCCTTGCCGCGTTTCAGCGTGGTGATCGCCTGGGCGACGCGCCAGCCCGACAGCGCCTCGAAGGCCAAGGCGCGCGCGCGGGGGTGGGCGTTGGCTAGGCGCTCCTGGTGCCAGCGGGCGAGCGAGGCCTGGGGGTCGGTGTCGAGCAGGGCGACCGGGTCGCCGGCCTCGGCCAGGGCGGTCGCGAGGTTGGCGGCGATGGTGGACTTGCCGGCGCCGCCCTTGCGCTGGGCGACCGCAATCACGAAGGCCATGGCAACGACTCCGGCGGGTGCCGCCGGATTGTAGGCGGTTGTGGCGGGATGCGAAATTGCGGGGCGGGTTTCGCCCTGACGGAACGCGGCGATGCGTCCCGCGGTTTCGCCTCAGGCCGCCGCCCGCAACCCGGCCGAAAGCCCCGCGGCCTCGGCCAGCAGCGCCACCGACCGCGCCCGCCCGAACGAATCCGGGCAGGGGGTCAGCACCGCCACCTCCTGCGCACCCACCTCCTCGGCCAGCCCCGCGAGGCGGTCGAACAGCACCCCCGGCGTGCCGACCAGGGCGCGCGGGCGGCGGCGCGCGATCGCGGCTTCCTCGTCCGGGGCGGGCTGCCAGGCGGCGGCTTCGTCCATGTTCATCAGCGGGTTGTAGATCCCGCGGTCGCGGAACAGCCGCCAGGCTTCCCGCGGGCGCCAGAGCCGCCAGGCCTCGGCTTCGGTCTCGGCGCAGAGCCCCGCGACCGCCACGGCGGCATGCGGCTGGGCCAGCACGCCCGGGCGGAAGGTTTGCCGGTACAGCGCCAGCGCCTCGGCAGCACCCTGGCCGTCGGTGATGAAGTGAGCGAAACAATAGGGCAGGCCGAAGTGGGCCGCGACCTGCGCGCCATAATCGCTGCTGCCCAGGATCCAGATCTCGGGCCGGGTCGGCACCTCGGGCTGGGCGCGCACGGCGGCAAAGGGGTGGTTGGCGGCCAGGCCCTCGCCGGTCCAGCCGATCAGCTCCATCACCTGCTGTGGGAAGCGGTCGGCGGCCTGGCCGGCGTTGGGGTTCAGCGCGTAGGCGGTGCGCCCGTCGCTGCCGGGCGCGCGGCCGAGGCCGAGGTCGATCCGCCCCGGGGCCAGGGCTTCCAGCACGCGGAACTGCTCGGCGACCTTCAGGCTGGCGTAGTGCGGCAGCATGACGCCCGCCGAGCCGATGCGGATGCGGGCCGTGGTGGCGGCGATGGCGGCGATCAGGATTTCCGGCGCGGTGCCGGCCTGGGCCGCGGAATTGTGATGCTCGGCCAGCCAGTAGCGGGCATAGCCGAGCCGGTCCGCCGCCTGCGCCAGGGCCAGGCTTTCGCGGATGCTGGCCCCCGGATCGCGGCCGGAGACAATGGGCGACTGGTCGAGGATGGAGAGGTGCATGGCAGCGATACTAGCGATTTGCGCGGCAAGGGCCACGGGGCAAGCGGGACTGTCGGATGGGCGTGGCCGGGGCGGACGGCCAGGGGCATAGTGATGGGGCTTCAGGAGACCGGTGCCCGCATGGATGACGCGCTCGACCACCAGGCCATGCGCCGTGCCATCGCCTTGTCCTGCGCCTCGGTCGCCGCCGGCGGCGGGCCGTTCGGCGCGGTGGTGGTCAAGGATGGGGTGGTGATCGCCGAGGGCGCCAACCGCGTGGTGCCCGACGCCGACCCGACCGCCCATGCCGAGGTCGTCGCCCTGCGCGCCGCCTGTGCGGCGCTGGGCACGCATGACCTGGCCGGCGCGGTACTCTACACCAGTTGCGAACCCTGCCCGATGTGCCTGTCGGCCGCCTGGTGGGCCCGCGTGTCGGCCGTGGTCTTCGGCAACGACCGCGCGGATGCGGCGGCGATCGGCTTCGACGACGCGGCGATCTACACCGAAGTCGCGGCCCCGCTGGACGCTCGCAGCCTGCCGATCCGCCGGCTGCTGGCGAACGAGGCGCTGGAGGGCTTCCGGCTCTGGGCGGCCAAGCCGGACAAGACGCCGTATTGAGGCCGCCGCCCGCGCTGTCGCGGGCATGGGCGCCGCCTGCTGAGTGGGATGCATGACAGAAGCCAAGCCGGTTTTCACGATCGAGGCCGTTGACGACGCCACAACGGGCCAGGCGCTTCCGCGCCTGACCTCAGCGGGGGCCGAGGCGATGCAGGGCCAGACCATCCTGGTCGGGCTGGACGGGCATGAGTTGCTGCGCGCCACGCTCGGCGCCGCCCCGGCGGTGGAATCCGTGGTTGCCTGCAGCCGGCTGCTGCAAATGGAACAGGCCCTGCTGACCTTTCGCGACGGGTCGGGCCGCGACCTGGCAGACGCTGCCGACTGGGTGTTGCGGGGGGATTTCTTCGCGGCGCTGCGCATCGGCCCGGAGGATTTTCTCGACCGCGTGCAGCTGCATCATTCGCGCATCCGTTCGCCCTTCCTGCTCGAAATCGCGGCACGATCCTTCTACCTGCGGCATGCCGCCGCCCCGTTCTTTTTACGCGCGGCGGCGCTGACCATCCTGGGGCACCGGCTGCTGGAACGACCGCCGGAGGCGCTGACGGCGGCGGACCTGGCGAGCATCGCCTGGCTGCTGGCCGAGGCGGGGAGGGTCGTGCCCGAAGGCGCCGCGTTGATAGAGGCGACCGAAGCCGCGGGGCAGGCGGTGGACTGGCGCCATGCGCGCTGGACCATTTCCCTGGCGACGGTCGCCGGCCACCTCGCGCTGTACGACGAGGGCTACGACCGCGCGCTGGACTTCCTCAACCAGGCGACGCGGCAAACGCGCCACGTCGCGACCGCCCGCGTGTCGGGCCTGAACCTCGTGGTCTGCGCCTTTGCCGAAGGGCTGGTGGCGCATCTGCTGGGCCGCCCGGCCGAGGCCGAGGCCGCGCTGCGTGGCGGTGTGGCTTCGGTCAAGGCGATCGTGGCGGCGCAGAACCTGTTCGAGAATGTCTGGGTCATGGGGGACCTGGAGCATGTGCTGATCGCGGCGCGCCAATGCTTCATCGCGCTGGTTCGCCTGGGGCTGCTGGTGCCGCCGACCGACCCGCCGGTGATCGACGCCACGACCCAGATCGCGATCGTGCAAGTCAGGTCGCGGCTTTTCCGCATCGTGAAGTCAGGCCGGGTGCCACGGCTGGCGGCGATGCTGCGGGACAGCGGCGGCACCTGAAGCCGCGTCCTGCACCCGCCGCGGCCCCCGGTCATGCTGCACCGCCATATTGACGCGGACGCGGATTTCGTTCTCGCCATGCGGGTGGAAGGATGCCATGGTCCTCGGTGCGGCCTTGCATGGTGCCCCGCCGCCTAACTTTTCTAGTGGAACTATAAGCACGTGCCTTCCGACAGCGATATGAGTGGCGGCGGTCTGACCGAAGCCGAAGTGAAGTGGTACAACGGCCGCAAGGGTTTCGGCTTCGTCCTCGGGCCTGATGGCACGGACGTCTTCTTCCACGCTTCCGCCCTGACCGAAGCGGGTATCGAGCCCCCGGAAACGGGCGACAAGCTGGTTTGCGAAATCGGCAGCGACCGGCAGGGCCGCCGCCTCGTGACCCGCATCACCGAATTGAAGAAGGGTCCCGGCGGCGCTGCCGGCGGTGGCCGGTCCTTCGGTGGCGGCGCCCCGGGTGGCTTCGGCGACCGTCCTCCCCGCCGTGACTTCGGCGACCGCCCGCCGCGCCCCGCCTTCGGTGGTGGTGGTGGTGGCGGCGGTGGTGGCTTCGGCGGTGGTGGTGGCGGCTTTGGTGACCGCCCGCCGCGTCGCGACTTCGGCGACCGCCCGCCGCGCCCCGCCTTTGGCGGCGGTGGCGGTGGTGGCTTCGGTGGCCCGCCTGGTGGTGGTGGTGGTGGTGGCGGCTTTGGCGCCCCGCGCCGCGATTTCGGCGATCGTCCGCCGCCGCGTCGTGACTTCGGTGGCGGTGGCGGTGGCGCACCGGATGCCGGCGGCCCGACCTATCCGGTCGAAGGCACGGTGAAGTGGTTCGACCAGGTGCGCGGCTTCGGCTTCGTCACCCCCTCCGACGGTGGGCAGGACGTGTTCCTGCATTCCTCGGTGCTGCAGCGCGGTGGCGTCGCCGACGTCCAGCAGGGCCAGAAGGTCAATCTGGAAGTCCGCGACGGCAATCGCGGCCGCCAGGCGGTTGTGCTGAAGCCCTGATCTTTCAGCCATGTCCCGAATCAGGCCCCGGCGTTCGCGCCGGGGCCTTTTTCATGGCTACCAGCGCCGCGGCCGCAGCCCCGCGAACATCCAGGTGATCATCGCATAGATGTCATAGACCGGCAGCCCGGTCGCCGCCGCGAGGTCCGCTGCATAGGGCGGCATGTTGGTGCATTCCAGCACGATGGCCCCGACCTCGGGGTGACGCCGCACGAGATCCGCCCCGGCATCCAGGATGTCCTGCCGGGCCAGGCCCACATCCATGTCCGTCCCCTGCGCCTGGATCAGCACACGGAAAAACTCCCGCCCATGCTCGGTGCCGGCCACCGGCACGTCGAGCGGCACCCCGGCCGCCGCCAGATGCGCCGGCGTCAGGCTGCCGGCCGACACCGTCACCACGCCGACGCGCTTGCCCGGCGGCAGCATCGCCTGCACCCAGGGGACCTGCATCAGCGAAGAGGTGGCGACCGGCACGCCCACCGCCTCGGCCAACTCCCTCTGGAACAGCGCCAGGAAGCCGCAGTTGGTGGTGATGCCCTCGGCGCCCAGGTCCACCAGATCGCGGGCCGCGGCGATGAAATCGGGCAGCAGCCCGCGCGCCCCGTCCAGCACCACCCGTTCGGGCGAAGCCCCGCGCACCACCCGGAACAGCACCGGAAAAGGCCAGGTCGTGCCATTGCCCATGTCGCCCGGAATGCGGGGAAAGCGCGCCTCCAGCATGAGTATTCCCAAGGGGGCGCCGTAGATGGATTTGCCGCCGCGGGCGATCTGGTTTGTCATGGCTTCACGTTAACGCCCTTCGGAGGCTTTGCCATGCTCCGCCGCACCCTCGCAGCCCTCTGCCTGCTGACAGCCCCCGCCATGGCGCAGGATGCCTGGCCCAGCCGCCCGATCACCCTGATGGCGGGTTTTCCGAACGGGTCGGGGGTGGACATCTACCAGCGCCGCCTGGCCGAGCCCCTGTCGCGCGCGCTCGGCGTGCCGGTGGTGGTGGACAATCGCACCGGGGCGGGCGGCAACATCGCCTCCGACCTCGTCGCCAAGGCGCGGCCCGATGGGTACACGCTGCTGTTCGCGACCGCCGGCACGCATGCGATCAACGCCACGCTTTATCGCAGCCTGCCCTTCGACCCGATGCGGGATGTCACGCACATCGCCCTGCTCGGCGATGTGCCGAACATCCTGATCACCAGCATCGACCGGCGCGGCAACTTCCGCAGCTGCGCCGATGTGCTCACCGCGGCCCGGGCGCGGCCCGGCGCGCTGAACTACGCCAGCACCGGCAATGGCGCCTCGACCCACCTCGCCGCCGCGCAATTCGCCGCCGCCGCGGGCATCGACGTGGTCCACGTGCCCTTCCGCGGCCAGCCCTTCGCGATGACGGCATTGCTGTCGGGCGACGTGGATTTCTTCTTCAACCAGGTCGGCCCCGCGATGGGGCCGATCCAGCAGGGCCAGGTGCGGGGCCTGGCCGTCACCACGCCGACGCGCGTCGCGGCGCTGCCGGATGTGCCGACCGTCGCCGAGGCCTGCAACCTGCCCGGATTCCAGAGCACCACCTGGTACGGCCTCATGGGGCCGCCGAACCTGCCGGCGCCCATCGTGGAGCGGCTCAATACCGAGATCCTAAAGATCATCGAGGCGCCGGAGTTTCAGCGCTGGCTGGTAGACAGCCAGGGCATCGCGCCGCCGAACACCCGCACGCCGGCCGAATTCCGCGCGGTGCATGAACGCGACATCGCCTCCTGGGCCGCGGTGGTGCGGCGCAGCGGGGCGCAGGTGGACTGACCGGGCGGGACGGACGGTCCTTGCGAGGGGGCTTCGCCCCCCTCAAACGCCTTCAGGCGCCTGAGGCCCCTGGGCCGACTTTGGTACATCGCCTTGGGCAATACACAAGGCGGTCGCAGGGGACACGGTCCCCTGCTGATGGAGGTCTGGAGGGGACAAAGCCCTCGCCAAAATCCGCCCGTCGCGGACTGCGCCATCACCTCCGGCCTGCTACCTTGTGCTGCACCGCACCCGGAGACAGCACCATGGCCCCCATTCCCGCGACCTTGATCCCCGGCGACGGCATCGGGCCTGAGATCATGGAGGCGGTGGTGGCGATCCTGGCTGCGGTCGCAGCGCCTTTTGCCTGGGACCGTCAGTTGGGCGGGCTGGCGGGGGTCGCCAAGGGGGGCGATCCTTTGCCGCAGGCGACGCTGGACAGCATCGCCCGCACCAAGTTGGCGTTGAAAGGCCCGCTGACCACGCCGGTCGGGGGCGGTTTCCGCAGCGTGAATGTGCGGATGCGTGAGGCTTTCGGGCTTTACGCGAATGTTCGCCCGGTGCGGACCATGGTCTCGGGCGGGCGGTATGAGAACATCGACATCGTGCTGGTGCGCGAGAATCTGGAGGGGCTCTACGTCGCCTTCGAACATTACATCGCGGTCGGCGACGACCCGCATGCGGTGGCGATTTCCCAGGGCATCAACACCCGCGTGGAATGCGAACGCATCTGCCGCTTCGCCTTCGACTATGCGGTGAAGAACGGGCGGAAGAAGGTCACGCTGGTCCATAAGGCCAATGTGCTGAAGGTGCTGACCGGGCTGTTCCTGGAAGCCGGGCGCAAGGTCGCACAGGAGTACGAGGGCCGCATCGCCTGCGACGACCGCATCGTCGATGCCTGCGCCATGCAGCTGGTGATGAAGCCCGAGCAGTTCGACGTGATCGTCACCACGAACCTGTTCGGCGACATTCTCTCTGATCAACTCGCCGGCCTGGTGGGTGGGCTCGGCATGGCGCCGGGGGCGAATATCGGCCCCGATGCCGCGATCTTCGAGGCGGTGCACGGCTCCGCCCCCGATATCGCCGGCAAGGGGGTCGCCAATCCCCTGGCCCTGCTGCTCGCCGCATGCCTGATGCTGGACCATGTGGGGGAGGGCGCGCGCGCCGCCCGCATCCGCGACGCCATGGCGCTGGTGCTGGAGACGGACCGGGTGCGCACGCCCGACCTGGGCGGCACCGCGGGCACGGCCGATTTCACCGCCGCGATGATCCGCCGGATCGGCTGAGGAAAAGGCTTGCGGGAGCCGGTGCCTGGGGTCTAGCGTGCCTGACATGTCACGGCTCATTCCAGGCACATGTCCCTGCTGACCCCGATCGAGGTCCCGCCCTCGCTGACCGACCAGGCCGTCGCAGCACTCCGCCGTGACATCCTGACGACCCGCCTGCCGCCGGGCGAAACCCTGTCCGAAAGCGCCGCCGCGCAACGCCTCGGGCTCGGCAAGGCCCCCATCCGCGCGGCACTCGCGCGCCTGGCCGAAGAGGGCCTGGTCACCGCCGTGCCCCGCCGCGGCTGGGTCGTCAGCCTGGTCACCATCCGCGACATCCATGAAGTCTTCGACCTGCGGATCATGCTGGAGGCCGAGGCCGCCCGCCGCGCCGCCGGGCGGGTGGACATGGGTGCGCTGCGGCGCCTCGATGCCGTCTGCGCCTGCGGCTACCGGCCTGAGGATGAGGACAGCGCGCTCGCTTTCCTCGATGCTAACAAGGCCTTCCATGTCGCGGTCGCGGAATTGTCGGGCAATGGGCGCCTGGCGCGGCAGATCGACCGGCTGCTGGATGAATCCACCCGCATGCTCATCCTCGGCCTGCGCCGCCGCGACCGCACCGGGGAGATGCAGCACGAACATCATGCGCTGGTCGAAGCCCTCGCCCTCGGCCGCGGCGAACTGGCCGGCGGCATCATGCGCGAACAGATCGGCGCCAGCCGCGCCATGGTGCTGGCGGCGCTGACCGCCCCCGACGCGGCCATCGCGGTATGAGCCCGGTCGCCAACGACAACGCCGGCGGGCGGCCCAGGGTCGACACCGCTTCCCGCCTGCATGCCCTGTTGGACGATGTGGCCCGTGCTGCGCGCTACCCCCACGACGCCCGCGCCGAAGCCGTCGCCACCGCCATTGCCGCCCATGTCGCCGACCCGGCGCTGCTGGCCGGCATCGACTGTCCCTGCCGGCACGATCGCTACGTCCGGCACCTGCTGGCCGAGGACCCCGACGGTGGCTATGCCGTCGTCGCGCTGGTCTGGCGCCCGGGACAGATGTCACCCGTGCACGCGCATCGCGCCTGGTGCGCCCTCGGCGTGCACAGCGGCGCATTGACCGAAACCTTCTACAGCCCTGCCGATCCCCTGCCAGAACCACGCCAATCCCTGCTGCGCCGGCCCGGCGATGTCAGCCACGGCACCGCACGGCCCGACCTGATCCACCGCATCGCCAACCTCGGCACCTGCGACGCCGTCTCCATCCACTGCTACGGCGTCGCCTTCGATCGCTTCGGATCAGACATCAACACGATCTTCGCGGCGTAGCGCCTGGTTGGGAGAGGGTGAGCGCTCTTTGAGAGGGGCTTTGCCCCACTCAAACTCCCCCCAGCAGGGGCGCGTCGCCCCTGCACCCGCCATGGATTTTCTTGGCCAGGC
>JBBQHE010000011.1:0-35608 GCA_038323655.1 Acetobacterales bacterium | reverse complement strand
GGGGGGGGTTTGGTGGGGGGGGGGGGGGGGCCCCGCCGCCCCGCGCCCCCCCCCCCCCCCCGACCCCAGTGTTTTCGAAGCCTCCGACCCCTACGTCTTCATTTTCTACGCCTTCCCCCGCGAAATGGCGGAGGAGATGCTGCGGCGCCTGGACTGAGGCTCAATGCTGCGTCTGGGTCATCCGGTCCACGTAGGCGATGCCAATCGCCGAGAGGATGAAAATCGAGTGGATGATGGTCTGCCACATCACCGCCTCGGCGGTGACGCTGGCGCCAGGCAGGCCAATGCGGCTGGCCTCGATGAAGGTCCGCAGCAGGTGGATCGACGAGATACCGATGATCGCCATCGCCAGCTTCACCTTCAGCACGCCCGCGTTGACGTGGCTCAGCCACTCCGGCTGGTCGGGATGGCCCTCAAGACGGAGGCGGGACACAAATGTCTCGTAGCCGCCGACGATCACCATGACGAGCAGGTTGGAGATCATCACCACGTCGATCAGGCCGAGCACCACCAGCATGATCTGCTGTTCCGAAAAATCGGCCGCATGGCTGACCAGGTGCCAGAGTTCCTTCAGGAACAGGAAGACATAGACGCACTGCGCGACGATCAGGCCGAGGTACAGCGGCAGTTGCAGCCAACGGGAGCTGAAGATAAGCGCCGGCAATGGCCGCAGTCTTGGGGCGTCGAGGGGGCTGGGTTCGGGTCGGGAAGGCACGGTTGCCTATCTCCGGTCGGTCGCTGTTGCGGCAGTGCGGGGCATGGGGTCAGAACCGGTAGCGAAAGCCGGCAGTCAGCGTGTTGGCGCCTTCTGTCACGCCGTTGATGCCGCCGAAGACGCCAGAGCGGTGCATGTAGCGGATCACCACGGCATTTTGCGGGGCGGATGGCAGGGCGAAGGAGATTTCCGGCGACAGGTTGTTCAGCAGCTTGCTGGTGTAGGGTTCCGGCTGCAGTGCCGTCCCGCGTTCCACGGCCGGCAGCCGCGTCACCACATTCGGGCCGAGAAAGACGCCGAGGGTGGTGTAGACATAATCCGTCCAGGGGAAGCCGTCGTAGGAAACCCCGACATTGGCCCAGAACTCGCCGCCTTCGGTCTGGCCGAAGCGGTACATCGCGCCGCCTTCCACGCTGACGCTGAAGAAGCGCCAGAAGCGGGCGAGGTTGTAGTTGATGCCGCCACCGACGACCGTGTCGTCGCCGTAGGAGCCCTGCCCGGGGTTGACGATCAGTTCGCGCAGATACCCGTCCACCACCGATGTGCCGACATAGAGCGTTCCGGCCCAGGGGCGGCTGTCGTAGATCTGGCGGGCGCGCTGGGCCGCTTCGCCAGCCGTGGCCGTGCCTGCGAGGCCCAAGGCCATTACGACCGCAAGAATGGAGGCGCGCAGAAGCGCGCAAAACTGCAAGCCCATAACCCCGAACCCTTTGGATGTTCCGCCAGCGCTACACTACGTCCGGGAGAAGGCCAAGGGCGGGCGTGCGTAGTTTGTCGCATCACCGGTCAGGCGAAGGGCCAGCCCCCTAGCCAGAGCGTATCTGCCACCCGCGGTACGCCAGCCGCCAGCATGACCAACCGGTCAAAGCCGAGGGCGATGCCGCTGGTCGGCGGCAAGCCCGTGTCGAGAGCGGCCAGGAAATCCTCATCCACCGGCCATCCCGGCGCATCCGGGTGCAGGCGTGCCCTGTCGGCGACGTCGCGGTGAAAGCGACTGCGTTGTTCTGCGGGATCCGTCAGTTCGTCGAAGGCATTGGCCAGTTCCAGCCCGGCAACGAAGACCTCGAACCGCAGGGCGCAGCGCGGATCTTCGGGGTCGCGCCGTGCGAGTGCGGCCTGGGGGGCAGGCCAGTGGGTCAGGAATGTGCCGGTCGCCCGGCCAAGGCGCGGTTCCACATGATCCAGCATCAGGCGAAAGAAGGCGTCCTCCCACGAGAGGTCGGGCGGCAGCGGGTGACCTGCCGCCGCGGCGACGGCAAGCAGGGCCGGGCCATCGCCCTGGCCCGCGGCATCCACCGTGGCCAGCAGGTCGATCCCGGCCCAGTGCTGGAAAGCGTCCTGCATGCGGATCTGCGTGAAGGGGCGCGAGACGTCGGTCGAAACGCCGGCGTGCGCCACCTCGGGCGGCAGCATCGCGCGCAGAAAGGCTTCGGTTTCCGCCATCAGCGCGGCCAGGCCGGCTCCTGGCGCATACCATTCCAGCATGGTGAACTCCGGCGCGTGGCGGGGTGACACCTCACCGTTGCGCCAGACGCGTGCGAACTCGAAGACCGGCCCGGAGCCTGCGACCAGCAGGCGCTTGATCGCCAGTTCGGGACTGGTCCGCAGCCAGAGCGCCTGGTCCGCGCCCCGGCCGAGATGCGGGGAAAAGTGGGTCGGGAAGCCGTGCAGGTGCACCTCCATCCCCGGCACGGGGACCAGGGCGGGTGTCTCGACCTCCGTGTAGCCGCGGGCTCCGAACCAAGCGCGGGAGGCAGCGGCAAGGGCTGCCCTTGCCCGCAGGGCAGGCAGGCGGTCGGCCAGGCTTTGGCGGGTCCATGATTTTGTCATCGTCCCTTCTCGTGGCAGGCGACGCGCGGCTGGGCTAGAGGCTTGCCGGATGGAACAGACATTGCGAACAGCGGCGGGACTGGTCGCCGCGGGGCTTTTGCCCGCGGCCTCGGCAGATGAAGCGGCGGCCGTGGCCTTACGCTATGCCATCGCCGTGACCCCGGCGGTTGCGGCCCTGATCGACCCGGCCGACCCGGCCGACCCGATCGCGCGACAGTACGTCCCGGATGCAGCCGAATTGCTCACCGCTGCCTGGGAGATCGACGACCCCACCGCGGATGCGCCCTTCACGCCGATCAAGGGCGTCGTGCATCGCTATCCCGATCGCGCTCTGCTCAAGCCCCTGTTGGCCTGCCCCGTTTATTGCCGCTTCTGTTTCCGGCGCGAAGTGGTGGGGCCGGAGGGCGGCCTGCTGACCGAGGCGGAGTTGGACGCGGCGTTGGATTGGTTCGCCGCGACGCCCACGATCACCGAAGCGATCCTGACCGGGGGCGATCCACTCATGCTTTCGCCCCGGCGGCTGCGCTATATCATCGCCCGGCTGTCTGCCGTGCCGCATATCCAGGTGATCCGCCTGCACAGCCGGGTACCTGTCGCAGACCCCGGGCGCGTCAGCCCAGCGCTGGTCGAGGCCTTGGCCAGCGAAACGCCGGTCTTCCTCTGTGTGCATGCCAACCACGCGCGCGAGTTTTCGCCCGCAGCGGGCGACGGGCTCCGGCGATTGAACCGGGCGGGTCTGGTGCTCCTCGGGCAGTCGGTGCTTTTGCGTGGCGTGAACGACAACGCGGAGGCGCTGGAGGCGCTGCTCCGGACGATGCTGCGCCACCGGATCAAGCCCTACTACCTGCACCATCTGGACCCGGCGCCGGGCACGGCGCGTTTCGCGGTGCCGCCGGCCGAGGGGCTGGCCCTGGTCGCGGCCTTGCGCGGGCGCATCACCGGCCTGGCCCAGCCGATGTATGTCGTGGAGGCTGCGGGCGGCGCAGGCAAGCGGCCGGTCGCGCCATGACGTGGCTCGCCTGGGCAGCGGGTGGGGTTTCCGCGGTGCTGTTGGTCCTGAATGCAGTTAGCGTCGGCATCGCGCTTTGGCGGCTGAAGCGACGCTGGCGGCAGCCTTTGCCGCCCGGCGTGCTGCCCGGGATCAGCATCATCCGTCCGGTTTGTGGGATCGAACCGCATCTGGAAGCGACGCTCGCCTCCGGCTTCACCCTCGATTGGCCGAGTTATGAACTGGTGTTCTGCGTGCAACGCGCGGACGACCCGGTGGTCCCGCTGGTCGAGCGGCTGATCGCTGCGCACCCCGCCATCCCGGCCCGGCTGCTGGTCGGTGACGAGCGGGTGAACGCCAATCCCAAACTGAACAACTGCCTCAAGGGCTGGGACTCGGCGGTGCATGGATGGGCGGTGCTGGCGGATTCCAATGTGTTGATGCCACCTGATTACCTGCAACAGATGATGGCCGCCTGGCGGGCGGACACGGGCCTTGTATGCTCGACCCCGCTGGGCAGCCGGCCGCTGGGCTTCTGGGCCGAGGTGGAGGTCGCCTTTCTCAACACCTTCCAGGCGCGCTGGCAGTATGTCGGAGAGGCCACGGGGCTGGGCTTCGCTCAAGGCAAAAGCATGCTCTGGCAACGCGACTGGCTTGCGGCGCACGGCGGCATTCGCGCGCTGGCGGCCGAGATCGCCGAGGATGCGGCGGCGACCAAGATTGTCCGCGCGGCGGGGCGGCGCGTGCGCCTGGTCGACAGCCCCTTCGAACAGCCGCTCGGCCCACGCCGCCTGGCGGATGTCTGGCGGCGGCAGTTGCGCTGGGCGCGGCTACGGCGGGTCACTTTCCCGTGGTTTTTCGCCCCGGAGATTCTGGCCGGCGGGTTGCTCCCGGTGGCGGCCGGGACGGTCGCGGCGGCGGCGGCAGGGTTCAGCGTGCCAGGCGCCGTGGTTGTGCTGGTGCTTGCTTACTATGGCCCTGAAGTCTTGCTGGCCCGGGCGAAGCGATGGCACATGTCTTGGACCTGGGCCGCTGGGCTGCTGGTGCGGGACGCAATGCTCCCGGTCATGTGGATCGGCGCCTGGACCGGAGAACAGGTCGTCTGGCGCGGCAACCGAATGAACGTCGTGGAAAAGCCCGCGGCCTGAGAGAGCATCATGCGAAATTTCCTGCTCCGTGCCGGCATCACTGCGATCGGCGTCTGGTTGGCCACCGAAATCGTGCCGGGTGTGGAGGCGCGCGGGACCGGCACGATTATCCTGGCGGCCATCCTGCTCGGGCTGTTCAATGCCACGTTGCGGCCGATCTTTGTGATCCTCTCATTGCCGTTGACCATCCTTACCTTCGGCCTTTTCCTATTGGTGGTGAACGCGGCGATGCTGGGGCTGGTCGCCTGGATGTTGGGTGGGCTGACGGTCGCGGGTTTCTGGCCGGCGGTCTTCGGGGCAGTGGTGATTTCGGTCGTCTCCTGGGCGATCGGCGTCATGATCGAGAGAGACAGGTCGGGGCGCTAGCCACGTTGCCACACCAGACCCTTATTGTCGGTCGCGCGATCAGCAGGGGCAGGTGCCGCACCCGCCCAAACCGCTAGCCGGGCGGTGGTGTGGAGGTGAAAACCGCCAACGACCAGGCTGCACCGTTCCATCCCCGTTGCAACTTACCGCGAGACAGTTTTTCGTCACGCGGCAGCGTGCTACGCCCGCCGCACCGGCAAGGACGGAGGATGGCGCCGATGGGTGACTACAACACCGACTTCACCGCCCGCATCAACGGCCTTGGCTTGAAGCATTTCAACGCCACGGAATTGTTGGCCAGGACTTCGTCTAAAAACAAGTTCGGCACCAAGAACAGCAAGCCGCCCGAACGACTTTGGGACAACATCATCCCTACCATCATCGTGCTCGATGCGTTGCGTGAAGAACTTGGCAAATCGATCAGTATCCAAAGCGTCTATCGCAGCGAGGCCTATAATCAGGCGTCCGATGACAAGACCAAGGGTTACACCGGCCGCGCCAAGACCAGCCAACACATGGCTTTTGCAGCGATCGACTTCATCGTCTCGGGCATGTCCTGCACAGAGGTGGAAAAATCCTGAAAAAATGGAGCAACGACAGCAAGACTTTTTACTCGCCTGTGCAGTTCGAACGTAAGGCCGAGAAAGTTTCTGCCGGCACCATTCCGTTCGGCGAATTGCCGCGTACCTGGAAGATCTGGCCGCTTGGTGTCTGGTTCGGCTTCAAGGGTTACGTCCACGCCTACCCGAGCGAGAACTTTACCCACATCGACACGCGTGGCTTGACCAGCAAAATGTCGGAGTAAAGCAAGGCCCAGCCGGAACCGCCCCCGCGCGCCGCCGGGCCGCAGGCCGGTCTGTCGCTGAGGCGGAAGCCTGCGCCGCCGCTTTGGCCGGATCAGGACGCCTGGCAAAACCGCTTGAGGCCTGCCGATTTCGAGACGCCCCATCCTGGCAACTAGGCACCGGTGGGGCGGGGTCACGCGCGGCCTTGCACCTGCTGCGATTTTCATCTTGCGCCCGGCGTCCCGCCCGGTTCCAATCCTGCCATGAACGATGTCCTGCGGCCGCGTGGCCTGCGCGATGACGAGGTCTGGGCGGTTTTCGCCTCCTTCGGCCGGCGCCATCGGGTTGCCGCCATCCATCCCTCGCGCGCGGCGGCCGAGGCCGACCAGGCTTGGCGCGCTGCCCAGGTCCTGGCCTACACCGGTTTCATCCGCAGCCTGGAACAGCCGGTGCCGGTCTACAGTGTCACCACGGTGCGGCGAGCGGAATTGCCCAAGGGCTGGACGCCGTTGCCGGCGTTGGGGTTCTTGCGCGGGCCCATGGCCTGATACGGCCTGCGCGGGATCCAGCCAGGTGGCGTGGGCCGCGGCCCGGTCGTCCATCGCCTCGGCCCCCGACCCCAACATGCGCCCCGCAGAATGCCCGCATCGCCGGCCGATCGCCCCAGGCGGACATGGTGTGGTGGATGCCATCGATACGGCGAAGCTCGGCCATCAGATGGCCAGGCGCGGCCCACGCCCGTACCATCGATCACATCGCATGCCGCCAGAACCGGGACGTTTGCCGCGTGCCGCGCAGCCGCCGGCCGCTCGGCGAAACAGCACCCAAGCCAGGCTCCGCATCGACGACGACAGGCACCCGCGGGAGCCCGGCCCGCGGTCAAGCGGCCCCCAGGTTGCCCTTCCGCCCGCCCGCGACTAAACCGCCCGCCGACCCAGCACCGTTGCTTCACATCCCCCGAGAGAGACGTTCGCCCCCATGGCAAAGATGCAAGCCAACCAGATGCGCGCCGGCATGGTCATCGAGTTCGAAGGCGCCCGCTACACCATCCTGCGCCAGAACATCATGATCCCCGGCAAGGGGAACGCGATCATCCAGGTCGACATGCGTAACATCAAAACGGGGTCGAAGAAGGACCAGCGCTGGCGCACCGCCGATGTGGTCGAACGCCTGTCCACCGAGGACAAGGAATTCGCCTATTCCTACGCCGAGGGCGAAACGCTGGTGCTGATGGACCCGGAAACCTACGAACAGACAGTGGTGCCCAGGGACATCCTGGGCGAGCGCCTGCCCTATCTTCAGGAGAACATGAAGGTCCAGGTCCGGCTGATCGAGGGCGAGCCTGTCGCCATGGAACTGCCTGAACTCGTCACCTGTGAAATCGCCGAGGCCGATCCGGTGGTGAAGGGGCAGACCGCCTCTTCCTCCTACAAGCCCGCCATCCTGACCAATGGCATCAAGGTCATGGTCCCCCCCTTCGTAACCGCCGGTGAGAAGATCGTCGTCCGCACCGAGGACAGCACCTACATGGAACGGGCCAAGGGCTGATGCCTGACGAGGACGCGCCGAAGCCCCCAACCGGCACGCTGCGCGCGCCTCCGGGCACCAAGCGGCCCGAAATGCCGCCCGGTCCGATCCGCCCCGATGCGCCCCCGCCGACGCGCCCACGCCGCCCGCGGCTGGAAAGGGGCGAGGCCGCCGCCCCGCCGCCCGCCCCGCACCGGCCGCAATCGGGCGGACCTTCGGCCCGTCTGTCGCCGGCGCTGACTGTTGTGGTCGCCGCCGTGCGCAAGGCTGCCCGCGTGTTGCTGAAGGATTTTGGCGAGGTCGAGAACCTCCAGGTGTCGATGAAGGGTCCGGGCGACTTCGTCAGCCAGGCCGACCTGAAGGCGGAAAAGACGCTGCGCGCCGAGCTTCTTCGCGCCCGGCCGAATTTCGGTTTCCTGATGGAAGAGTCGGGCCTTTCCGGCGCCGAGGACTGGGACTTTCGCTTCGTCGTCGATCCGCTCGACGGCACCACCAATTTCTTGCACGGGATCCCGCATTGGGCCATTTCGGTGGCGGTGGAAAAGCGTGGCAACGACCGCGTGCCGGATGAGGTCGTCGCGGGCGTGGTCTATAACCCTGCGTCGGACGAGTTGTTCTGGGCTGAAAAGGGCCAGGGTGCCTTTTTGAACGATCGACGCCTGCGCGTTTCCGGCCGCCGGAACATGCTGGACGCGGTCTTCGCAACCGGCATTCCCTTCGCTGCCGTGCCGCGGAAGGCGGAGTTCACCACCATCCTGCAGAAACTCATGCCGCAGGTCTCCGGCGTGCGGCGCTTCGGTGCCGCGGCGCTCGACCTCGCCTGGGTCGCGGCAGGTCGGTACGACGGCTACTGGGAACTCGGCGTGCAGAAATGGGACATCGGGGCAGGGCTGTTGCTGGTGAAGGAGGCGGGTGGCTTCGTCACCGACCCCGATGGGGGCGACCCGTGGGTGAACGGGCATGTCGTGGCCGGCAACCCGTATCTGCAGCCGCTGCTGCGCAGCGTCGTGGCCGAAGGGATAGCAGCCGTGGCCAGCGTCCGTGCTGCCCGCGCCGGCGGGTGACCGGCCGGTTTCCGGCGCCGCGAAATCCCGATAGGGTGCACCGCATCATGCGCGCCTTTGCCCTCCTGTTGTTGCTTTTTACCCTGCCAGTCCAGGCGCAGCGCGCCCCTGCGCCACGCAATCTTCCGGCCGATCCAGCACCGGCCCCGCCGGCTGCCCCCGAACTGGCCACCCTGCCGGCACCTTCGGTAACCCCTGCGCCGCGCCCACTGCCGCCGGTCATCCTGGCCGCGGGCATGGAAACGCTTCCCGGCGGGGGCTGGCGTTTGCGTGGCGATGCTGCGGCGCGCGACCGGCTGGACGCGCCCACCAACGTGGCGATGGCCGAAATTGCGAGTCACCTGGCTGAGAGCACAACGGGCCGCGTGACGGTGATCACCGAGGTAAACGGCCCGGCCAACGACCTTTCGGCAGCGCGCCGCTCCTCCCTCGCCGCGGCCCGGGCCGTGAAGCGTGCGCTGGAAGCGGGTGGGCTGGATGCCACTCGCATCGACCTGCGCCCGCTCGGCCGCACCGCCACGCCGCGCGGCGTCGTGGATGTCCTGCCGCCTGGCGTGCAGCGTGAGGGCACTGCCGCAAGATGACCCGGCCGACGACCTATCTCTGGCGGATGCTGGGCTTCCTGGCCGCTGTCGGGGTCCTCTGCGCGGCCCTTTCGGGCGAACTGATCCACGCCTTTTCTGCCAACCCGGTGCTGAACGCGGTGATCGCCGGCGTGCTGCTGCTGGGGATTGGCTGGAACATCCGCCAGGTGGTCTGGCTCGAACGCGAGGTCTCCTGGCTCGAAGGCTTTCGCAGCCCGCGGCCGGGCCAGGCCGCGCGCCGGCCGCCGCAATTGCTCGCACCCATGGCCTCGATGCTCGCTGCCCGGCGTAGCGAACGCGTGTCGCTCTCGGCCCCTGCCATGCGATCGGTGCTGGACGGTATTGGCTCGCGGCTGGACGAAAGCCGCGAATTGTCGCGCTACGTCACAGGGCTTTCGATCTTCCTGGGCCTGCTCGGCACCTTCTGGGGGCTGATCCTGACGATCGGTTCGGTCGCCGAGGTGATCAACGGCATGTCGGTCGGCTCGGGCGACCTGAATGCGCTGTTCAACCAGTTGAAGTCGGGGCTGGCGCAGCCGTTGACCGGGATGGGCATCGCCTTCTCCTCCTCCATGCTCGGCCTGGCCGGTGCGCTGGTGCTGGGCTTCCTGGATCTGACGGCAGGCCAGGCGCAGAACCGCTTCTACAATGAGTTGGAGGAATGGCTCGCGGGTCTCACCCGCCTGTCCTCCGGCGCCATGGGCGGTTCGGGTGAGAGCGAGATGGGCTCCATCCCCGCTTATGTGCAGGCGCTGCTGGAACAGACCGCCGAGAACATGGAAGGCCTGCAGGCGGTTCTGGCCCGCGGCGAGGAATCGCGCATGCAGGGCAACAACGCGCTGCTGACCCTGACGGAACGGCTGACGGTGTTGACCGAACAGATGCGCGCCAGCCAGTCGCTGATGCAGCGCGTCGCGGAAACCCAGGCGGCGATGTCGCAGACCCTGACCCCGGCGCTGGTGCGGTTGGCGGAAGTGTCCGGCACGATGGTGCTGGACGAGGGAAGCCGGGGACACCTGCGCAACCTGGAACTCTACCTGGCGCGCATGCTGGAGGAGACTGCCGCCGGTCGCGCGCAGTCCACCGCCGAATTACGCAGCGAAATCAAGATTCTGGCGCGCACCATCGCCTCCCTGGCGGAAGAGCCGCCGCGCTGATGGCAAGCTTTGGGCGCCGGCGGGACCGAGAACCGCTGAACCCCTGGCCCGGCTATGTGGACGCCTTGTCCACCTTGCTGATGGTCATCATTTTCGTTCTGCTGGTCTTCGTGCTGGCGCAGGGGTTTCTCTCGGTCACCCTTTCCACCCGCGATCGGGCGCTGGACCGGCTGAACCGCCAGGTTGCGGAAATGGCCGAATTGCTGGCGCTGGAACGCGGCCAGGTCGGCGACCTGCGCGCCAGCCTGGGCCGCACGCAGGAGGAGTTGCGCGCCGCGACGGCGGCGCGCGATGTCGCCCAGGGTCAGGTTGCTGCCCTGCGCGACGCCGCCGGCCGTGCCGGCACGGAGCGCGACGCGGCAAGGGCCGAGGCCCTGCGCCTGTCCGCCCGGCTGATCGATTTGGACCTGGCCGCCCGCGGCGGGGCCGACCGCATCGCCGCCCTGGAGACGCGCCTCGCCGAAGCCCTGGCCCGCGCCGAAGCCGCCGGCGGGGACGCGACCCAGGTCGCGCGATCCTTGACCGAGGCCAGGCGGGCCCTGGCTGCCGAACGCAGCGCCATGGAGCAGGCGATGCGTGAGATCGACACGCAGCGGACCGCCCGCGCCGCCGCCGAAACCGCGACCGCCACGGAACGCACGACGCGCGAGCGGCTGGAACGGGACCTGACCGGGGCGGCGCGGGATCTCGCCGCCGCCCGCGCCGAACTCGGCGAAGCCCAACGCATGATCGCCCGGATGCGGGAGGAAGCCGCTGGCCTGAACACCCAGGTGCAGGTGGGGCGGGAGACGATCGAGGCACGGCTGGCGGACCTCGCCCGCCTGACCGAACAGACCCGCGCCCTGACCGCCTTGCGCGACCAGCTGGAGCGCCAGGCCCAGGCGGCCCTCGCCCGCGCCGGTGAGGAGGAGCGCCGCCGGGCCGTGGCCGAAGCCGCCGCGACCGAGGCCAACCGCGCGCGCGCCGCCGCCGAGGGCATCACCGCCGAGGCTGCCCGCGCTCGGACCGCCGCCGATGCGGTCGCGGCCACCGCCATCGCCAGCGCGCGCGACGCGGCGCAAGGCAGGGCCGAGGCGCAAACGCGCGCGGCGGAACAGACCCGCCTGGCCGAAAGCGCCCGCGCCCAGGTGGCGCTGCTGACGCAGGCGATGGACGCGCTGCGCGCTGAACTCGCGCGCATGGCGGCGCTGCTGGATGCTGAGGAACGCGCGGGGCGGGACCGTGATGCGCAGATCACGCTGCTCGGCCAGCGGCTGAACGCTGCCCTGGCCGCGCGGGTCGAGGAGTTACAGCGCTACCGCAGTGATTTCTTCGGCCGGCTGCGCCAAGTGCTCGGCGACCGCCAGGATGTGCGGATCGTCGGCGACCGCTTCGTCTTCCAGTCCGAGGTGCTGTTTCCCGTCGGTTCGGCCGACCTGTCGGCCGGCGGCGAGAGGCAGATACGCGACATCGGCCGCGTGCTGCTGGATATCGCCGCCCGCATCCCGCCCGAGGTGCAGTGGCTGCTGCGCGTCGATGGCCATGCCGACCGCTCGCCGCTGCGCGGCACGGGGCGCTTTGCGACGAATTGGGAACTCTCCTCGGCCCGGGCGCTTTCCGTCGCCAATGTGCTCATGAGCGAGGGGCTGCCACCCGACCGCGTCGCCATCACCGCCTTCGCCGAATATCAGCCGCTGGATGCCGGCGATACCGCCGAAGCGCGCGCTCGCAACCGCCGCATCGAATTGAGGCTGACCGACCGATGACCCTGACGGTGCCGCGCCACGCCCTGCTGGCGCATCGCATGGCCGAATTGCGGGATGCGGCGACGCCGCCCGAAAAGTTCCGCCGGTTACTGTCGGAAATCGGCACCATCCTGGCCGTCGCCGCCACCGCCGACCTGCCGGCGGCGACGCGCGATGTGGCCACCCCGATGGAGACAGTGGCGCATCCGGTCCTGGCCGGGCCGGAACCCGCGCTGGTGCCGATTCTTCGCGCGGGGCTTGGACTGCTGGAAGGCGCCAGGCGGGTCCTGCCGGATGCGCCGGTCGGGCATATTGGCCTGGCGCGCGATGAACACACGCTGCAACCGGCCGAATATCTGCGCCGCCTGCCGCCGGATGCCGCCACGCGCGGCGTGCTGCTGTTGGACCCCATGCTGGCGACCGGCGGCAGCGCGGTCGCCGCATGCACCCTGCTGAAGTCGGCGGGGATTACCGCGATCCGCATGCTGGTGGTGGTGGCGGCGCCCGAGGGGGTGGCCGCGATGGCGGCGGCGCATCCGGATGTGCCGATCTGGGCGGCGGCGCTGGACCGCGGGTTGAATGCCCAGGGCTTCATCATGCCGGGGCTGGGCGATGCCGGGGACCGGTGCTTCGGGACCGAGGCCGGCTAGATTATCCGCGCCTCGAACGGCGGCAGCAGGTCTGGGGCCTCGAACTCCACCACCCACAGATCCGGGTCTCGCTTCACGGCCCGGGCGACGTAGGCGTCCAGTGTCTCGGCATCGACCGGCGCGGGGCCTGTTGCCCGCAGCCAGGCCGGGCGGCCTTCGGCATCGCGCACCTGGGACAGCGCCACCTGGCCTTCGCGGCCCAGCAACACCGCGAGGATCCCGCCGCTGTCAGCGTCGCCCCGGCGCAGCACCATGGCTGGCCGGCCGGCGATGTCGGACAGGCGCACGGCCATCTGCACCCAGAGCGCGGCCTTGATCTTCGGTTCCATAGGCTCCGTTCTGACAGGGTGGGCGGCCTGGGGCCAGCACCCCCTCTTGCCGGTTTCTGCGCCACTTGCGACACCCCTGGCACTGAACGGGGGTTCCGATGGCTGAGAGCAAGACGATGACCGCTGCCCAGCGTGCCTATGAGGAAAAGCGGGCGAAGAAGGCGGGCATGAGCCTCGACAAATGGCTCGCGACCAAGGAGGCGGAACGCGTCGCCGAAGCGCGCGCTGCGGCCCCCCCGCCGCCGCCGAAGCCTGAGAAAAAGCCAGGTTTCTTCGGTCGGTTGCTGGAGCGCGCGCAGAAGCCGCTGTAGCGCGCTACACCATGCGCAACAGCATCCCATCGCGCCGTATCGCCTGGTGGAAGATAACGGCGCCGATGTGCAGCACGAGGGACGCCACCATCACATAGGCCACGATGGTGTGGCCAAGGCCCAGCCATTCTGCCAAGGACGTGTTCGCCTCCATGAATTTTGGCATGTCGATGAAGCCGAGGTAGGCGGTCGAACCCGCCATTGGGAAGCCCCAGGCATTCGTCGCCATGAAGCCGAGGATCGGTTGCAGCAGCAGGGTCGCATAAAGCGTGTGGTGCACTGCCGCAGCGGCACGGCGCATCGGCACCGGCATGCTGTCGGGCAGTGCCGGTGGGCGACTGACAAACCGCCAGCCCAGGCGCAGCAGAGCGACGAAAAACAGCGTTAGCCCAGCCGATTCGTGGATCGCGTACAACGCAAACTTTGTCGGCCCGAACTCGTCCTTCAGGCCGCCGGCCAGGAAACTGAGGATGAAGCCGAATACCAGCGCCACCGCCAGCAGCCCCACGGTGACCCAGTGAAACCACTTTGCCAGGCTGGAGTATCCTTGCACCGCCTGCCCGCCATGGGTCACCATTCCCGACATGCCTGCCTCCCTTGCCGCTCCTGCCCAGATACCATGACGTGGCGCCCCGGCGTGGAAATTGAAGCAGGGTGATCGCAGCCCATGCCGATTGGAGCACGGATCCCCGCAAGCGTTGGGTGACCATCGCGCGGCGAACGGCGCGGGGCTGGCAGGCCGCGGCGGCGCGGCCGGTCGGCGATCCGGCGGCGCTGGCGGCGGGGTGGCTTGCGGAAGGCGAGGCCGTGGCGCTTGGCCTCGACTTGCCGCTCGGGTTGCCGCGTTCCTATGCGCAAGGCTGCGACGAGCAGGATTTTCCGGCCTTCCTGCGAGGCCTCGCGACCCGACCTGACTTCTTCGCCGTGAATGAAACCTTGGCAACGATCACCCGAGCCCGGCCCTTTTACCCGGCACGCGGCATGCGCGGCATGACGCGGCTGTCGCATGCCCAGGCGCTGGGCATGTCGGATGCAGCCGGGTTGTCCCGCCTATGCGATCGGTCCACCGCCGAGCGACCGGCCGGTGCGCCGCTGTTCTGGACGCTGGGCGCCAACCAGTCGGGCAAGGCCGCCATCGCCGCCTGGCGGGACTGGCTGGCGCCATCGCTGGCGGCGGCTGCGCCTTACCGCCTTTGGCCGTTCGAAGGCGGACTGCATGAACTTCTCGGCCCGCGGCAGGTCGTTCTGGCCGAGGTGTATCCGGCCGAATCCATGCGGCACATCGGGCTGCGCCTGGCCGGCAGCAAACGCGCGCAACTGCCACGCCGCGCCGCGGCCGAAGCCATGCACACCGCCATGGCGCGGCTGCGCGTGGTGCCGGATGCGGCGTTGCAGGCGGCCATCGCCGATGGCTTTGGCGGCGATTCGGCCGGCGAGGACCGTTTCGACAGCCTCGTGGGCCTGTTGGGGCTGATCGGCGTGATCGATTGCGCAAGGCCCGATCACATCCCTGAAGACTCCTGGGTCCGTCGTTGGGAAGGCTGGGTCCTGGGTCAGTCTGCCGGGGGCGTGTAGAGGCCGGCCGCCTGGGCGGCCTGGGTCGCCAGGGCCACTGTCAAATCCAAGGTCGGCGTCGCCACCCCGGCCATGCGCGCGAGGTCGAGCGGGAGACGGAACAGCGCCTCCACCTCCATCGGCCGGCCGAGTTCGAGGTCCTGCAAGATCGACGGCTTATGCTGCATGCCCAGGCTGCGCTCGACCCGGTTGCGGCCATCGAGTGGCTGCGGCCGGCCAAGCGCCGTGGCGATGGCTGCCGCCTCATCCGTCATGCGTATCGCCGCTTCACGGATCAGCGGGTCCTGGAAACTGTCGGCAACGGACCGGCGGCTGAGGATGCAGAGCGGGCTGTTGCCGAGGTTGCCCATCAGCTTGCCCCAGACCTCGGCCCGGATGTCGGTCACGTCGGGGCTGTCCATGCCACCCGCTATCAGCGCCTGGCGAAGGGCCTGCAGGCGCGGCGTCGCGGCATCGTCGATCTCCCCCAGCAGAACGCGGTTGCTCGGGCTGGCCACATTCACGACGCCCGGGGCGATGACAGTACAGGCCGAATAGACCACGCCGCCGATGGTGCGTTCGATCCCGACAGCATCACGGAGCACGTTGCCCGGATCGATGCGCGTCAGCCGCCGCCCATCCAGCGCGCCGCCGTGCTTGTCGAAATACCACCAGGGGATGCCGTTCATCACGAAGGCCACGATGGTGTCAGGGCCGAGCAGGGGCGCGATGGCGGCGGCAACCGAGGGCAACGCCGGCGCCTTGACGGTGACGATCACCGCATCCTGAACGCCCAGTGCCGACGCCTGCTCGGCGCCGCGCGGATGAGTGACGAAGCTGCCGTCGGCGGTGCGAACCCCTAGGCCGCGCTCCTGGATTGCGGCCAGGTTGGCGCCGCGCGCGACCAGGCTGACATCTGCCCCACCGCGCCCGAGCCGCCCCGCGATATGACCGCCGATGGCACCGGCCCCGAAGACGCAGATCTTCACGACAGCAACGCCATGGCGGTGCGTGATAGCGCCTGGACGCCCAGGCCGATGCAGGCCTCGTCGGGCTGGTAGAACGCGTTGTGCAGCCGGTCGGCACGGCCAGCCGCGCCCGAGCCTATGCGGAGCTGGAAGGCGGGCACACGATCTGCGAAGGCTGAAAAATCCTCTGCCCCCATCGATGGCTCGCCTTCCTTCGGCGTCACGCCGAGCTGCGCCGCGACGGCACGAATGGCGGGTTCCAGTACGCGATCGTCGTTGCGCAATGGCGGCACCTTGCGGACGTAGTCCATTGTACAGCGCACGCGCATCGCCGTTTCGAGTCCCGCGGCGAGGCGCTTCATCGCGGCCTCCGCCAGATCGCGCGCGGCTGGGTGCAGGGTGCGGACGGTCCCCTTCAGCGCGACCCGCTCGGGGATGATGTTGTAGGTCGTGCCGCCGGCGATCATGCCGATGGTGACGACCGCCGGGTGCAGGGCGCGCACTTCTCGACTGACGACTGTCTGCGCCTGGGCAATGTAGTGCGCCGCCGCCACGATAGGGTCCACGGCGTCATAGGGGTGCGCCGCATGGCCAGACTTGCCCTGGATCACGAGATCGAAACGGTCGGACGCCGCCAGGCAGGCGCCACGCACGAAGCCAAAGTCGCCGACGGGCATGTCCGGGTGGTTGTGAAAGCCCAAGGCCATGTCCAAGCCGTCTGCTGCGCCGTCGGCGATCATGGCCTCGGCGCCGTCGAGGATCTCCTCGGCCGGTTGAAAGATCAGCACGACGCGGCCGGCCAGTTGTGGTGCCAGGTCCTTCAGCACGGCCGCCACCCCAAGCAGAGTGGAGGTATGGATATCATGCCCGCAGGCGTGCATCTGGCCTGGCGTCTGGCTGGCAAAGGCCTGACCGGTTTCCTCATGGATCGGCAGCGCGTCCATGTCGGCGCGGATGGCCAGCGTAGGCCCCGGTCGGCCGCCTTCGATCACGCCGAGCACGCCGGTGCGGCCGACACCGGTGCGATGGGAAATGCCCAGGCGGGTCAATTCGGCGGCGACGATGCCCGCGGTGCGGACCTCCTGGAAGGCCAATTCCGGATGGGCATGGATGTCGCGGCGCAGGGCGATCAGCGCGGGTTCGATTCGGGCCGTCGCCTCGGCGATCGCTCTGGTCGGGTCGTTGATACCGGCGTTGGCCATGCGACCTGATCCCTCATCGCGACATGATGTTGCGCTGCAGGATAAGTCCCCATGCCGATCTGGCAAGGCGGCGCTTGTTTGGCAAAGGGTTGTGTGCAAAAGGCCGAAGTGTCGATGCGTGCTGCTCAACCCCGAGGAAGCCGTCGGGGCACGCCGGGCGCGACACGCTCTGCCGGGAAGGGGAAACTGACATGAACGGCAGAGTGAGCCGACGGCGCATCCTTGCAGGCGCCCTTCCGGTCGCCGCGATCGGCGCGACGCGGGGCTGGGCACAAGCTGCGTGGCCGTCGGGCAGCCTGCGTCTTGTCGTGCCTTTCGCGCCTGGCGGTACGACCGACCTTGTGGCCCGCCTGGTCGCGAATGGTCTTCAGGAACGGCTTGGCGTGCCTGTGCTGGTCGAAAACCGTCCTGGCGCGGGGGCGACGACGGGCAGCCGGATCGTGGCGCAGTCAGCCCCCGATGGGCTGACCTTGGTCATGAGCAATATCGCAAGCCACGCGATCAGCCCCAATCTGTATGGCCGAAACACCGGCTACGACCCGGTGCGCGACTTCACCCACATCGCGCTGATCACACAGAATCCGTCGGTCTTCGTCGCCAATCGGCGCTTCGAGGTGAGCGGCCTGCAAGGCATGATCGCCGAGGCGCGGCGCCGCCCGACCGGCCTCGACATGGCAACCTCCGGCTCCGGATCGTCGAACCATTTGCTGCTGGTACAATTCGCAGGGCTGACCGGCATCTCGTTGAACCACATTCCCTATCGCGGTGCTGGCCCTGCGATGACCGACCTGATCGCGGGCACAGTGCCGCTGATGAGTGACAGCCTGCCGTCGGCGGCCGCACACATTCGGCAGGGGTCGGTGCGTGCGCTGGGGATTTCAGGCGAGGCGCGGCATCCGTCCTTTCCCGATGTTCCGACCTTCCGCGAACAGGGCGTCGATCTTGTGTCTGTCTCCTGGTTCGGCCTGTCCGGCCCGGCCGGGCTGTCTGCACCGGTTGTGGCGCGGCTGAACCGCGAGGTCCGGGCCGTTCTGGCGACGCCTGAAGCGCGGGCGAGGTATGCCGAGTTTGGTGGCGATGCGGGCGATCTTGACGCAGCGGGCTACGCCGCCATGGTCGCCGCGGAGTTTACGCGCTGGGGCCCGGTGGTCCGGACGTCCGGCGCAACAGTGGATTGATGGTAATGTCGCGTCGCCGCCCGTCATGGACGGTTGATCCACGCAAGCTTTTGGCGCAACGCTGCAGTCAGGCATTTGGTTTGTTACCCCTGAAGGGGACGGGAGAGGTCGACTGATGAAAATCAACGCGAAGGACATGGTTTCAGCCGTGTTCCTGATCGCCCTGGCGGTGATCGGGTTGTGGTTGAACCAGGCACACAACCTGGGGACGCCACGCCGCATGGGCCCGGGCTACATGCCCATGCTGACCTTCTACCTGCTGCTTGGCATTTCCTGCTTCGTGCTGGCGACCTCCTTCTTCAGCGGGCCGGATCCGCTGGAACGCTGGGCGGTGCGCGAATGCCTGCTGGTCTTCGCCTCGATGATCGTCTTCGGCATGCTGCTGGAGAAGGGAGGATTGTTCCTGTCCATCGCCGCCACGGTCGGCGTCTCGTCGCTGGCCGATCGAACGCACAGGCCGCTCGGCGTGTTGGGGCTGATCGGTGCATTGATCGCAATATGCTGGTGGGTTTTCATCAAGGAACTCGATATTCGCGTGCCGATCTGGCCGCAGTTCTGAGCATACAGTTCTAGGATCAGGGGAAGACGTTCATGGAACTGCTGCTTTCGAATCTCGCGCACGGCTTCGCGGTCGCGCTTACTTTCGACAACCTTCTGTTCGCGCTGCTGGGGGCTTTGATCGGCACGGCGATTGGCGTGCTGCCGGGCATCGGCCCGGTGGCAACGATTTCGCTGCTGCTGCCGATCACCTTCGGACAGCCGGCAACCACCGCCATCATCATGCTCGCCGGCATCTACTACGGCGCGCAGTATGGCGGCTCGACCACGGCCATCCTGCTGAACCTGCCGGGTGAGGTCAGTTCGGTCGTCACCACGCTCGAAGGCTACAAGATGGCGCGCAATGGGCGCGCGGGTGCGGCGCTGGCCATCGCCGCCATCGGGTCCTTCTTCGCCGGCACGATGGCGACCATCCTGGTGGCGGCCTCCGGTCCCTTGCTCACCTCGGTCGCGCTGTCCTTTGGGCCGGCGGACTACTTCTCACTGATGTTCCTCGGCCTCGTGATTTCCGCGGTGCTGGCGCAGGGGTCGGTGGTGAAGTCGGTCGGCATGGTGGTGCTGGGCGTCGCCTTGGGCCTGGTCGGCACCGACGTGCAGACGGGGCAGCAGCGCTTCACTTTCGGCGTGCCGGAACTGTCGGACGGCATCGGTTTCGTGCCGGTGGCCATGGGTGTCTTCGGCATCGCCGAAATCATCCTGAACCTGGAAAAACCTGAATCGCGATCGGTGCTGACCAACAAGGTCGGCAGCCTGTTCCTGACCAAGAAGGAATGGCTTCGCGCCACGCCGTCGGTCATTCGCGGCACCATCGTGGGCTCGGTCCTCGGCATCCTGCCGGGTGGTGGTGCGGCACTCGCCTCCTTCGCTTCCTACATGATGGAGCGAAAGATGAGCCGCTACCGCCATGAATTCGGCACGGGCGCGATCGAGGGCGTTGCCGGTCCGGAAGCGGCGAACAACGCTGCTTCGCAGACGTCCTTCATTCCCTTGCTGACCCTCGGCATCCCGGCCAATGCGGTCATGGCGCTGATGGTGGGCGCGCTGATCATCCAGGGCATCCAGCCGGGACCGCGCATGGTGGAAGCGCAGCCCGACCTGTTCTGGGGCCTGATCGCCTCCATGTGGGTCGGCAATCTGATGCTGCTCGTCATCAACCTGCCGATGATCGGCATGTGGGTGAAACTGCTGCAGGTGCCCTACCGCTTCCTGTATCCCTCGATCCTGATCTTCTGCCTGATCGGCGTGTACTCGCTGAACAACAACGTGTTCGACGTGTACCTCACCGTGCTCTTCGGCCTGCTTGGCTACATGTTCAGCAAGCTGAAGATGGAAGGTGCGCCATTGCTGATCGGCTTCGTGCTCGGGCCGATGATGGAAGAACATCTGCGCCGTGCGATGCTGTTGTCCCGCGGTGACCCGTCGGTCTTCATCCAGCGGCCGATCAGCGCGACGATGCTCGGGATCGCAGCCGTCGCCTTGGCTGCGATGCTGCTGCCAAATATCCGCAAGGGCAAGGACAAGGCGCTTTCTGAGTAGTCGCAGCCGCCCTGCGCATCAAAGCCGCCCCGGGGCCCTGCCCGCGGGCGGCTTTTCTTTTCAGCGTCTTTTAGTATGGTCCGCGCGCAACGTTTGGAGCAGTCTGATGGCGGAGTGGGTCGGCAATATCGTACCGGTGGTACTCTGCGGCGGTACGGGAACCCGGCTTTGGCCGCTGTCCCGGGAAGCCTATCCAAAGCAGTTCTGGCCGCTTACTTCCGCGCAGACGATGTTGCAGGAAACCGCTGCCCGCGGCCGAGGGCCCGGCTTCTCGGCCCCCATGATCGTCTGCAATCAGGCACATCGCTTCATGGTCGCCGAGCAACTGCGCGAGTCAGGCGTGACCGGCGCGCGCATCGTGCTGGAACCGGTCGCGCGGAATTCCGCGCCCGCCATCGCGGCCGCCGCCCTGATCGCGCAGGAGGCCGATGCGTCGGCGTTGTTGTGGTTGATGGCGGCCGATGCCGCCATCGCCGATGTGCCCGCCCTGCACGCTGCGCTGGCTCGCGCCGCAACGGCGGCGCGGGAAGGCCGCATCGTGACCTTCGGCATGACCCCAACTGCCCCCGAGACGGGCTTTGGCTATATCGAAGCCGGCGCTGAACTGGACGGCGCCCCAGGTGTCCGGGCGATCACCCGTTTTGTCGAAAAGCCTGATGCGGAGACTGCGGCCCGCTTCGCGGCCGATGGTCACCACCTGTGGAACAGCGGCATGTTCGTCGCTTCGGCAGCGACCTTGGTCGCCGAACTCGGTCTGCATGCGCCAATCATGCTTGCAGGCGTCCGCGCCGCTGTCGCCGCCGCGACCCGCGATCTGGATTTCATCCGGCTGGACGACGACGCCTTCGCCGCGGTCCAGAGCGTTTCGATCGATTACGCGGTGATGGAAAAGACCGCGCTTGCCGCCGTGGTGCCGGCCAGCCTGGGATGGTCCGATGTAGGGTCCTGGGCCGCGATCTGGGAGATTGCCGCCAAGGACGCCGACGGCAATGCCAGTCTGGGTCCGGTCGAGATCGTCGACAGCAAGCGCTGCTACGTTCGCAGCGAAGGCATCCTGGCCGGAATCCTGGGGCTGGAGGACGTGGTGCTCGTGGTCACCGACGACGCCGTGCTCGCCGCACATCGCGATCGTGCGCAGGACGTGAAGAAGATCGTCGAGCGGCTGAAAGCCCGCGGCATGAAACAGGCGACGGAACACCGCCGCATGTACCGCCCCTGGGGCCATTACGAAGGGCTCATCCAGGGGGATCGCTTCCAGGTAAAGAAGATCAGCGTGCTGCCTGGTGGCAAGCTCTCGCTGCAGAAGCATTTCCACCGCGCCGAACATTGGGTGGTGGTCAACGGCACCGCGACGGTGGAACGCGACGCCGAGCGTATCCTGCTGCGGGAGAATGAGAGCGTGTATTTGCCACTCGGCTGCGTTCATCGCTTGGAGAACCCGGGCATGATCCCGCTGACCTTGATCGAGGTTCAGTCCGGCCCGTACCTGGGCGAGGACGACATCGTGCGGTTCGAGGACACATACGGGCGGGCCTGAACATGGATCTGCATCTGCAAGGCAAGGTCGCTGTCGTGACCGGCGCCTCGGCCGGCCTCGGCCGCGCCATCGCGCGTGAACTGGGCGCCGAGGGGTGTCGCATGGCGTTGGTCGCCCGCCGTCGCCCGCTGCTGGAAGATCTTGCCGCCGAACTTCCTGCTGGCGCCGAGCCGCTGCTGGTGATCGAAGACATCACAAAGGACGGTGCGGCCGCCCGTATCCACGAGGCCGTAATGAGCCAGTTCGGGCGTTGCGACATCCTGGTCAACAACGCCGGCGGATCACGCCCGCAGTTGGACTTGGGCAGTGATGCCGTCTGGGCCGAATCCATGCTGCTGAATTTCGAGGCAGGACGGCGCATCGCCCATGCCTTCGTCCCCGGCATGCAGGCCCAGAAATTCGGCCGCATCGTGAACATCACGGGCCAGGATGAACCCTTGGGCATCAACGCTGCGAACGCGCCGAACGGGGCCGTGCATATCTGGGCCAAGGCCTTGTCGCGCACGGTCGGTGCCGACGGCGTGACGGTCAATTCCATTCCCCCCGGGCGCATCCGCAGCGAGCAGATCGACGGCCGCATCCTGCCGACCGAAGAAGCCCGGCAGGACTGGGCGCGGCGCGAAGTGCCGGTGGGCTACATAGGCGATGCGCGGGACCTCGCGGTGCTGGTCGCGTTCCTGGCCAGCCCGCTCGCGCGTTACATCACCGGCCAGGTGATCCATGTCGATGGCGGGGCGCGTCGCTACAGCCATTGAGGCTGTGGTGCTGCGATACAATTCCGCCCTGGTTTCGCCACGGTGGGGGCGCCATATCCAGGCACGCCAGATCGAAGGAGTGGCGCGCCATGACCGCCCTGCGGACCCTTGCTCTCGCCGTACCCGCCCTCGCCGGAACGCTTTTGCTGGCCGCGCCCGCTGCTGAAGCGCAGGGTTGGCAGCGCAATGGCCGCGGCTACTACCATGGCGGGGGCTATCGGCCGTACTACGGAGGCGGCTACCGCCCCTATTACGGCGGCGGGGCGGCAATCCTGGGCGGGGTGGTCGGCCTTGGTGCTGGCGTGGCGCTGGGCGCCGCATTGGCGCAGCCGCAGTATTATGCCGCGCCGCAGTACTACGCGCCGCCGCCAGTTTATTATGGGCCGCCGCCAGTTTATTATGCGCCACCGCCCGTGATCTATGCCCAACCGCCGGTGGTCTACGGTCTGCCGCCCGCAGGCTCGGTGCAGCCGCAAATCACCTACGTCCAGCCGCAGTATTATGCGCCCATGGCGCCGCCCGGCACGGTTTATCCTGCTCCGCCCTACGTGCGCTGAGGTCGGATCAGCGCGGCAGCCCCGCGTCACGATACACCGCCGCTGCGGCAGGATGGAGCGGCGCGGTGAGCCCCGTACCCAGGGCGCGGCGTTGCAGGTGCGCCAGTGCCGGGGTCTGCCGCGTCAGGTCGTCGAGGTTCGCCACCACAGCGCGAAGGATCAGCCCGATGACCCGCGGGTCGGCACGGGCGGTGGTCACCAAGTCTGACGATAGGCCAACGGTTTCGATATCGCCGGGCGTGCCATAGACCGAAGCCGGAATGGTAACGGCGCGGTAGTAGGGCTGACTTGCCAACAGCGACTCCACCGCCGGCCCCGTGACAGGCACGAGGCGTGTGTCGCAAGCCGCGAGTTGTGCCCGCAGGGTGGCGGCCGGGTGGAAGCCGACCATCACGCTGGCGGCAATCGTGCGGCTGCACAGCCCGCTCGTGACATCTTGGACATCCGCCGAACGGACGCGGTCGCCGCCCTGCCAGCCGAGGGCGCTCGCCAGCGCGTCCCATGTCGCCCTCACCCCAGACCCGGCCCTGCCGGTATCCACGGACCGCCCGCGCAGGTCGGCGAGCCGCTCGATTCCCGAAGCGGGCGCGGCGGTCAGCGCAAAGGCTTCATCGTAAAGGGCAAATAGCGAACGCATGTCGCGAAAGGGCGCGCCGGCCCAGTCGCCTCGCCCGCTGATCGCCGCAAACTGCACATCGGCCTGGACGATCGCGAGGTCCAGTTCGCCCGACTGCAACATGCGCAGGTTATAGACAGACCCAGGGGTGGGTTCTGCTGAACAGCGGATGTTTTCGGCCCGCAGGTCGCGTTCGATGACGCGGCAGATCGCACGCCCGACGGGATAGTACGTGCCGCCGAAGGGCCCGGTGCCCAGCGTGATCACGGTGGCGCGCCCGCCCGATTGCGCAGTGGCGGGGCCGGCCAGGCAGAGGCCAAGCACCAGGGCCAGAAGGTGCCTCATCAGCCGTCGTCCCATCGCATCACCGTCTCATAGGCCTGGACGAAAGGCGCTGAGGATGCGGCGATGTCGTTTCGCAGCGGTCGATCCTGGACGTAGATGATGAAGATCATCAACCCCAGGAAGAACGTAATCAGCCCACTGATGAAGAGGTGAAAGCCGAAACGTACATCCAGCAGCAGGATGAAGATGATGGTGATCGCCGCACCAATCCCGACCGTGTACCAAAGCACGCCGGGGATCGAGGCATCGACCCCGCCGATGCGCTGCTGCCGCAGACTGACCATCTCATTGAAGCTCTGCAGCACGCTGGTATGCGCGATCTGCTGCGTGACTGTCGGCGGTTCATGGGTCAGTAGCGTGGCCCGGATCGCCTGCAGGCGATTGTAGCCGCCCAATGGCACCCGCCCGTCCTGATAGGCGGGCCACTCACGATTGATCACGTAGCGCGTGTAGTCGCGCACGAGGTAACGCACCTCGCTGCGGATCGGTTCCGGATAGGCCTCGGCCGTGCGATAGATCGTCACGAGCCCCGCGGCCTCACGGCTGACGAAGCTGTTGATCTCCTTCGCATTGGTGTAGGCCGCGACCGACAGCAGCCCCAGCAGCAGCCCGTAGAACAGCGAGAAGCCGGCACTGGCGTAGCTGACGATGTCGTTGATCCCGGCCTGGCGACGCAGCCAAAGCCTGAAGAAGGGCCGCACGAAGATCACACCGAACCAGGCGACCGACACGAAGAAAAGCGAAAAATACAGCGCCGCCGTCTCACTCGGCAGATTGTCGAGCAGGTCGAGCAACCAGTCCGGCATGGTTCCCTACCCATTTGTTCAGGTAGTATTGCAACAAGTGGCGCACCACGGTCAATCTGCGGCGGGGAGACAGCGGATGGCCACGTTCACCATGGAGGAAGAGGAAGGCGTGCGCTTCATCCGGGTGCGGCTGGATGATGACAGCGTGCGGATCGAGGCCGGTGCGCTGGCAACCTGGCGCGGGCGCATCGCCATGCAGGCGGACATTCCTTCGGTTGGGACCATGGTGAAGTCTTCGCTTTCTGACGAAAGATCGGTCCGACCCACGTTGACCGGCACCGGCGAGGTGGTTCTGGAATCCTCGGTCGGCGGCTTCCACATTTTTGCGATGCAGGGCGAGGAATGGATTTTGGAGCCCGGGGCATACTGGGCATCGGACGACGAGATTCGTGTTGGCGCCTATCGCGAACGCATGCTGAACGTGTTCTTCGCGGGTGACGGGCTGATCGACTATTGCACCCGGGTCTCAGGCGTGGGGCAGGTGGTGCTGACGGCGCGTGGGCCTGCCCAGGAAATCGTGCTGGAGCCCGGAGAAACCTTTGCCGCCGAAGCCAAGGGCGTGGTCATCGCGCGCAGTACCGGCATCATCTATCGGGTGCGGCGACCGATGCGCTCGTTCCTGCGGTCCTGGATCTCGGGCGAGAAATCCCTGCGTATCTTCACCGGCCCGGGGCGGATCATCGTCGCCCCGACGCCCTACTGGCGCGCCTACCTGCTGGAGAAGCGGGGCGCAAGGGCCGAGCGGGCGCACGTGGAGCGCCCGCCGGCCCCGCCGGATGCGAGCCGGGCCGCCTAGCAAAGGCCGTTAACGGTACGGCAACCCGGGGGGCGGCACTTTCTGCCGACGGCGCTGCATGCGCGCCGAAGCGGGAGCATCGGCATGAACACGGGCCCAAGGGGCGCTGGGAAGATCGGCGGAGGCACAGAACGTGCCAGTCACCGCGCCGGTAACATGATGTCGCCGGGGTCCGCATGGGCGGGCTGATGGGGCAGTTGCGTGGCCTCGGCCTGTTGCGCCTGGCGGCGCTGGGCGGGGTCGGGGCCGGCGTGCTGGCGCTGGTGCTGTGGTTTGCCCTGCGCGCCGGACAGCCGCCGATGGCGCTGCTCTATGCCGACCTTGACGCCCGGGATGCCGGTCAGGTGGTTGCTTCCCTTGAACGCAGCCGCGTCCCCTATCGCCTTGCGGCCGGCGGCAGCCAGGTCTGGGCGCCGGAGGATCAGGTGGCACGGCTGCGGCTGACGCTGGCGCGCGAAGGGCTGCCCGCCGGCGGGAGCGTCGGATACGAAATCTTCGACCGTGGCGAGAGCCTGACCACCACGCCGTTCCAGCAGGACGTGAACCGGCTGCGTGCGCTGGAAGGGGAACTGGCCCGCACCATTCGCGGCCTGGCTGGCGTGCGGGCCGCGCGGGTGCATCTGGTCCTGCCCCGCCGTGAGCCCTTTTCGCGCGAACGGAGCGACGCCCAGGCGAGCGTCGTGCTGACCATGCAGGGCGGCCAGCGGCTGGACCGTGAAGGCGTGCAAGCGGTGCTGCACCTCGTCTCCACGGCCGTGCCGGGGCTTCGGCCGCAAAGCGTCTCGATCGTGGACAGCCGTGGCGAACTGCTGGCGCGGGGGGGGCAGGCGCTGGCCGGCCCTGCCGCCGCGGCCAACCAGGAGGAAATCCGGCGCGCGTTGGAAATGCGGACCGCCCGCTCTGTCGAGGAAATGCTGGAACGCAGCCTCGGGCAGGGCCGCGTCCGCGTGGAAGTATCGGTCGAAATGGACTTCGACCGTAGCCAGACCGTGGAAGAACGCTTCGACCCCGAGAATCAAGTCCCACGCAGCGTGCAGAGCGTGACCGAACAGAGCCGCAGCGGCGAGGGCGGTGCCGTCTCCGTTGGCAACCAACTGCCGGCCACCGACGGGGCCGGTGGCGGCGCCACGCAAAGCCAGGAAAGCCGTTCGGAAGAGACCACCAACTATGAAATCGGCCGGGTCACGCGCAACATCCAGCGTGACCATCCCGTGGTGCGCCGCATGTCGGTCGCGGTCCTGGTAGACGGGGTCTGGGAAGGCACGCCGCCGGCCTTCCGCGAACGCAGCGTCGAAGAATTGCAGCGGCTGACCACACTGGTCCGTGGTGCCGTAGGCTTCGACGAGCGCCGGGGCGACAAGACGGAGGTCGTCTCGCTGCGCTTCGCAGAACCGCCTGGCGCGATGACCGAGGACGCGCCCGGCATGCTGGCCGGGCTGTTCCCCCCGGCCGCCCTGGCGCGACTGATCGAAAGCGCAATCTTCGCCGTGGTCGCGCTGCTGGCGCTACTGCTGGTCGCCCGGCCGATGATGTCGCGGCTAACCGCGACGCTGGCACCGCGCGGCGCGCTGGCGGGCCCAGATGGCGAAGGCGGGGGTGCGCCGACCGGCACCATGCTGGCCGGCGCCGGGGCCGCTGCCGCACTCACGGGCCCGGATGGACAGCCCGCAGCGCTTGAGGATGACACCATGGTCAGCGTCGCCAACATCGCGGGTCAGTTGCGTGCCTCATCGCTTGCCAAGATCGCACGTCTGCTGGACGCGCATCCGGATGAGGCCTTGTCCGTCGTGCGCACATGGCTGCAGTCGGATGCAGTGATATGAGCAGCGCGCGGTTGAGCGGACCGCAGAAGGCGGCCGCGCTGATCCTGGCGCTGGGATCGGAACAATCCTCGGCCCTGCTGTCGCGGCTGCATGAGGACGAGATCCGCGACCTGTCGCTGGCCATGGCCAGCCTCGGCACGGTTGAGGCTGACATGGTGGAATCCCTCTGCACGGAATTCGCCGAGAAACTCGGCCTCGCCGGATCCCTCGTCGGCTCCTTCGAGACCACCGAGCGCATGCTGATGCGGTCCCTGCCGAAGGACCGCGTGACCCAGATCATGGAAGAAATCCGCGGCCCCGCCGGCCGCACCATGTGGGAGAAGCTCGGCAATGTGAGCGAGGCCGTCCTCGCGAATTATCTGAAGAACGAATATCCGCAGACCGTCGCGGTCGTGCTGTCGAAGGTGAAACCCGATCATGCAGCGCGCGTGCTGGCGTTGCTGCCGGAATCCTTCGCGATGGAAGTCGTGATGCGGATGCTACGCATGGAGAACGTGCAGAAAGAAGCACTGGAAGGGGTCGAGCGCACGCTGAAGATGGAGTTCATGTCCAACCTGGCGCGCAGCAGCCGGCGCGACGCGCATGAGGTCATGGCGGAAATCTTCAACAACCTCGATCGTGCGGCCGAAGCGCGGATCATGGGTGCGCTGGAGGAACGCAACCGCGATTCCGCCGATCGCATCCGCGGACTCATGTTCACCTTCGACGACCTGCAACGGCTGGAGGGTGCGGGCATCCAGGTGCTGATGCGCGCGGTCGAAAAGGAACGCCTGGTTATCGCGCTGAAGGGCGCCAACCAGGAACTGCGTGACCTGTTCCTGAGCAACATGAGCGAGCGTGCTGGCAAGATGCTGCGCGACGACATCGCCGGCCTCGGCCCAGTGCGCCTGAAAGACGTGGACGAGGCGCAGGCGGCCATTGTGGTCGCGGCCAAGGACCTGGCGGCACAGGGCCAGATCAAACTGGCCGAGGGCCGTGACGAGATGGTGGAATAGCATGGACGGCTTTTCTCCGACGGGCCTGGCACTCGGCCGTCTGGCCACACCTATGGCTGCGCCGCATCGCATCGGCCTTGTGCTTCCTGACCTCGACGCACCCGTCCCCATCCGCCCCGAAGTGCCGGATGGCTTCGATCTGGATGCCCTGCTGGAAGAAGCCCGCGCCTCGGCCCGCCAATCCGGCTTCGCGGCGGGGCACGCGGCTGGCCTGTTGAAAGCGCGGGAAGAAGCGGCCGAGCGCATGGCGGAGATGCTGTCACGCATCGCCGGGGATACCGGCCGGATTGCGGCCAGTGCTGCCGCGCAGGTAGAGGCGGATGCAGAAGCCCTGGCCATCATGCTTGGCAGCGCGCTGGACGCCGCCCTGCCTTTCGCCGCAGCGCGCGATGCGTCGGGCCAGGCTGGTCGCGCGGCCGCCATCATGGCCGCCAGCCTGACGAGTGGGCGCCGGGCCGCGTGCCATGTCGCGCCCGAACTGGTCGCCGATGTCAGCGCTCTATTCGGCGGACGCGGCATCGCGTTGCCGGTGCTGGCGGATCCTGCGCTGGCGCCAGGCGATGCGCGCATTGCTTGGGATGGCGGGGCCATCGAAAGCGTCCTGGCGCATCGGCGCCAGGCCATCACCGAAGTTTTGAGCGCCTTCGGGCTGACCACTGACAAGGACGATGCGGCATGAGCGGTACCGATGGATTCCAGCCCGTGGAAAATGCCGCGGAAACACCGCGCGCCATGCCGCCGGCGAACAAGGACCTGGAAGCGGTCTACGACATTCCGGTGCAGGTCAGTGCAGTGCTTGGCCGTGCCACCATGCAGGTCAGCCAATTGTTGAAACTCGGCCGCGGCGCGGTCGTGGAACTGGACCGCAAGCTGGGAGAGGCCGTCGATATCTACGTCAACAACCGCCTGGTTGCACGCGGCGAGGTCGTGATGGTGGATGACAACCGGCTGGGCGTCACCATGACCGAAATCGTGAAGTCGGATCGCGGCTTGTGACACGGCTTCTGATCATCGGCGGGCTGGAGGCCGAGCTTGGCATCGCGGCCCGCATCGCAACCGCGCGCGGTGCCCGGCTGCGTCATGCCGAAGGGGTGACGGCAGGGCTTGCCGTTCTGCGGGCCGAAGGCGCGGACCTGATTCTATGCGACCTGCGCCACGATGTGCCCTGGCTGGTGCAGGCGCTGGCGGTCGAGCGCATCGCCTGCCCCGTCGTCTGCTGCGGTCGGAACGAGGATGCTGACGCCGCGGTCGCTGCCATCGCTGCCGGCGCCAAGGAGTTCCTGCCCCTGCCGCCGGACGCCGACCTGATCGCCGCGATGCTGGCCGCGGCGGTCGGCGAAGCGGATGCGCCGATCCACGCCGATGCTTCGATGGTGGCCCTGCTTGCCAAGGCCGCGACTGTCGCGCGTGCCGAAGCCTCGATCCTGATCGGTGGTGAAAGCGGCACGGGTAAGGAAGTGCTGGCGCGCTACATCCACAGCCATAGCAAGCGCGCCCGCGGTCCCTTCGTCGCGCTGAATTGCGCCGCCCTGCCGGAGGCGCTGCTGGAAAGCGAATTGTTCGGCCATGAGAAAGGCGCCTTCACCGGCGCGGTCGCCGCCCGGCGCGGAAAGTTTGAACAAGCCGAACATGGCACGTTGTTGCTGGATGAGATCGGCGAGATGGACCCGCGGCTTCAAGCCAAGCTGCTGCGCGCGATCCAGGAACGGGAGGTGGATCGTCTGGGTGGCCAGGCGCCGGTCAAGATCGACGTGCGCATTCTCTGCGCCAGCCACCGCAATCTGGCCGCCGAGGTCGCTGCCGGCCGTTTTCGCGAGGACCTGTATTTCCGCCTGAATGTCATAGCCCTGCGTATCCCGCCCTTGCGCGAACGCCCGGACGACATCTTGCCGCTGGCCGAGCATTTCTCCCAGCGATATGCGGCGGCAAACGGCTTGCCGCAGCGACCTTTCGCGCCGCAGGTGCGCGCAGCCCTGCTGACCCACGCCTGGCCCGGCAATGTGCGTGAACTGGAGAACGCGATTCACCGCGCCGTGCTGCTCGCCGGCGAGGACGAAATCGCCATGGATGCCATTGAGCTCATGCCCGCCCTGGTCGCACCCGCCGTCGGCACTGCCGCGCCGATCATGGTGGCGAACGCCGCCCCCGTCACTGCGCTGGTCGGCCGTACGGTGGGGGCGGTGGAGCGGGAGCTCATCCTGGAAACCCTGGGCCATTGCCTGGGCAACCGGACGCGGGCTGCGGAAATCCTGGGTATCTCCATCCGCACGCTGCGCAACAAGCTGCATGAATACCGTGCTGCTGGGGCTGCAGTGCCGCCAGTGCCAGGCCAGGCGCCGTACCCCGCCCTGCCGGCCGGATACTGAGTTCGCATGGGCGCGTTCACTGTACCGGCCTGGGTGACGCGCGCGATCCCGGGCAGCGACGTCGGCCTGGCACTTGGTGTCATCGCGTTGGTGGTGATGCTGGTGGTGCCGCTGCCTGGCGTCCTGCTGGATGCGGGGCTGGCGTTTTCCTTCACCCTCTCGGTGCTGGTGCTGATGGTGGCGCTGTTCCTGAAGCGCCCGCTCGACTTCACCTCCTTTCCCACGATCCTGTTGCTGTCCACGCTGCTGCGCCTTGCGCTGAACGTCGCCACCACCCGCGCGATCCTGACCCAGGGGCATGAGGGACCAACGGCGGCCGGGCATGTGGTCGCGGCCTTCGGCGGGTTCCTGATGGGCGGCGACGTGCTGGTGGGGCTGATCATCTTCACGATCCTGCTGATCGTGAACTTCATGGTCGTGACCAAGGGTTCCGGCCGCATCGCGGAAGTCGCCGCACGGTTCAGCCTGGATGCCATGCCGGGCAAGCAGATGGCGATCGACGCCGATCTTTCAGCCGGACTTATCCAGGAAGACGAGGCCCGCCGTCGCCGCCGAGACCTGGAGGAAGAAAGCGCCTTCTTCGGCAGCATGGACGGTGCGGCGAAGTTCGTACGCGGCGACGCCATCGCCTCCGTCATCACGACCCTCATCAACCTGGTGTTCGGCGCAGCCATCGGCATGTTTCGCCACGGCTTGCCCTTCGGCGAGGCGGTGACGACCTTCTCCGTTCTGACCATCGGCGATGGGCTTGTGTCGCAGATCCCGTCCTTGCTCGTCTCGGTCGCCGCCGGCATCGTGGTGACGAAAGGCGGCACGGACGGCACCGCCGACAAGGTGCTTGTCACCCAGTTGGGTGGCGGTGAAAAGCCGCTGATGCTGGCATCTGGGGCAGCGGTCCTGCTCGCGCTGTTGCCGGGCATGCCATTGCTGCCCTTTCTTGCGATCGCAGGCGCGGCTGCGGCCGGGTCGATCGCCGCGCGGCGGGCCGGGGTGGAGGCGGCGCGTCAGGAGGAACCACCCCCGCCGCCACCCTTCGAGGCACCCATCAGTGACACGCTGCGCACGGATCCGCTGCGGCTTGAACTTGGCTACGGGCTGCTGTCCTTGGCCGCTGGCGACGCGCCGCGCCTCTCCGAGCAGATCAAGGCCCTGCGCCGATCCATCGCAGCCGAGATGGGCTTCGTTCTCCCATCAGTCCGCATCCAGGACAATCTGGAGTTGCCGCCCGACCACTACGCCCTGCGCGTGAAGGAGATCGAGGCCGCACGCGGACGGCTACGGCCACCGATGGTCTTGGCCATCGACCCCAATGGTGGCGCGCCCGACCTGCCTGGCGAACGCTGCCAGGAGCCGACCTTCGGGCTGCCGGCTCTTTGGATCGAGGAGTCGCTGCGCGAGGAAGCACTTGCCCGCGGCTGCACTGTGGTCGATGCCGCCGGTGTGCTCGCAACGCATCTGACCGAAATCGTGCGCGAGAACATGGCTGAGCTGCTGTCCTATGCAGAGACCCAAAAACTCCTCGATGAATTGCCGCGTGAGCACCAGAAGATCGTGCAGGACCTCATCCCGAGCCAGGTAACGGTCGGCGGCGTGCAGCGCGTGTTGCAGGCGCTGCTGGCCGAGCGCGTGTCGGTGCGCGACCTGCCGACCATCCTGGAAGGCTGCCAGGAATCGATCGCCGCCGGTGGGCGGGGCGTGCTGGCCATGACCGCCACGGTGCGCGCCCGCCTGGCCCGGCAGATCAGCGATGCCGCGCGCGGGCCGAATGGCTACGTGCCGCTGCTGGCACTGTCGCCGGAATGGGAAGCCGCCTTCGCCGAATCGTTGATGGGCACGGGCGAGGACCGACAACTCGCGATGGCGCCTTCCCGCCTGCACGGCTTCATGCAGTCGGTGAAAGAGGCATTTGACACCGCCGCCCGCGCCGGTGAACAGCCGGTGCTGGTTTGCAGCGCCGGCATACGCGGTCATGTCCGCGCTATCGTGGAACGCTTCCGCCCTGCGACGTCCGTGCTGGCGCAGACAGAGATTCATCCGCGTGCCCGCATCCGTACAGTGGGCACGATCTGAGCCATGGCTTCACGGCTTCTCAACTCGCAGGCCCGTAGCTTTACCTCATGCGGCTGAAAACATTTCGCGCACCCCGAATGGCCGAGGCGATGGCCATGATCCGCGCCGAGCTGGGCGCGGATGCGGTGATCTTGAACACCGCCCGGGTACCCGGCGGGGTAGAAGTCACCGCGGCGCTGGAACCGGCCGAAGCGCCGCCCCCGCCTGCTCCGGCGCCGCTTGCTCATCCGGGGCATGCCGCGACGGCGCGGCCAGGCCTGCGCTTTGCCCCCCTGCCTGGCGGCATCGAACGGCCCTTGTTGCTGCTCGGTCCGCACGGCGCGGGCAAGACGCTGACGGTGGTGAAGCTTGCTGCCCGACTGACCATGGCCGGTGTGCGGCCGCTGCTGATTTCGACGGATACGGAGCGCGCAGGCGCGGGCGCGCAGTTGCAGGCCTTCGCCCGGATCCTGGCCTTGTCCGTCACCATGGCGCCGACGCCCGCGGCCATGGCTTGGGCCTTGGCCACGCGGGCGCCGGGTCAGCCCGCGCTGATCGACACGGCCGGGGCCGATCTCCTGGATCTGGCGTCGGCCGAGCATCTTGTCGGCCTGCGCCGCATTGCTCAGGCCGATGCCGCGCTGGTCCTGCCCGCAGGGCTCGACGCGCTGGAAGGTGGCGATATCGTCCGTGCCGCCCATGCGATCGGCGCCGGCTGGCTGGTTCCGACCAGGCTTGATGTCGCCCGGCGCTGGGCCGGCTGGATGGCAGCGGCCGAGGCCGCGCCACTGGCGCTCGACCAGGCCGGCATCGGCCCCGGCGCCGTGGATGGGCTGACGCCCCTGACCCCCGATTGGCTGGCCGCTCGCCTGCGCCTGCCCGACCCCCGCTGCAAGGCTGCCGCATGATTCCCGCGCCATTATCCGCCCCCGCACGCGGCCGCGTCATTGCCATCGCCTCCGGCAAGGGCGGCGTCGGCAAGACCTGGTTTGCCATCACCCTGGGGCAGGCGCTGGCCCAGGCCGGACGTCGGGTCATGCTGGTCGATGGCGACCTGGGCCTGGCCAATGTTGATGTGCAACTGGGGCTGAACCCCCCGCATGGCCTGGCGGAGGTGTTTTCGGGCCGCATGGTGCTGCGCGACGCGCTGGTCGAATCCGGCGGCATGGCGGTGCTCGCCGGGGCCAGCGGCAGCGGCGCCCTGGCCAGCGCCGACCCCGCCCTGCTGCCGGCGCTGCTGCATGGCGCGGCCGAGGATCGCGATGACGTGGTGCTGGACTGCGGTGCCGGGCTGGACGCGACGCCGCGCCGGCTGGCCGCGGCCGCCGACGTGCTGTTGATCCTGGCGACTGACGAGCCGACTAGCCTGACCGATGCCTATGCCGCCATGAAACTCGCATGGCGCGATATGCCGGGGCTGGACCTGCGGCTGGTGGTCAACCGCGCGGCCGATGCAAAGGGCGGCGAGCGCACGCATGCCGCGCTCGCGTCGGCTGCGCGCAACTGCCTGCGCCGCGACTTGCCGCTGGCCGGCATTATTCGCGCCGACCCCAAGGTCGCCGACGCCATCCGCCACCAGACCGGGCTGCTGACCCGGCACCCCGCTTCGCCTGCGGCCGAGGATGTGCTGCGGATCGCCCGGACGCTGTAGCCTACCGCCCCAGCACGAAAAGCGTTCCGGCAACCGGCACGCCCTGTTCCACGCGCAGCACCGCGCCCCGGCGTGCTTGTGTGTTCAACCCGGCCGCTCCGGCCAGGCGCGCCACATGCTCGGGCGCGTGGCGGTAACGCAGGGCCTCGCCCAAGGCATAGGGCGCCGTCTCGCCGTCCTCGATACTGAAGGCTGCGGTGCCACCCGGCGCCAGCGCCGCTGCAATCAGCCCCAGAACGGGACCGAGGTCGCCCAGGTAGTTCAGCACATCGACCGCGGCGATAAGATCCCAACGCCCGGCCTGCCCTGGCAGGAAAGCCATCAGGTCGGTCGCATGCAGGGCCGCGTACACGCCCCGTGCCTCTGCCAGCACCAGCATGCGGGGGGAGAGATCCACACCCTCCATATGTGCGGCGAAGGGCGCCAGAGCCAGGCCGGAAAGGCCGGTGCCGCAGCCCAGGTCCAGCACCCGCAGCCCGGTGCCGAGGCCGGCCAGTGCCTCGACGAGCAGGGCAGGGGTGCGATAGCCCAGGCGCCCCTGCAGATCGGCGTCGAAACGGGCGGCGTATTGGTCGAACAGGCTGCGGACGTAATTGGCCGGGGCGCGATCGGGCGCCGCGCCTTGCCCGAGTGCCGCCAGCAGGAAGTGCGCCTGTTCGGCGAGGCCGGTATCGCCGCCGGCGCGGGTCAGCGCGGCCTCGGCGGCCTGCCGTGCACCGACTGCGTCACCAGCCTCGCGCCGCGCATGGGCCAGGGCGATGCGGGGTTCGGCCGCGCGTGGTGCAAGGCGGACTGCCTGGTCCAAAGGCGCCAGCGCGCCGGCCGCGTCCCCCATCGCTGCCAGCGCCTGGCCCAGGTTGCGCCACGCGATCGCATCCTTCGGCGCACGACGCAGCGCGGCCTGGAGGAATTTCACGGCTGCCGGCAATTGCCCCGCTTCGGCCAGGGCTGCGCCAAAGTTCGCCAGGAAGACCGGGCTTTCGGGGCGGGCGCGTACGGCGGCGTCGGCGAAGCGAAGCGCGAGATTGAGGTCACCTTGCTGCCGGGCGGCCACGCCCAGCAGGTTCAGGGCATTGGCATCGCCCGGCCGCGCCGCCAGGGCCGCCCGGTACTGCCCGACCGCCCCCGCAATGTCGCC
>JBBQHE010000010.1:0-35927 GCA_038323655.1 Acetobacterales bacterium | reverse complement strand
GCGACCATCTCCTCGCTGAACCCGGCCCCGCGGGCGCGGCTGCTGGCGCGGCTGCGCGCGCACCATGTGGCGGTCGTCATCAGCGGGCATCTGCACAGCACGCGGGATGCCATCATCGGCGGCATCCGGCACATCTGGCTGCCGGCCCTGGCCTTCCTGGGCGCGGGCCGTGCGGGCGGGGTGCCGGCGGTGGGTGCCGTGACGATCGACTTCGGCAGCGACACTCCGCGGGTCGAGCCGCTGCCGGTCGAGGGCCTGGTGGCGCATGACCTGGCCGCGATCAAGCAGCACGGCCGTTGGGCATTCCTGCGCGACATGCCGGCCTGCCCGCCCGACCCCTGACCGGCAATCGGGCTGGCGGAGGGTCGCGCCGCACCCTAGGGTAATTGTTCAGACGTTCCCCGGAGACCCGCCGCCGATGCTGCCGACGACCCTACGCCGCGCCCTGTTCGCCGCCGCCTTGTCCCTGCCGATGCTGGCCCCCGCCCCGGATGCGGCCGCGCAGGGCAACGTCTTCCGCTGGGCGAACGACGGCGACACCAATTCGATGGACCCCTACACGCGGCAGGAAACCTTCCTGCTGATGTTCAACAACAACATCTACGACGGGCTGGTCCGCTACAACGCCAGCTTGGAAATCGAGCCCGCGCTGGCCGAGCGCTGGGAACTTCTGTCGCCGACGCACTGGCGCTTCCACATCCGCCGCAACGTCACCTTCAGCGACGGCAGCCCGATGACGGCGGAAGACGTGGTCTTCAGCATCGCGCGCTCCCGCGGGCCGGGCAGCAATGTCGCCGGCACCTTCGCCTCGGTCGCCACGGTCACCAAGGTCGATGACTTCACCGTCGATATGGTGACCACCGCGCCGAACCCGATCCTGCTGCAGGAAATCACCACCTTCATGGTGATGAGCAAGGCCTGGACCGAGCGCAACAACGCCGTACGCGTCGCCGACCTGACCTCGCGCGAAGAAAACTTCGCCTCGCGCAACGCGATGGGCACCGGCCCCTTCGTGCTGACCAGCCGCGAGCCCGACCGCCGCACCGTGCTGGCGCCGAACCCGCGCTGGTGGGACACGCCGCGGCACAACCTGTCGCGCGTCGAGTTCAACGTGATCGCCAATGACGCAACGCGCGTGGCCGCCCTGCTCTCGGGCGAGATCGACATGGTCTATACCGTGCCGCCGCAGGATGCCGAACGCATCGGCCGCGCGCCGGGCTTGCGGATCCTCCAGGGGCCGGAACTGCGGACCATCTACCTCGGCATGGACCAGCTGCGGCCGGAACTGCTGAAGTCCGACGTGCGGGGCCGCAATCCGTTCCAGGATGTGCGGGTGCGGCGCGCCTTCTACCAGGCGATCGATGTCCAGGCGATCCAGCGCAGCGTGATGCGTGGCCAGTCGCGGCCGACCGGGCTGATCTACGGCCCGGGCGTGAATGGTTTTGTCGAGGCCGATGACCAGCGCCTGCCGCTGGATCTCGCGGCCTCGCGCCGCCTGCTGGCCGAAGCGGGCTATCCCAACGGCTTCGGCGTGACGCTGGACTGCCCGAACGACCGCTATGTGAACGACGAGGGCATCTGCACCGCCGTCGTCGCCATGCTGGCCCGCGTCGGCATCCGCGTGACCTTGAACGCGCAGACCCGCGCGCGCTTCTTCGCCGAGGTGAATGCCCCGCGCTACAACACCAGCTTCTACCTGCTGGGCTGGACCCCGGCGACGGGGGATGCCCACAACTCGCTGTTCAACCTGGCCCGCACGCGCGACGGTTCGGCCAGCGGCGTGTTCAACAACGGCGGCTATTCCAACCCGCGCTTCGACAGCCTGGTGGATCGCATCGCCGTGGAGACGGACCGCGCCGCCCGGCAGCGCCTGATCACCGAGGCAAGCGTGCTGATGCGCGAGGATGTCGGCTACATCCCGCTGCACCAGCAGCAGATCGTCTGGGCGCTGCGCAACAACATCGAAGTCGTGCAGATGGCCAACAACTACTTCCCGTTGCGCCTCGTGCGGATGAACTGACCTCTCGTGACGGCGGGGGCGGTGCCGCCAGGTGCCGCCCCTTTCTCATGTCCTGCTTCCTGATGGGATGCGGGGCGCGCTAGGCTCCCGACCATGGCCAGCGCAGCGACACGCATCCCCTTCGCCAGCAACCACCTCAGCCTCTGGCACGGCCATGCCGAAGCCGCCCCCTTCCTTTTGCTGCATGGCGCCGCGGCCGGCGCCTGGGTCTGGGACAGTGGCTTCGCCGCGAGGCTGAACGAGGCCGGCCACGACGCCGCTAGCTTCACCTTTCGCCGCATCGGCCGGGCCGGCGGCCCCGCCGGGCTCGATGACTTCCAGGCCGAGGCACGGGCGGCGCTGGCGGCCCTGGGGCGCCCCGCAATCCTGGTCGCCCATTCCCTGGGCGCCCTGGTGGCGCAACGCCTGCTGGGTGACCCGGCCGTGCTTGGTGCGGCGCTGCTGGCGCCGGTCCCGCCTGAGGGGCTGTGGTGGTCCAACATGCGCCTGGCCTTCAGCGACCCGTTTCTCTGGGGCGACGTGGCGCGCATGTCGGACCCCGCCGGCAGCGCCGCCGCGCGCCCGGAACGCAGCCTGAAATCCGCGCTCTTCGCCGGTCTGACCGAGGCCGAGGCCGCGCCCTTCCTGCTGCGCCTGGGCGGCGAATCCCGCGCCGCGCTGCTGGAAGCGCAAGGCCCCCAGCCGGTCCCGCCGCGCGCCCTGCATCGCAAGCCGGTGCTGGTGCTGGGCGGCGAGGCCGACCGGCTGATCCCCGCCGATGCCGTCGCGCGTTGCGCCGCCTGGCATGGCACGGCGCCGCATTTCCTGGCCGGCACGGCGCATCTGATGATGCTGGACGCGACCTGGCCGCAGGCAGCCGAGGAGATCCTGGACTGGGTGGACAGCATCGGCTGAGCCCCGGCACGCGACTTGCCTCGCAGGCGGAAGACCGCCAGGACCTGCCAATGCCCGACCCCTTCGACCCGCAAGCCTATGCCATCCAGGCGGCCGCCCTGATCGGCCTGCCGCTGGCGCCGGCACACCTGCCTGGCGTCGCGGCGAATGTCGCGCTGGCCGCGCGCATGGCGGCGATGGTCTTCGCCGTGCCGCTGACGCCGGCCGATGAGGCAGCGCCGGTCTATACCCCCGCACCCCCGCCCGCCGCATGACCGCCGCCATCATCGCGGCCGATGTCCGCGCCCGCCGCCGCAGCGCGGTTTCGGTGGCCGAGGAAGCGCTCGCCGCCGTCGCCGCGGGCAATCCGCGACTGAATGCCTTCACCCATGTCGATCCGGCCCGCGCGCTGGCGACCGCTGCGGCGGTCGATGCCACCATCGCCCAGGGCGACGACCCCGGGCCGCTCGCCGGCGTGCCCTTTGCGGTCAAGAACCTGTTCGACCTTGAGGGGATCGCAACGCTTGCGGGGTCTAAGATCGAGCGCGACGCACCCCCCGCCACGCGCGATGCGTATCTGGTGCGCCGGATGCTGGCCGCGGGGGCCGTGCCGATCGGTGCCTTGAACATGGATGAATACGCCTACGGCTTCACCACCGAAAACGCGCATGAAGGGCCTGCCCATAACCCGCATGACCTGGCGCGCATGGCCGGCGGGTCGTCGGGCGGGTCGGCCGCCGCGGTGGCGGGAGGGCTGGTGCCGCTCACCCTGGGGTCGGACACCAATGGCTCGATCCGCGTGCCCTCGGCCATGTGCGGTATCTTTGGGCTGAAGCCGACCTATGGCCGGCTGGCGCGCACGGGGTCTTATCTGTTCGCCGCGTCCTTCGACCACCTGGGGCCGTTTGCGCGGACGCTGGAGGACCTGGCCCTCGCCTATGACGCCTTGCAGGGCCACGACCCGGAGGATCCGGCGCAGAGCCGCACGCCCTTCCAGCCGGTGACCGGGCTTTCCGGCATCGCGGGCTTACGGATCGGCGTCGCCACCGGCCACTTCGCCGCCAATGCCCACCCCGAGGCGCTGGCCGCCGTCCAGACATTCGCGGCCGGGCTCGGCGCCACCATCCCGGTGGACCTGCCGCTGGCCCCGGCCGGGCGGGCCGCCGCCTTCCTGATCACCATGATCGAGGGCGGCAACCTGCACCTGCCGGATTTGAAGACCCGCCCCGATGACTTCGACCCCGCGACCCGCGACCGCTTCCTGGCCGGCACCCTGCTGCCGGGCACCTGGGTCCAGCAGGCCCAGCGCGTCCGCGCCGCCTGGCGCGCGCAGGCGCTGGCCGCCTTCGCGCATGTCGACTGCTTCCTGACCCCGACCCTGCCCTGCGTCGCCCCGCTGATCGGGCAGGAGACGATGGTGGTGGATGGGCAGACCCTGCCGACGCGCCCCATGCTCGGCGTCTTCACCCAGCCGATCTCCTGCATCGGCCTGCCCGCCATGGCGGTGCCTCTCGCCCGCCCCGGCGGCTTGCCGCTGTCGGTGCAACTGGTCGCCGCCCCCTGGCGCGAGGACATCCTGTTCCGCGTCGCCGATGCCCTCGTTCAAGCCGGCCTGGCGGCCGCACCGGAGGTTCCCGCCTGATGGAGATCAACAACCCCGCCGTGCTGGCCGAGGTGACGGCGCTGTTCCAGGCCTATGAGGCCGCACTGACCACGAATGACGTGGCGGTGCTGGACGGGCTGTTCTGGCAGCACGCCCTGGTGGTTCGCTACGGCGCCACCGAGATCCTGCATGGCCATGCCGAAATCGCCGCCTTTCGCGCGGCCCGCCCCTCGGTCGGGCTGCAACGCGACTTGCTGCGGACGGTGATCACCACCTTTGGCCAGGATTTCGCCACCGCCAGCACGACCTTTTCCCGCAATGGGCGCACCGGGCGGCAGCAGCAAAGCTGGGCGCGCATGCCGGAAGGCTGGCGCGTGGTCGCGGCCCATGTGTCGCTGATGCCGGAGGGCTAAGCCCCCGCCGTCAGGCCGGATCGTCCGCTTCCGCCAGGTGCAGGTCGAGCGCCGCACCGATTTCGTCCATCGCCGCCGGGCCCATCGCCTCGGCGCAGCCATAGACGACGCAATGATCGCGCACCACGTCGCGAACCGGCGGCACGCCGGGCGAATTGGCCGCAAGCCGGCCGTGCAGATCGGGTTCGGTCACGCAGCGGTGCAGGGTCAGCGCCAGGCTGTAGGCATCGCCCGCGTCGAACAGCAGCCCGTCGTGGTCATGCCGCACGCGTTCGCCCGCGCCGCCGATATTGCTGACGATCGGCGGACGGCGGAACATGTAGGCCTCGGAGATCACCAGGGCGAAGATCTCCCACCAGATCGACGGCACCAGCACCCAGTCCACCCGGCCCATACGCGCCGGAAGGTCGGTCATGCTGTAGGTGCCGTTGTAGTGCACCTTGATCTTTGGACCGAGCGATTCGGCGGCTTCCAGAAAGGCGTGGAAGCGCTTCTGGAATTCGTCGGTGGCGTAGCGCAGATTGGCGCCGTTGATGTCGAGGGTGACGGGCTCGTCGAACAATTCGTCATAGATGCGCAGCGCATCGAAGACGACGCCGAGGCCCTTGTTGTCGACGAGTTGCCCGAAGAAGCCGAAGCGGTTGCGCGCACCTTCGTACTGCGGCCGCTTATAGGCCACGCGAAAATCCTTCTTCGCGTAGTCGTCCTGGGCGTTGGTGACGACGTGCAGCTTGGCGGCCGGCAGCCCCCATTCGATGTAGCGGCGGCGCACGAAGTCGGTCGGCGCGATGAAGGCATCAAAGACGGAAAAGGCGTGGCGGATCCAGTCGTCGCGCAGCTGGAACATTTCCGGCGAGATGTCGGGGAAGCACTGGTGGCAACGCACCGGCGTTGCGCGGTCGCACAGCGTGCGGTCGGTACGCCGCACCATGTGGCCGTCCGCCTTGCAGATCGCCAGAAACTCATGCAGCGACAGGATCAGCTTCGCATTCGGCAGCAACCGCCGGGCCAGCAGGAACAGGTCGAGCCCGATCGTCATGAAGTGGTGGAAATGCACCACGTCGGGCTTCTGATCGCGCAGGAATTCACTGAACCAGTACAGCGCCCGCGGGTTCAGATTGCGAAACCAGGTGTGTTCGAAGCTGTCGGACAGGAACAGGTATTCGTTGGGCCGGCCGTCGAAGCCGGTGACGATCGCGCCGGGCTTGAACAGGGCGGGGGCGATGTTCGGCTCGCAGGAGGCGAGGAAGGTCGCGTCCAGCCCCGCCTTGCGGGCACCGAGGAAAAGCTCATACGCCGCCTGCTGCGCGCCGCCACGCACCAGCTCCGGATGGAAGACGCTGACAAAGAGAATTTTCGGCGTGTCAGACATCATTCGCCTCGCGCAGGTGCTGGCCCCAGAGCCCGGAAAAGAACCAGCGATTGTACAGGCCGGAGCCGACATGCTCGGGCCGCTTGATCGAGCCCATGCCCTCGTAGTGCCAGTAGGCCAGGGCCGGGTCGAGCAACACGCGGCCGCCCGCCTGGCGGATTCGCAGGCAGAGGTCGGCGTCTTCGTAGTGGCCGAAGAAGAAGTCGGTGCTGAAGCCGCCCATCCGTTCGAACAGCCGCCGGCTCAAGATCTGCAGCGCGCCGGTCAGCGCCGGCACCGGACGCACGGCCGGGCTCGCGGTGTCGGCGAAGCCCTTGCGGAAGTGTTCGACCGTCCAGACCGGGCGCTGGCACAGCACCGTCAGCCGCTGGTCCTCGACGAAGAACATGCCCTCATGCATGACGCTGCCGTCGGCGTAATACAGCTTGCCGCCGTAGATGTCGTCGCCGAGATCGGTTTCGGCCAGGGCGCGCAGGCGGTCGATCGCCGCGGCATCGCGCGGAAAGACGTCGGGGTTGATGATCGCAATGCAGTCGGCGTTCGCAGCACCGACGCCCACGTTGTTGGCGTGGCTGAAGCCGCAGTTCTGGTTCAGCGTGATAACCTGGATGTTCGCGTCGAACACCATGCTGGCCAATTCGGCGTCACGCAGCAGGACTTCCTCGATCTCGGGGCTGTTGTTCACGAAGATGAACTCCAGCCCGTGCAGCCCGCCGAAGCGGGCGAACTGCGACACCAGCAGGTAGAGGAAATCCGGCAGGCCATAGAGCACGCAGACCAGGCTGATGCGGGGGGCGGTCTTGGCGGTGCCGAAGCACGCCCGGTTCACCACCCGCCGCTCCGCCGCCATCTGGTCGTAGAGCTTGGCCAGGACCTCGCCGTAGCCGGCGTCCAGGTCGGCGAAGGACCGCGCGGTGAGGTTGCCCAGCACTTTGCGCTGGCCGAATTGGCCGAGCAGGGCCAGCAGGAAATCCGCCTCGCTCTGCTGGCGCGGGGCGGGGGGCTGGATCGGCAATCCGGAGCCGTCGCGGAACACGAGCGACATGGCCGCCCCGTCCAGCAGCGCGGCCCCGCCGAAGCCGACCGCCCAGTAGCCGAATTCGGACGGCTTGCCGGGCTTCAGATGCGAATCCACGTCCGGGCGACGCACCCGATAGGCCGGCAGCATGGCGCGCGACCCGGTCGCGTAATCCACGACGGACAGGCCGACGAGTTCGGAGCGCCGGTCGTCGATCCAGCCTTCCAGGAAAAACGCGCTGGCGGAGGCGAAGATCGCGTCATGCCCACGTTCGAAGCCCGGCGCGTCCGGGCTCAACATCTGCGTGACCTGGACATCGGAGGCCGAAAGCCGGGCCGGACCGTGGCCGAGGCGCAGCGGCGGCAGCAGCAGGGTCCGCAGCTTGCCGTGCAGGGTAAACCGCTGACCCAGGCGGATCACGACGCCGGTGCCGAACAGGAGCTGCGGTTCGTCGTCGCGCATCAGCAGGGTGACGGCCATGCCGGTGCTCGACTGCGGCCGCAGGCAGGGCACGAAGACCTCGGCCGACCAGCTGCCATCGACCATGTCGTTCAGGATGAAGCCGGCCCGCAACGGGGAATACTTCATGTGCAGAACGATCGTCTCGCCCCGCATGAGGTTCAGCGCGGCACTCAGGCGCAGCGCGCTGTCGGTGAACAAAACCTCGAACCCATCGCGCGACAGATCGATATCGATATCAGGCACGTCGTCCAGCGAAGCACTCACGAACTCACTCCTTCGCGCGACCGGCACGACCTGTCGGGCATCAGACACCCGGCACAGTCAGCCGGGCGCGGCCCAAGACGTCCAGGGGGTCAGGCGGCCATGAGGTCCGCGAAGGTCCACCCCGGTCGCGGCAGGCGGCCTTCACGGAAGCCGACCTGCTCAAAATGCGCCTGCGCCGAAGGTGCCCGGTTTTCCAGGATGGCCACCGCCACGTCAGGATACTGGCGCGCGTAATACGCCCCATCGACAACCACCGGCGATGGCAGCCGATTCTCAAAATAACCGAAGCGCAGATAGTGTTCGTGCAGATCGGTGATGACGCCGCGCGCTTCTGCTTCGGCCAGGTCAGGATACTTGGCGCGGTAGAAGTTCGCGTCGAATTTGACTTTTTCCAAAAAAGGCATCAGCAGGCTCATGAAAAAGTCGCGCGTGATGACCACTTCATCGCCGGATGACTTCGCGACCTTTTTCTCTCTGAGATATTCGAAATAGGGCGCGGCAACAGATGCCAGGCAGGTCTTGGGTTTCGCGGTGGCCACTTCGCTCATCGGACTCTCCTGCAACAATGACTTCAGAGTGCGCAGCGACGAACTACGCGTGATTAAAAAACGTAAACACAGTCGTGTGGTCGTCCAAAAAAACAGCCGCTCGGTTTCGAAAGGCTGTTTCAGAGTAAAAATACTGTCATCTTCACCAGAAGTGCCGGTGAAGCACGCCATTCTGCGCCAGCATACAATGCTGACCAACCCGTTTTTTCGTTTTGAGTTCGATTATTCGTGGAGAGGCCGTGTGGACGCGCGGTTTACCAAGCAGTAAGGCCTGAGTAGCAGCGATTGCCGCAGTGCACAACTTTGTGCGAGTAAGCAGTGCAAATTTTTTACGTGAGGTTGCATGAGCCATTCCCAGCTGGACGCGCTGCGTGTCGCCGACGAGGGCTTCCTGGTCGCGAGCCTGATCGAGCGGTGCCCCAGGACCATGATGCTGCGGGAACTGGTCATGAACGCCGTGGAGGCCGCTTGCGGACCGGACGGCAATGGCCAGGTCGACATCGGCGCGGCGTTGATCGGCGGCACGCGCAAGTTGCGCCTGCGGAACACCGGTCGCGGGCTGACGGCGGAGGAGTTGCGCAGCATCTGCGACCTCGCGTCCTCGATCGGCAAGGTGAACAGCCTGGACGGCAATTTCGGCATGGGCGCGAAGGTCGCCAGCCTGCCGTCCAACCGCCTGGGGATGCGCTATCGTTCGCTGCGGAACGGCCGGGTCAGCGAAGTGCAGCTTGGCCAACGCAACGGTGTCTACGGCCGGCTCTTCCTCGCCGAGGGGCCGGACGGGCAGCCGCTCGACGTGGCCGACGTGACGGCGGCCTGCCGTGCCGACCGGGACTATGACTTCAGCCGCGAATGGACCGAGGTCGTGCTGTTCGGCAATGCCGCGGACCAGGACACCGTCGCCGCCCCCTATGGCGCAGCCATGCCGGTCGCCGCCGACTGGATCCCCGACGCGCTGACCCGCCGATTCCACCGCCTGCCGGACAAGGCGCTGATCCGGCTGGAGGGGCCCGTGTCGGTCTCCGGCGAGCTGGAGGGCTTCGTCCCGCTGTGCCGCGATGTGGAACATTTTACGCAGACGGAAACGGTCGATCTCGGCGACGGGCTGCGCGTGACCTACGCCTATCACCGCGAGCCCTGGGCGATGGACACGGCCTTTGGCGCCCGCCCCGGCTTCGGCGCGATTGTCTATCGCAACGAGATCTGGGGCCTGGTCGCCGGGCGGCAGTGGATCGCCGATGCGCCGGCGCTGGGCATCCCCTTCGGCGGCCGGCATTGTGCGGTGCTGGTCGAGCTTGACGACGGCTTCCCTGTGCTGCCCGAGGCGTATCGGCAGTTCCTGCGCCATGCCGAAGGCAGTCAGGCGCAGGTCGCGCTGCGCGACTTCGCCGCCGCGGTGCGGGCCAATATCCCGGCCTGGCTGGCGGAACGCCTGGCGCTGCACCGCCCCCGGCAGCCCGACTTCCAGGAGTCGATCCGCACCGAGGTGCAGGACCTGCTGAAGCAGCTTGGCATCGTGCTGACCGCGCAGGGGCGGCGCATCCCCAAGCCCGAGCCCAGGTCCGAGACCGTGCCGCCCCCGTCGGGCGCACAACAGCCGGCCGCCGCCGGCAGCCCGCCGCCGCCCAAGCCGCTGCCCCGGCCGCCGGCCCCGCCCGGCTTCGAGATCATCGGGCTGGAGGCGCTGGAGGAAATCGACGAGCACGGGCTGCAGGATCGCGCGGCGAAATACCTGCCCGAGGGCCTGCAGCTGTTCGTGAACCTGCGTTACGCCGCCGCGGCCGAGCTGGCCGTGCAGTTGGAAAGCGAATGCGAAGGCCGGGCCGAGCCGTTGCTGCTGGCCGAGGAAGCGCAGCGCAGCGCCCGCTGGGCCATGACGCGCCAGATGGCCCGCACCACGGTCTTCGGCCTGTCCAAGGTCAAGACCGGCTGGACCGCCGAACAGGTGCAGCGCGCCCAGTCACCGGAACACTACAGCCTGGTGGCCGAGGACACGGCGCCGATGCTGGCGGCGGCGCGTCGGCACTTGGCCACCTCGCTCGGCCTGGACGCGGGCGCTGAGGGCGGCGGGGAGGGCGGCGCGGAGCCGGCCGCGGCCCGGCCCAGCCTGGACTGGCGTCGCCATCTGGCGGGGGCACAAAGCCGGGCCGAGCAGGCCGTGGCCGCGGCGGCCTCGGTCTCGGCGCCCATGCTGGCGGCGGCGCAGCGGCGGCTGAGCGACATCCACCTCCAGCGGAAGGACCCGCAGGCGGCGCTGGAAGCCGCCCGCCGCGCGGTGCAGGCGGATCCGCAACAGGCGGCGTCGCAACTGCATCTTTCGGTCGCCCACGACCATGCCGGCGACCCGGACGCCGCCGAAGCCGCGGCCCGCCGCGCCCTGGAACTGAGCGCCGAGGCACCCGGGCAGGCGCTGCGGCGGCTGGCGCTGCTGGCCGAGCGGCGCGAGGATTTCGCCGCCGCCGACGGGTTTTGGGCCAGCGCGGCAGCGGCCCCGCCCGTGCACCCCTTCGTGATGCTGGACCGGGCCGCCTTCCTGCTGCGGCGTGACCGGGGCGAGGAGGCTCTGGCCCTTGCCCGCAGCGTCGCCCCGGTCGGCGAGGCGGCGGCGCCCGCGTTGCGGCTCTGCGCGCGGATCGAGCGGCACCTGGGTCGCACCGACGCCGCGCTGGACACGCTGCACGCCGCGGCGGAAGCCGCACCGGGCGACGGCTTGGTCTGGCGCGACCTGGCGCTGGCGCTGCTGGAAGCCGACCGGCCGGAGGCGGCGCGTGAAGTGGCGCTGACGGCGCTCGACCTCGCGCCCCAGGGGGGTGTGGCGCTGGTGCGGGCCTTTGCCGCCATCGCCGCGCGGCAGCAGCGGCATGACATGGCGCTGGAATGGCTGGACCGCGCCGAGGCGCTGGAGCCGGGAGCGGCGATCCTGGCCTTTGACCGCGCGAACGTGCTGCTGGCGATGGGTGCGCTGGATGCGGCGGAAAGCGTGGCCGAGGCGGCGCTCGGCGGCACGCCGGAGGATGACGCGCGGCTGCTGGCCCGGCTGGCCGAGATCGCGCGGCGCCGGAAGGATTGGCCGGCGCTGCTGGAGCGGGCGGACCGTCTGGCGGCGCTGGACCCCAGGAACGGCTGGGCGCCGCTGGAACGCGCCGCGGCGCTGACCGGGCTGGGCCGGCTGGAGGAAGCCGAGGCGGCGGCGCGGGCGAGCATCGGCCTGATGGTGCGGCCGGCGGACCGCGCGGCGGCGTATCGGCGAACGGTGGCGCTGGCCCGCAGACGGGGCGACCAGGCCGCAGCGGCGGCGCTGCTGGACACGGCCCTGGCGGAATACCCTGACAACCCTGGCTTGCTGTACGACCTGTCGTCGCTGCGCCTGGCCGAAGGGCAGCTGGATGAGGCGACGGCGGCGATCGAAGCGGCGCGGGCGCAGGAACCGGCGGCCCGGGCGGCTCCCTATCTGCGGGTGCTGGCCGACATTGCCGGGCGGAAGGGCGACGTGGCCGGGGCAACCAGGCTGATGTCGGAGGCGCTGGTGCTGACGCCGGGCGATGTGCTGGTGCTGCTGCAACGCTCGGCGCTGCACATGCGGCAGGGCGACTTGGCGGCGGCGCTAGCGGATGCGGAGGCGGCGGTTGGCCTGGCCGAGGGCACGGATGCGGCGGGGGCGGCCCGGGCGCGGCTGGAAGAGATTGCGGCGCGGCGGGCTTTGGCGGCGGAGTGAGCAGGCTTATGCCGCACCGGCGGCTTCGCATCGGGTGACGCCCATGCCGGCGGCAAGGGCGCCGGGGCATGGCAGGCTTGGGGCGGGGTCAGCCTGTCGGCACGTTTTCGAGGTATAGGTCCGCGTAGTCCGGGTCGTGCAGCGCCATGCGGCGCAGAACGCCGGCGTATTTGCGCCCCAGATAATCAATGGTTTCGGGCTTCAATTCTCGCTTGTACCGCCCGGGCGCCGTGTCTGAACCAGCCCACTGGTTTCCGATCCATTTGGTGTTATCGGTGAGCTTTTCGGTACGCTCGACTTCCAGTTGCTCGCGCAGTTCGGGCGTCAACGGCACAGACAGGGCATCACAGCAGACCTCAATGAAGCGGTCAAAGTCAAGACAAAGACGCGCATACGTGTTGACTATTCTTTGTTGAATGGGAATCTGCTCAATTCGACCCATAAAGACGCCGAAATAGTCACGAGGGCTGATTTCGCCCGGTCCAAGCTGATCCTGTATCCAAGTGTCGATGCCAACTTCCAGCATACGGTCGGCTCGCAACTTGATTTCGTCAGCAGCTTCGCCGTGAAACTTTGGGTGAATCAAATTCCACATAAAACTGTTACAAAGTCTGTCGCGAGGATCACGGAAGTTGATCATAAACGTCTGATCTTCAATGCCGGCGATGGGGCCAAGCTCCATAGGACAGTTAGCTGATACTAACATGTTACGGGCCGGAATATCAGCCCATTGGAGTTTAATGGCAGAGCCAGCCCGGTATAATTCATCGCCGAGCGTTCGCAGGCGCAATTCGCCCTTATTGATCATAGACAATATCCGCCAAATCGACGCAGTGCCGCTCGTTTGTGTTGTGTAAAATATAATTGTTGTACGATCCATTGACATGCGTCCAGCTACACCATTAACATACTGTAAGGGATAGTTGATTTTGAGTTGTATCGGCAAATCGCGGCGTCGCAGCCCGCTTCTTTGCGCATATTCAGCTCCTCGTTGATCGTGGCATGAGGGTTCTGGACAGCGCTAGCACAAGGCGCAGCAGGTCCAGGCGTCTGATGTTCCACCGATCGCCCTTCATTGACCCAAGCCTATGCCGGAAGGCGACATGCCCCCCTTAAGAATACGCCCACGCGGGCCGCCATGGCAACGTCACGGCGTGTTCGCAGAAACACGGATGGGGTTCAAGTTGGATGCCTTGGCGCGCCTTGCCCGGCTGTTCAGCGCCGAGCGCCGGGCAACCCAGTCCCAACATTCAGCGCTCAGCGCTTAGCGCCGGGATAGCCAAATCCCCCCACCGGGATTCAGCAGAAAACGTTCCGACTGTGTACCGCCCACAGCGCGAACTTCATTAGCATGCTCTCTTGCGATGTAGTGATTGAAGAATTCAATCTGAAAATCGCTGTTATTTAGTAAAAATAAATGCAGTGCGTAATTCTCATTCCAACTGAAGTTTTCCTCAAGTGCCCATCGCTTCGGATATTCGAAGCCGGCAAAAATGTCGTGAAAGTGCACAAGCACGCCGGGCTTCAGCCGTGGCAGCACTTCGGTCAGCTCGAAATGGACATCGCTGCCCGTCTTGAGCACATGCGTGCTGTCGATGAACAGCAGGTCGCCGGCGGCCAAAGCCTCGAACATGGCAAGATCCAGGTCCTGCACGCGGCTCTTGATGATCTGGTGGGGCGGTTGCAGCGTGCCGACCGTACGCTGCGCCAATTCCGGATACGGGTCGGCAAAGACGCAGGTCGTCGGCAGTGCCAGCCGATCCACCGTGTCCAACGCCAGGGCCGAGGTGAAGCCGCAGCCGATTTCCAGGATCCGTCCCGGCCGAAAATGGTTCAGCATCGCCCAGTAGATCAGCGCATCGCCAAACCCGTAGCTGGTGTTCTGATAGTGATACCGGAACGGCGGCGTCGCCGTTTCCGGAAAGGGCATGGTGGCGAAGAACGGCGCCAGCGCGCCCAACAGCGCCAGCTGCTCCGCCGGCCGCAGGTCCACCCCGGGCAACGCCTTGCGGCGAAAAACACGCGCCGCGTCCCGTTCGAGTTCACGGCGACTCACGATAGGCGAATAAAAGTGACCCATCGGCCAGCGCGGCCGCGCATCGCGTTCATCCGCCAGGCGCTGCTGATGCGCCGGCGTGCCGACAAAGTCGAAGAAGACCTTTTCCGCCGAACCGATCCGCAGGGCGCGATCAGTCCATCGTTCAATCCATTCCGGGTTCGGCGCCTCGTCGCGGAAGATATGCTCGTACAGCGCGGTCACGAAGGTCCGTGCGTCGTCCCTGGACCATGGCGGCATGACAATATCCTGCATCGGCGACTCCGCTCGTCGCTGCCTGGCAGCATGTGTTGCGTGACGCGCGCCCGCACCAAGACCAAGGCCTAAATAGCGCATGTGCCGCGGGTTTTGCCAAACGCGTGGTGATCGGCCCGGCCCGTCCGGGACCACGGCCCCGCCCAAAGCCCAGCGCCGCCGTGGCGCCCCACGCCGATCCGGCCACTGCCATGCCGGCAAAAGCCCGGCGCCCGATGCGGCGCGATCGCAAGCCGGGATCATCCGCGCCGCAGCCGCCAGGCTGCCGCGGATGCGGTTGCGCGGCGATCGGCCGGTCAGGGCGACAGCCACCTGCGCAGGGCTTCGCGCGCGCCGGGTGGCACGCGACGGAAGGCCGGCCGGAACGCTTGCCGAAAAACCGTGACAGCGGCGCCACGGCGGGCAGGCAGCGGCCGGGATGGCTTCTGGTCGGCCGGTCGGCGTGGCGCCGGGTCAAGCAGGCCAGCCAGGGCCCGGCCGCGCCGCCGCCTCCAGCGCCGACACGGCGCGCGAAGCGGCGCCACGGCGGCGTGCCTCGACCGGCAAAAGGCGCTCCATCGCCTGGGCGACCTGCCGCCGGCCCCGGCCTGTGCCTGGCCACGCGCTGCTCACCGCATGAGACCAATGTCCGAAGCATTGCTTGCCCCGACCCAAGCCCCAGGCCCATCGTGCCGTCGGTTGATTGCCGCCCACGAAAGCAGGCCGGACATCGCATATGGGTTCTTTCCTCGCACGGCTTCTGGAGCCGGGAAGCCTGTCACCCCACGGGTTTTGCCTGGCTTTCGAGCCAGAGCTCCTGTGGCTCCATGCCGGGGCGGATCTGGCGGTGGCCCTGGCCTACTTCACGATTCCCGCCGCCTTGATGCTCTTCGTCCGCCAACGGCGGGACCTGGCGTTTCCCTGGGTCTTCTGGCTGTTCGCGGCCTTCATCCTGGCCTGTGGCGCCACGCATCTGCTGGGCGTCGTCTCGTTGTGGGTGCCGCTGTACCGGCTGGAAGCGGCTGTGATGGTGGTGACCGCCATAGCCTCGCTCGCCACCGCCGCAGCGCTGTGGTGGCTGCTGCCGCGCGCCCTCGCGCTGCCCTCGCCGGCGGCGCTTCGCGCGGCGAATGCCGCGCTGCGGCACGAGATCACGGAGCGCGACCGCGTCACCACGCTGTTGCGCGACAGCGAGGCGCGGTTCCGCGCGTTCTTCGAACAGGCGAGCGACCTTGTGGGGTTGCTGCGGCAGGACGTGTCGCGGGGCTTCGTCTTCAGCGCCGCGAACCCGGCCCTTTGCCGGCTGCTCGGCGTGCCGGAAGCGGCGCTGACCAACAGCGCGCTGGTCGATGTACTCGCCCCGCTCGGTGGCGCCGCGTTTGAGGAGACGTGTCGCCGCTGCACCGAAACCGGCACGCAGCAGCGCTACGAAAGCCATTACCACCGCCCGTCCCGTCCCGATGGCACTGTCGAGGGCGTGCTTGTGCCGCTGGTCGACCCGGTGACGGGCGATGCGCGGGTCCTGGCCAGCCTGCGCGACATCACCGAGCGGCGGGAACTGGAACGGCAGTTGGCCCAGGCCCAGAAGATGGAGGCGATCGGCCAGATCACCGGCGGCGTCGCGCATGACTTCAACAACATCCTGATGGGCGTGTCGGGCACGCTGCAACTGCTGCAGCGTGAGGCGGTCGCCCCGCTGCAGAACCGGCTCATCTCCTCCGCGCTGCAGGCCACCGACCGGGGGAGCCGGCTGATCCGGCACCTGCTGGCCTTCGCCCGACGTCAGCCGCTGCAGCCCGAGCCGTGTGACGTGAACCTGCTGGTCGCGGCGTGGACCAATGAGGTGATGCGCCACACGATCGGTGGCAACTTCACCCTGGTCACCGACCTCGCGCCCGGGCTTTGGGCGGCACAGGCGGACCCGGCGCAGCTGGAGGCCACCCTGCTCAACCTGGTCCTGAACGCACGCGACGCCCTACCGGACGGCGGCACCATCCACATTGCTACTTCGCACCGACATATCGGCAACGACGCGCCCAGGCAGGCCGCCCTGGCGCTGGCCGCAGGCGACTACATCTGCATCGAGGTGGCCGACAACGGTGTCGGCATGACAGAGGCCGTGGCAGCCCGTGTCTTCGATCCGTTCTTCACCACGAAAGCCCACGGCATCGGCGCAGGGCTTGGCCTGTCGCAGGTCTACGGCTTCGCCCGCCAGTCCGGCGGCACGGTCGATCTGTCCACCAGCCAACCGGGTGGCACGCGGGTCACGCTCTATCTGCCGCGCGCGGTGCAAGACCCCGTCGCGTCGCTCTCTTCCTGATGACCGGCGGGCTGGAGGCACGTGATGGTTCTGCTCCTTGAGGACGACCGGGTCAGCGGAGGCTTCTCCGCCCCTTCGCCGCGGCCGGCGGTCCTTGCCGGCCCGGGGCTTCGCGCATCCCCACCGGTCCGCGCGCCCGCGGATTACGGAGCCTCGGCCACAGCCCCGCTCGTGCGCGTCGCGCTCGTGGTGGATGACGATGAACTGGCCGCGATGGTCATCGCCGAACATTGCCGGTCCATCGGGATCGACGTCAGCGAAGCCTACCACCCGCGCGAGGCGCTCGACCTGTTGACGCGGCGCGGCGACATCGAAGCCATCATCTCGGATGTACGCATGCCGGGCATGAATGGCCCGGAACTGGTCAGGCGCGCGATCGAACTGCATCCGAACATGGCGGTGGTCTACGTCACCGGATACGCGGTCGAAGACATCGACGGCGCCCTGGCGCCCTGGCCCGTCCTGCGGAAACCATTCGACCTGGCGGAACTCGGCCCGGCGCTGCGCCGCGCGTCCGGCCTACGCTGACGGGCCGCGCCGCACGTCATCCACCTTGCCCTCCCCCCGCGCCGGGGCGAAAAGCCCCGCCATGACCCTTTCCTCCATGACCGGTTTCGCCCGGGCCAGCGGCAGCCTGCCCGATGGCACCGTCTTCGTCTGGGAGCTGCGCAGCGTGAACGGCCGCGGCCTCGACCTGCGGCTGCGGCTGCCGCCGGGGCAGGAGGGCTTGGAGATCCCGCTGCGCGAGGCTGCGCAGAAGCGCTTCTCCCGCGGGAGCATCCAGGCGGCGCTGACCCTGCAACGCCAGGACCGCGCCGGCCGTATCCAGGCCGACCCGCTGGCGCTGGAAGCAGCGCTGGCCCTGGCGCTGGACCTCGCCGCACGCATTCCGGGTTGCCCCCCGCCACGGGCCGAGGCGCTGCTGGCCCTGCCCGGCGTGCTGCGCGCGCAGAGCGCGGTGGCCGATGAGGCCGCCGATGCCGCGGCCCGCACGGCGCTGGCGGCGGGGTTCGAGGCCGCCCTGGCCGAACTGACGGAAAGCCGGAAGGCCGAAGGCCAAGCACTCTTCGCGGTGCTCTCGACCTTGCTGGACGAGGTGGCGGCCCTGCGGGAGGCCGCCGCAGCCGACGCGGCCCTGGCACCCGCCACCATCGCCGCCCGGCTGCGCGCGTCGCTGGCCGAGTTGCTGGCCGACACCCCGGGCCGCGTGTCCGAGGACCGCCTGGCCGTGGAGGTCGCCGCCCTGGCCCAGAAAGCCGATGTGCGGGAGGAACTGGACCGGCTCGCCGCCCATATCGCCGCTGCCCGGGCGCTGCTGGCCTCGGGCCAGCCGGTCGGGCGCAAGCTGGAATTCCTCATCCAGGAGTTCGGGCGGGAGGCGAACACCACCTCGGCCAAGTCGCAGAACCTGAGGCTGACCAGGCTGGCGCTGGATTTGAAGGCCGCGATCGAGCGGCTGCGCGAACAAGCGGCGAATGTGGAATGACGCGCCGCGGCGTATGCCTGGTGCTGGCGGCGCCCTCCGGCGCCGGCAAGTCCAGCGTCAGCCGGGCGCTGCTGGCAAGCGAGCCGGCGCTGTCGCTGTCCGTCTCGGCCACCACCCGCGCACCCCGGCCGGGTGAGGCCGAAGGCGTGCACTACTTCTTCCGCAGCCAGGACCAGTTTGCCGAGATGGTCGCGGGCCGGGAGATGCTGGAACACGCGGAGGTCTTCGGCCGCCGCTACGGCACCCCCCGCGCCCCGGTCGAGGCTGCGTTGGCCGAAGGGCGGGACGTGCTGTTCGACATCGACTGGCAGGGGCATCTGCAACTGCGGGCGGCGCTGCCGGGGGATGTGGTCGGCGTCTTCCTGCTGCCGCCGTCGCTGGCGGAACTGCAACGCCGGCTCGAATCCCGCGGCCAGGACAGTGCCGAGGAAGTGGCCCGCCGCATGGCTGCCTCCAGGGCCGAGATCGCCCATTGGGCCGACTTCGACCACCTGCTGATGAACCAGGATTTTTCGGCCACCGTGGAAGCGGTGCGGGCGGTGCTGCATGCGGCGCGCAGCCTGCGCCAGCGGCAGACGGGGCTGGCCGAGCACGCGGCCGCGCTGTTGCGGGGCGGCTAGGCCCATGCGGACGGTGCTCGAAGTCGTGGCACCGGTCTTCCTGCTGATCGGCGCGGGCTACCTGGTTGCCTGGCGCGGCTGGCTGAATGCCGACCAGTTCAAGGGCCTGTCCTGGTTCACCTTCTGCTTCGCCGCCCCGGCGCTGCTGTTTGCCGGGGGCACGGCGGGGCATGCGGGCGGTGGCGCGGCGGCGATGGCCTTCTTCCTGGGTGCCGCGGTGCTTTATGTCACGACGCTGCTCGGCGCGCGCTTCTTCGGCCTTGCCCTGGCGCCGGCCGGGGGGGTGGCGCTGAATGTGTCCTTCGGGAATTCGGTGATGATGGGCATTCCGCTGATCACCGCGGCCTATGGCCAGCCGGGGCTGGCGCTGCTGCTGACCATCCTGGCGCTGCATTCCATGGTGCTGCTGGGAACGGCGACGGTGGTGGCCGAGGTCGGGCTGAACGCGGGTGCGGCCTGGCCGCGGGTGCTGCGGGCGACGGCGGCGGGGGTGGCGCGCAACCCGGTGGTGATGGCGGTGCTGGCCGCACTCATCTGGTCGCAGACCGGGGTGCCCCTGCCGGCGTTTTTCCGCCGCACGCTAGAACTGCTGGGGGGTGCGGCGCCGCCCGTGGCGCTGTTCTGCCTGGGCGGGTCGCTGCTGGGCTTTTCGGTGCGGGGGGCGATGCCGGAACTGGCGGCGACCGTGGGGCTGAAGCTGCTGGCGCAGCCGGCGCTTGTCTGGCTGGCCTGCTGGGGCTTTGGCCTGGGGCCGCTGGAGACGGCGGTGGCGGTCACCGCGGCGGCCTTGCCCACGGGGGCGAATGCATTTCTGCTGGCGCAACGTTACGCTGTGGGGGTGGATCGCAGCGGGGCGGCCGTGCTGGTGGGCACGGGGTTGAGCGTGCTGACCCTGGGCGGGTTGGTGGCGTGGTTCAGGGGGTAGGTCCGCGGCCCAGCACGCCAAGCGCCAACCGCTCGAACTCCGCCACCGTCAGCGTCTCCGCCCGCCGCGACCCGTCGATCCCGGCCGCCTCCAGCAGCGCCTCGGCCCCGCCCAGGCTTTTCAGCGACCCGCGCAGCATCTTGCGCCGCTGGCCAAAGGCTGCGGCCGTGGTGCGTTCCAGCGCGCGGAACAGCGCGGGGTCCGGCGCCTCGGGCTTCGGGTCCAGCACCACCACCGCCGACCAGACCTTCGGCGGCGGGCGAAAGGCGCCGGGTGGCAGGGACATGACCAACTGCACCGAGGCGCGCCACTGCGCCAGCACCGAAAGCCGGCCATAGGCGGGGGTATCGGGGCTGGCTGCGATACGCTCGGCGACTTCCTGCTGGAACATCAGCGTCAGCCGCTCAAACCCCGCCGCCTGGCGCAGCCAGCCGACCAGCAGGGGGGTTGCGACGTTATACGGCAGGTTGGCGACGATATGCCGCGGCGCGGGGACCAGGCTGGTCAGGTCGAGGCCCAGCGCATCGCCTTCGATCACCCGCAGCCGCCCGGCCGAGGCTTCGGCCAGCGGGCCCAGCAAGGCCACGGCGCGGCTGTCGAACTCGATGGCGGTGACGGCGGCGGCCGGCGTCGCCAGCAGCGCGCGGGTCAGCCCGCCGGGGCCGGGGCCGACCTCGATGACCTGGCGCCCGGCCAAATCCCCCGCCTGGGCGGCGATGCGGCGGCAGATCGTCTCATCCAGCAGGAAATGCTGCCCGAGCGACTTGCGGGGCGGCAGCGACGCTGCGGTCAGTGCCGTGCCGTCGGGCGGCATCACCCCCGGCTGGCCGGGGTCGCGCTGGCGGCGGGGGGCACCTCGCGCACCTCGATCTGCGCGCGGCGGCGGGCCTCGCGCAGCTGCTGGCGGGAGATATTCTCCAGCCGGTCACGCACGATCAGCGCGCGGGCGATGTCGGGGGTCATTTCCGCCATGTTGCGCGTCTGCCGGTCGCAGACGGCGATCAGCAGCACCCCGTCCGGGGTGATCAGCGGCTGGCTGACGCGGCCGGGCGCCAGGCCGGAGATGATGGTCCGCAGCGGCGGCGGCAGAGTTTCGAGCGAGACGGGACCGGGGTCGGCCGGGCGCGGGCTGCCGCGGGCCGCGGCCTCCACCCCTGGGCAGCCACCGCCAACCCGCTGGGCGCGTTCCACCACGTCACGCTGGGCCTGGGTGGGGTTGGCGGGGTCCAGCGTGCCGGGGAAGGGCAGGAAGGCCTGGCGGATCGACAGGATGGTGGCGTTCTGCACCCCCGTCTCCCGCCGCTGGCGCAGGGCGATGATCTGGTAGCCGCCGGCCACCCGGAAGGCGTTGGACACCGCGCCCGGCGGCATCCGCTGGGCCAGCGCCGCGGCATCCGGGTCCAGTTGGTCGGTGCCGACCCAGCCCATGTCGCCGCCGGCCAGCGCTGTCTGGCTCTGGCTGAACTGGGTCGCAGCGATCGGGAAGGGTATGCCGTTGCGCAGTTGCAGCACCACGTCGTCGGCGAAGCGCCGCACCTCGGCCTCACGCGTCGGGTCGTCCAGCGGGATGAAGATCTCGCTGATCAGGAATTCCGGCTGGCCGGTGCGGGCTTCGCGGGCGGTGATGAATTCGCGCACCTCGGCCTCGCCCGGCGTCGCCTGCTGGCCGGCCAGGGCGCGGATCAGCCGTGACCAGCCGACCTGGACGCGGATCTGTTCGAACAGCGTGCGGGGTTCGACGCTGGCATTGCGCAACTGCCGCACCAACCCGCCGGGTGGCAGGCTGTTGCGGCGTTCGATGTCGACGATGGATTCCGCCACGTCGGCATCGGTGACCGGCACGCGGCGGCGCTGCACTTCCTGCGCGCGCAGACGTTCATCGACCAGCAGCCGCAGGATCGGCCCGTCCAACCGTTCGGCGAAGGCCGCCCCGCCCCGCGTGGCGCCCGCGTTCAGCGCGAACAGCCGGGCGCGGGCGGTCACATCGGCCTGGGTCACCACGTCGCCGTTGACCACGGCCAGGATACGGTTGGTCTGCGCCGCGGCCGGCTGGCCCATGGCCCAAAGCACCGGGAGAATCAGCAGGAGCAACAGGCGCATGGTCGTGTTCCGGAACGTGGCGTGCCCTGGCTAGGGGGGGGCGGGCATCTCTGCACGCGGCCGGGCGGGGGCGCCAGGGTTGGGCCCATCACAGGGCGCGGAGGTAGTAATCCCCGATCGTCTTCAAGCCAACCCGGAACAGCAGCACCTGGCTCCCGGCCAGGGGTTCGTTGGTCGTATTGTCCACCGCATAGGACTTCACGTACCGCGCATCCAGGATCAGGCACTCGTCCTCATAGGTCGCAGAGACGCCGATCGACACGGGTTCGTTCAAAAACAGGTCGTAACGGCCGAACACGCTGGCCCGCCAGTTTTCGTTGATGCGACCGGACACGCCGGCCTGCACCTCGCGCCGGTCGCTGACCGGCGTGATGTACTGGTTCGGCGGGGAAAAGAGGTAGCCGCCATAGACGGCGGCCCGGCCGAGGCCGACGCTGGCGCTGACCTCGCTGTAGACCGGCTGCAGGGATTCCCCGTCCAGTCGGCTGCGCGCCACCAGGTCCAGCCAGGGCGTCGGCTGCGCCCGGATGCGCCCGACCCAGTCGGAGGAGCGGTTCTCCAGGCCAGAGTTCACCGGGAAGGCCGCGTTGGTCTGGGCGGCGAAGCTGCGGCCGCCGAGCGCCTCCAACATGCCGCCATTGGGGAAGAACCAGGCGCCGCGCAGCGCCGCATCCACCCGGCTGCCGCCTTCCTGCCGGTCGCGACCGATGAAGCGGTTCAGCGCGAACAGGTTGCTGTCGGTGAACTCGAAGTTCAGGCTGTCCTCGTTGGCGATGTTCACCTGGCTGCCCAGGCGCGGGCCGGTCACCACCTGGACCCGCGGTTCGATCAACTGCCGCCCGTACTCGCCGGCCGAACGGATCATTGGCAGGCGCCAGTCGATGGCCGCGCGCAGATTGCCCGCCGCCTCATTCGCCGAGTTCAGGCCGACCGCGTTGTTGGGGGCCTCGTTCAGGTTGTCGGCCGAATGACCCAGGCCGTCGGCCCGAAGCCGGAACATGATCTGGTCGCCGAACATCCCCTGCCGCGGCAGGTTGTAGGACAGCCGGCTGGCAAGTCGGCGACTGCTGGTGCCGGCGTCGCGCGACACGGCATAGCCGCCCAGGTCGTAGGAGAAGCGGCCGCCGAATGAATCCGATGCCAGGGTCTGCTCGAAATAGGCATTGGGCAGCACGAAGGGGATCTGCGCGATGTCGTCGGTGGTGCGCAGCCCCTGGTAGAGCCGGGTGTCGATGCGGGCATAGGCCTCGGTGCCCCAGAACCCCTCGGTGAAGGCCGTGGTGGGCAGCACCCGGCGGCTGCCGTAGCGGAAGGTGCGCAGATATTCGTCCGAGGTCGCGCGGTTCAGGTCGAAGCCGTAGCGCCAGGTCTCGTTCAGCGCGAAGCGGCCTTTGGAGAAGATGTGCCCGGCGAAGCCGGTCTCGCCCTGGCTGTCGTTGCCGTTGAACCAGCCCAGGCTGCCGCTGCCCTCGACGAAGCCGCTGTTGAACCGCCGGCGGTATTCGAGCCCGAGGTTGGGGTCCTGATTGGAGGAAATCAGCGGCGAGATGGTCAAATCCGACGCCCCGTCGATCGCCCAGTAATACGGCACGTCGGCGAAGGCGCCGAGAAACTTCGAGGTGCCGACGGTTGGGGACAGGAAGCCGCTCTGGCGCGGAATCGAAGGATCGGGCGCGGAGAGATAGGGCGTCCAGAAGGTCGGGATGCCGCGCACCTGGAGTGTCGCGTCGGTGAAGCGGATGCGCTGGTCGTTCAGGTCGCGGGTCGCAGTGCGGGCGCGCAGCTGCCAGGCGGGGGCGGCCTCGGGGTTGTCCACACACAGGTTGCACGGCGAATAGATGATCCGCGCCATGTCCAGGATCTGGCCATTGTCGCTGCGCCGGGCGCCATTGGCGACCATGCGCCCGTTCTGCAGCATGTACGCACGCAGCCCCTCGACCACGCCGTCGCGAAAGCCTGACTGCAGTTCCACCCGGTCGGCGAAGAGCACCTGGCCGTCGGCTTCGAGCAGTTGGACATTGCCCTCCGCCGTCGCGACGCCGGTGTTGCGGTTGTAGCTGAAGCGATCGGCGCGAAGGATGCGTTCGTTCTGCCAGGCCTCGACCGAGCCTGCGGCGCTGACGACGTTGTTCGTCTGGTCGTAGTCCACGCTGTCGGCGGTGAAGGTGACCGGCGCATTGGGGTCGGCCGCCGGGGTGGCACCTGGCAGGGCGGTGGCGGCGGGTGCGGGGCTCCCCGCCGGGCGGCGGCCCGGTTCGGCGGCAAAGCCGGCTTCCGGGTTCAACAGCCCCGGCACCCCCGGCGGCAGGTTGGTCTGGGCGGTGAGATAGGCACCAGGGGCCAGCAGCAGCGCTGCCAGCGACACGGCGCCCAACGGCAGGCGGCGCCGACGGGCCTGGACTGGGGTGTGGTTCTGGCGCCGGTGCATCCGCGGTACCCTATCCGTCTTCCAGGTGGAGCAGCAGGGCCAGGGCCAGCATCAGCCCGGCCACGGCCGGCGCCCAGGCCGCGAGCACGACCGGCAGGGTCCCCGCCTCGCCGAATTCGCCCGAGATGCGGTCCAGCACGAACAGCGCGAAACCGGCGGCGACCCCGGCGCCGATCATCCGCGCGACCCCGCCGCGCCGCGCCGGCCGCATCGAGAACCCCGCCGCCAGCAGCGCCATGGCCGCGGCCAGCACCGGCAGCGACAGCAGCGACTGGTACTGCAACCGGTGCCGCACCGCCGAAAAGCCGGCCTGTTCCAGGATGGTGATGAAGCCAGGCAGCGCCCAGAAGGACAGCGTGTCCGGGGTGGCGAAACTGTCCTCGATCCGGTCCGGCGTCAGGTCAGTGGGCAGGCTGACCTGCGGCGTCGGCCGCATGACGCGGTCGGTGCCGAAGACCTGGGCGTTGGTCAGCGCCCAGCGCCCGGGCAGCAACTGGGCCTCTGGCGCCTCGATCCGTTCCAGCGGCTTGTCCTCGGACGACAGCCGCCAGACGGTCACATCGGTCAGCCGGAACACGGCACCCTGGCGAGCCTCGCGGTCGGCGACCGGGCGGCCGGAGAGGATGGCGACGCCACGCGGCTCGAACCCCCGGTCCGCCTGGCGCAGCCAGAGCCGGCCGGCGGCCAGCGCGGAGACGCCCCCGGCATTGCGCAGGAACGCGTTGTCCAGCCGTTCGGCCCGCGCCAACAGCATGGACGACACCGGCGACAGCGCCGCCATGCCAAAGGCGCCGAGCCCGATCGCGACCAGCAGCGGCCCGAGCAGGAAGCCCCAGGCCGAAATGCCGGCGGCCCGCGCGACGATCAATTCGGATGACCGCGTCAGCCGCCAGAAAGCCGTCATGCCGCCCAGCAGCACGGCGAAGGGCATGATCTGCAAGGCGACGAAGGGCAGCCGCAGCCCAGCGATGGTGGCCACCAGCCCGAAGCCGACATCGGACCGCGTCGCGGCCCGGCGCAGCAGTTCGATGAAGTCGAACAGCGCGACCACGCCGGTCAGGGCCGCGAGCATGCCGAAGGTCGCGAGGCCGAAGCGCCGCGCGACGTAGCTGCCCAAGGTGATCGCGACGCTCATGCCACAAGCCCCGGGGATTCGGGCGGGGCGGGCGTTGGGCGCGGCCAGCCCGGGGCACCGGACAGCACCCAGGCCGCGATCAGCGACGGGCCGACCGCATGCACCCAGATCAGCGGGATCCAGAGATTGTCGCGCGCAGCCAGGTTGCCGATGGCGAGCCCGAGCGCCAGCAACACCACCACCGCGCCGACCCCGATCGCGATGGTCCCACCGCCACCGTGGCGGCGAAAGCCGCTGCCGAGCGCCGCGGCAAGGCCGACGAGGGCGAAGGAAATGGCGGTCAGGGGGTTGGAAATCCGCTGGTGCGCCTCGGCGCGGAACTTGCGGATGTCACGCAGCGGCAGGTTTTCCGCGGGGCCCGGGTTCAGCAATTCGTCCATGAAGCGCTCACGGCTGTCCCGCCGGCGGTCTTCCTCGGTCGCGCGCTGGCGGGTGAGGTCGAGGCTGTTCTCGGCGAAGCTCAGGCTACCCAGGCGATAGCCCTGCGGCGTGCCGGGGGGACTGCCCGGCGGCGGGGCGGTGCGTTCGATCTGCTGGCGGATGCCGTTGTAAAGCGTGACGCGCGGCCCCTGTGGTGTGCTGGAGATGCGCCCTGCCTCGGCCAGGATGGTCACCGGGGCGCCGGCGTCCCGCCCATCATGGATCAGCAGGCCGCGCAGCGTGCCGTCCTGGTCACGGCCGCGGGCATAGACGGTGAGGTCGTTGCCGACGTTGGAAAACACGCCTTCCTGCAAGAGGATCGCGGCCATCTGGTTGCGGATTTCGAACTGCCATTCGCGGAAGGCGGTATGGCTGACCGGCACCAGCCAGAGCTGCAGGAACAGGCAGATGCAGGCTGACACGCTCGCCACCATCAGCCCCGGCCGCGCCAGGCGCCAGTCGGACAGGCCAGTGCCGCGCAGCACAACCAGTTCACGGTCGGTCGCCAGGCGCACATAAGTGAACAGCGCCACGACAAAGGTGGTGATCGGCAGGATCACGGCGAAGAAATTCGGCAACAGCAGCGACGTCAGCTCGACGAAGACCAGCATCGACAGCCCGCGGTCGAGCACCAGTTCGATGAAGCGCAGCGACTGGGTCAACCAGACCAGCGCCGCGAGGCCGAAGGTCACGGCGACCAGGCTGAGGCCCAGTTGGCGGCTGATGTAGAGGTCCACGCGGCTCATGCCCGGACGCTTCTAACAGGGCATCCGCGGGGGGGCGACTCCCGGCTTGGGGCCACGGCAACTATTCGGCCAGGAAGGCGCGCAAGGCGCCGGCCAGGACCACGCGGGTGCGTTCGGGGGTCGCGTCTTCACGGTGACTGACCACGCCGACCAGGCAGCCGCGCACCGCATCGAAGACCCCGGCGCCGGATTCGCCCGGTTCCAGCCGGATGCCGATTTCGGCATAGCCGCCGTAGGCCGGGGGCGTTTCCTGGATGCCGCCCAGGACCCGCGCGCGCAGGCTACGCCAGGGGGTGGCGACGACCACGGCCTGGCCGGCGATGGCTTCGGCGTCGCAGACGGTAGCACCCGGATCGGCCCGGGGGCCGCCCTGCAACAGCGCCAGGTCGCGGCCGCCCAGGTAGCGCAGCCCGACCACGGGCGCGACATCGCCGCGGCCGGCGCGCAGCAGCCGGGCCGGGCCGGTGCTGCCGGCGAAGGCCACCCTTGGCGTCGCGACGCCGGGGGCGCAGCCGCGCAGGCGCGCCGGCACGCCATCCACGACATGGGCCGCGGTGACGAAGCGGCCCTGGCCGAGATGCACCGCCGCCCCCAGCGCCTCGCACGGCGGCTGGCCGAGGCTGACGCGGGCGAAGTGGGCGGCGGCCGCGACCTCACCCGGGCCGGCGGGTTGATCCGCGGCTGGTTGATCAACTGCGGCCCCACCGCCTGGCGCGCACCCGGCCAGCAGGCCGAAAGCCAGGACGGCGTGTCGAATCAGAGCGGCAGGACCTTGCCGGGGTTCATCAGCCCCTGCGGATCGAGCGCGGCCTTGATCCGGCGCATGGTCTCCAACTCGGCCCCGCCGCGCCAGGATTCCAGCATGTCGGTCTTCAGCCGGCCGATGCCGTGTTCGGCGCTGAAGGACCCATCCAGGTCCCGCACCACGGCGTTGACCGTGTCCATGATGTCGTGGCCGCGGGCGAGGAAGGCCGCGGGGTCCATGCCCTCGGGCTGTTCCAGGTTCATGTGGATATTGCCGTCGCCCATATGGCCGAAGGGCACGGGGCGGCTACCGGGGATCAACGCACGCAGCGCCTCGGACGACCGGCGGATCAGTTCGGGAACCTTGCTGACCGGCACCGAGACGTCGCTTTTCACGCTCGCCCCCTCGCGCTTCTGGGCCTCGGGGTGCTCTTCGCGCAGGCGCCAGATCGCGGCGGCCTGGGCGTCGGAGTGCGCGATGGCCGCGTCGATCACCTCGGCCGATTCCAGCCCTTCTTCCAGCACCGCCTCCATCAGCCCCGCCAGGTCGGCGTCGGGGCGGGAGGAAGCGAGGTCGATCAGGCAGTAATGTTCGCCGGGGGTGGCGACTGGCAGGGTCGCGCCCTCGATCCGGCGCAGCACGATCCGCATGCCCGTGCCGGACATGTATTCGAAGGCGCGGACGGCGGTGTCGTCGCGATCGCGGAAGCGGCGGAACAGCGCCAGGGCCGCGTCCTCGGAGGCAACGGCGGCCAGGGCGATACAGGTTTGCCTTGCGCGCGGAAACAGTTTCAGGGTGGCGGCGGTGATGATGCCGAGGCTGCCTTCGGCGCCGACGAACAGGTGCTTCAGCGCAAAGCCCGTATTGTCCTTGCGCAGGCGCCGCAGGCCCGAAAACACTTGGCCATCGGGCAGGACGGCCTCGATCCCCAGCATCAATTCGCGGGCATTGCCGTAGCGCACGGTGGTATTGCCGCCGGCGTTGGTCGCCAGCACGCCGCCAATGGTGGCCGAGCCCTCGGCGCCGAGCGAAAGCGGGAACAGCGCCCCGGCCGCGGCCGCGGCGTCCTGTGCCGCCTTCAGGATCACCCCGGCTTCGGCCGTCATGGTCATGTCGATGGGGTCGAGGTCGCGGATGCGGTTCATCCGGGTCAGCGAGACGATGACCTGGCGGCCGGATTCATCCGGGGCCGCGCCGCCGACCATGCTGGTATTGCCGCCCTGGGGCACCATCGGCACGCCGGCCTGGGCCAGCAGCCGCACGGCGGCGGACAGTTCATTGGTGCTGGCCGGGCGCAGCATGCAGGGGGTGGCGCCCTGGAAGAGGCCGCGCCAATCGGTGGTCCAGGGCGCAAGATCCGCGGGGTCGGTGATGACGCCCTTGGGGCCGAGCACGGCGGACAGGGTGTTCAGCAGGCCGGGGGGCAGGGCGGGGGGTGTGTTGGTGTCGGGCATGGCGGGCGCATCCTGCCTCTGGGCGCCGGGCGGTCAACCTTTGGGAGGATCAGGCCGCCTGGCCGGGCAGCCGCTCCATCACCACGTCGGTCTTGAAGTAGCGCATGTAGACGGTCTCGCCGCTGGGGAACCGGCGCAGGATGGGCTGCGGGCTCATGGCGATTTCACCGATCCTGGTCATGTTGCCATTAACCATCTTGCCGACCCGCGTTTCATCCGGATCAGACGACGAATGCATATACAATCCACCGTCCTTGAGCAGGGTGTGGTTCAAGCCGACCGATGCCGACAGAACAAAATGCATGTCGATCGGCTGTCGATCGATCTTGATGGAATTGAATCCAAGCGTGTCATAGGCATGGTCAAGGCAGATTTCGAAGCCCATTTCCTTGCCCAGAAGCTCAATCGATTGCCGATCAAGGTCACCCGGCACGAAGATTGATTTTTGGTCTTCCATGTTCAGCACCTCGTGATAATCGGCAATTTTATTGTACTTATGTTCGACCCTACCGTTTACAATGAAATATAATGAATTCCTAAGAATGAGTATATCCGGTGTGACCGCAAAATTCTGAATCAACTTTTCTTTTTGTTTGAACGTCGGGACGCTGCGGGCGTTGAAATGGTCGGCATTTCCGCCGACGTAGCCGGGATAACCGCGATCCTCGGCCTCGCCCTGGGCGAAGCCCAAGTTATCCAACGCCTTCTTCTGCCGCGATTCGGTCTTGGCGGGCGACTGGTGCCGCTTGATGCCCGCAGCGCGGTCAAACGGCTTCAGCCAGGCCATTGTTCCTGGAATCAGTATAAAATCCTTGTAGTCCAACGAAAGATCGGTGAATTTTTTCAGGTTGTCTTCTTTTTGCTGCTCGGTGATGCCTCGACCGACGAATTTTCCTTGGCCGACCAGATCAATAGGCTTCATGGAGTTCTGATGAGATAGAAGATATTCAGGCGCGAGAAATATACCAAACTGGCAATTCTGTTTTTTGCGTTCGTCTGCCGCCATGACGATCGCTTGTTCAATCAAGGAAAGCCGATTCTTGTTGACAAGCGACTGAAACGCGGCGCCGCCCGTATTCGCCTGCAGCATGGCGATCAGGACCGTGCGCGGTTGATTGGTAGCGATATTCGGCAAACCCTGGATGGTATTGCTCATGATCCCCCCTGCCGGCCCAAAAAGCCGCTTTGAGGCGACGTTACGCGCGCACGTGGATGGCGCCTAGGGACGTCGGTCAAAGGCATCCGGTGTCCGCCAGGTCACGCGTGGCCCGGGCGCCCAGGCCCGCCTGCCGCCCCGGGCCTCAGCGGAAACCCGCCGCCACGTCGATCACGCGGTCCTGCGCCTGGCCCGGCTGGCGGCAGGCGGCCTGCACCCCGTTGCCAATCCGGTCCATGAAGCCCGGCGGTATCATCCCGGCCTCCGACAGCAGCCCTGCGATGAAGGGCACGATCACCCGCGCATCGCGCCGCCACAGCGGGGCCAGTTCGGCGCAGGTCAGGCTTGCCATGTCCAGATCCCCGGGGCCGGGTGCCACGGCCGGGATGCGAAAGGCGATGGCGGACAGGGTGCGGGTGTCGTCGGTGGTGCAGCCGGCGCGCAGTTCGGCGGCGAAGGCGGCGAGCCCCGCCTCGCCCGGCAGGCGCGCGAGGCCCGCCTGCTTCGCCGCCAGCCCGGCCATCGCCGGCACCATGCGGGCGGGCGGCAGGGGGGTGCCCTCGGTAGTGGCCTGCGCGCAGGTCAGGGTCATCAGGTTGATGTCCTGCGCCAGGGCGGGGGCGGCGGCGTAAATCGCCAGGAACAGGGCGGGGGCAAGCCGGCGCATCGGTGTCTCCTCAGATCAAAGACCCTAGCCGCCCGCTCGGCGTCAGAACAACAGCATGCCGACCAGCCCGCCGCCCAGCAGCGCCCAGGCCGGCGTGCGATGCGACCGCCACACGAACAACGCCGCGGCGGCCGTGACGGCATAGGACGCGGCCGACACCGCCGAGACCCCGGTCATCACGACACCGGTCGCCAGCGACAGGCCGATCGCGACCGGCACCAGCCCGGCCCGCGCCGCCCGCAGCCAGGGGCGGCCGGCCAGGCGCTGGGTCCAGCCCCCCGCCACCCAGGCCACCGCCAGGGCCGGGCCGAGCATGCCGATGGTGGCGGCGACCAGCCCCCAAGGCCCCGCCAGGCGGAGCCCCAGCAAGGCCACGACCAGCACATTCGGCCCCGGGGCGGCATTGGCCAGGGCGTAGGCATTGGCGAATTCGGCATCCGTCACCCAGCCGTAGTCATCGACCATGCGGCGATGCATCTCAGGCACCGCCGCATTGGCCCCGCCGACGGCCAGCAGCGACAGCCGGGCGAAGAACAGCAACAATTCACCGGCCGAAGGCTCGATCATGCCGGCTGCCGGCCGCGCCAGACCACGGCGGCGATGCCGGCCGGCCCCAGGATCGCGACGATCAGCAACAGCGGCACGCCCAGGAACGCCGCCGCGACCGCCGCCAGCAGCAGCAAGGCCATCAGTTCCCAGGCCAGGCCCAGGCGTGACGCCTGGCGCGCGGCATTGCCGATCACCATGCCCGCCGCGGCCGCCGCCACCCCATGCATGAAGCCCGCGACCAGCGGCACGCCGCTCAACCGGTCCCAGGCGAAGGCAAATACCATCAGCAGCGCCAGCGGCGGGCCGTAGAGCCCGAGGGTGGCGGCGACCGCCCCGGCCAGGCCGCAGAACCGCCGCCCGATCATGACCGACGCATTGCCGACGTTGGGGCCAGGCAACACCTGGCCGATGCCCAGAACCTCGGCGTAGTCGCGCTCGGACAGCCAGCGCCGTTCCTCGACAATCACCCGCCGGCACCAGACATTCGCCCCTCCGAAGCCGAGCAGGGCAGCCTTGGCATAGGCCAGGAACAGGTCGATCGGGCGGGGTGGCGGGGCCAGGGGCGGATCGGTGGGCACGGCGGCCAGCCTCACGCCGCGACCGGCATCGCGCAAGGCAGGGGCTTTTCCGCGGCCCGGTCGCGGGCCTGTGTCGCGGCCCGGCCGCGGGGGTGTGTCGCGGCCCGGCCGCGGGCCGATTGCGCGCCCCTGCGCCGGGACGGATACTGCGCCCGAAATGGAGGACCCGCCCATGCAGACCCGCATCCCCTGCGTCCTGATGCGCGGCGGCACCAGCCGCGGTCCCTATTTCCTGAAATCAGACCTGCCCGAGGATATCGCCACCCGCGACGCCGTGCTGCTGGCCGCCATGGGCAGCCCGCACCAGTTGCAGATCGACGGCATCGGCGGGGCCAATACCCTGACCAGCAAGGTCGCCATCGTCTCGCGCAGCGCCGAGCCGGGGGTGGATGTCGATTACCTGTTTGCCCAGGTCGATGTCGGCCGCGCGCTGGTCGATACCCGGCCGAATTGCGGCAACATGCTCTCGGGCGTCGGGCCCTTTGCGATCGAGGCCGGGCTGGTCGCGGCTGAGGACGGGCAGACCAGCGTGATGATCCGCAACATCAACGCCGGCGCCTTGGTCGAGGCAGTGGTGCAGACCCCGGGCGGCGAAGTGACCTACGAAGGCGAGGCCTCGATCCCCGGCGCGCCTGGCACCTCGGCGCCCGTGCAACTGCGCTTCCGCGAGGTGTCGGGCGGCAAGTGCGGCGCACTGTTCCCGACCGGCAACCGGCAGGACATCGTGGACGGCGTGGCGCTGACGCTGATCGACTGCGCCATGCCGGTGATGTTGGTCCGCGCCGATGCGCTGGGGGCGAGTGCCACCGCCACCACGGCCGAGATCGAGGCGAACAAGCCGCTGATGGCGCGGATCGAACAACTGCGCCGCCTGGCGGGGCCGCTCATGAACCTGGGCGATGTGGCCGACAGCGTGATCCCCAAGCCCGTGCTGCTAGGGCCGGCGCCGGATGCGACCATCGCCGCGCGGTATCTGACGCCGCATGCCGTGCACAAGGCCATGGCCGCCACCGGGGGCATCGCCATCGCGGCCGCCGCCAGGCTGCCAGGGACGGTGGCGTTTGAGGTGGCGCTGGCCGAGGCGGCCGAAACCCCGGTCGGCATCGCGCATCCCTCGGGCGTCATGGAACTGGGCATCAGCGCGCTGGATGGCGATGTGCAATGGGCCAGCGTGCTGCGCACCACCCGGCGCATCTTTGAGGGCACGATCCTGATCCCCGGCCGGGTCTGGGCCGGGCCGGTTCAGCAGGTAGCCGCGGCTGCCGAATAGGGGCGCGCACCCCCCCCGCCGCGGTTGACATCGCTGCACTGCACCCGTAAGCGCGCATCGCCAACCGGGGGGCATTCTCGGGGGCAGGGTAGAGCGTGGCGGACGAGTTCGAAGATCGTTTGCGAAAGGCCAGGACCCGCCAGGGTCTGGATGCGGACCCTCGGGTCGGCACGGGGTCGCCGCATGGGCCTTGGGGCTATGGACTGCGCGCCGGGGTCGAACTTGTTTCGGCGCTGATCGTCGGGGCGGGGTTGGGCTGGGCGCTCGACTATTGGCTCGGCACCAAGCCCTGGCTCCTGCTGGTTTTCATCCTGGTTGGCGGCGCCGCGGGCGTCATGAACATCTATCGGTTGTTCATGCCGGCCAAGCGTCCCACCGAGTAAGCGCTGGATAGCGGGAGAGAGCCTGTGGCCGCTGGTGGTCCGACAATCGACGCGCTGAGCCAGTTCGAACTGGCGCCGGTGCTGGGCGCCTTCGGCTCGGCGGTGAATTTCTCCCAGGCCAATGCCTTCATGCTGCTGTCGGTCGGGCTGATCACGGCGATGTACATGGTCGGCATGAAGCCCCGCGCCGTGGTGCCGGGCCGCATGCAGGCAGCGGCCGAGATACTGTACGACTTCGTCATGGACCTGGTGACCAGCCAGGTGGGTGAGGAAGGGCGTCGGTACTTCCCCTTCGTCTTCTCGATCTTCGCCTTCATCCTGTTCGGCAACATGCTCGGCATGCTGCCCTATGCCTTCACCCATACCAGCCATATCGCGGTGACGCTGACGCTGGCGGTACTGGTGTTCCTCGTCACCACGATCATCGCCATCCGGCTGCATGGCCTGAAGTTCTTCGGATATTTCTTCCCCGAAGGCGCGCCGCTGTGGTTGGCGCCCATCATCATCCCGGTCGAGATCGTGTCCTACATCTCCCGCCCGGTCAGCCTGTCGATCCGTCTGTTCGCCAACATGGTCGCCGGGCACGTGATGCTGAAGGTCTTCGCCACCTTCGTCGTGCTGCTGGGCGGCTTCGGCGTGGTCGGGGTGTCGCTGGCGGTGGTGCCGCTGGCAATCAACGTGGCCCTGGTGGGCTTCGAGATCCTTGTCGCTTTCCTGCAGGCCTATGTCTTCGCGATCCTGACCTGCATCTACCTGCACGACGCGGTGCATCTGCACTGATCCCGCGCTCGCTCAGCCTTTCCGCCACCTTTCCAACGCTCAAAAGGACATTCACATGGAAGTCGCCGCCGCCAAGGCCCTCGGGGCCGGTATCGCCGTCATCGCGCTGTTCGGCGTTGGTCTCGGGATCGGCAACATCTTCTCCTCGCTGATCACCAGCGTGGCGCGCAACCCCGCCGCCCGCGACGTGGTCTTCCCGATCGGCATCCTGGGCTTCGCCCTGACGGAAGCCGTGGCGCTCTTCGCGCTGCTGATCGCCTTCCTGATCCTGTTCGCCTGACTCTGGTCGCCTGATCCGGCGCGCCGGGCCTGACCTGGCGCGTTTCGGCGACATGCGTGGAACGGGGATGACGATGAAGCGGGTTTTCACACTGGCTGCGCTGGCCTTGGCGCTGCCCCTGGCCGCGCAGGCAGCCGAGGGCGGCGGCGGCATGCCGCAACTCCGCTTCAGCGACGAACGCCTGATCGGCATGGTCGTCTGGCTCGTCGTCATCTTCGGGCTGCTCTACTACGTCGCGGTCAAATACCTGCTGCCGCCGGTGGGCGAGGTTCTGGCCGACCGCGCCGCCCGCATCGCCGCCGACCTCGACACCGCCCGCGACGTGAAGGCCGAGGCCGACCACGCAATCCGCGCCACCCGCCGCGCCACGGACGAAGCCCGCGCCAAGGCGCAGGCCGAAGTCGCCACTGCGCTGCAGACCGCCGGCGCCACGGCGCAGCACAAGGCCGAAGCCGCCGCGGCCGTGCTCGCCGCCCGCACGGCCGAAGCCGAGGCCAGGATCTCAGCCTCCCGCGATCGCGCCATGGGCGCGCTGCGGGATGTCGCGACCGACACTGCCGTGGCGCTCGTCGCGCGCTTGGGCGTGACCGCCGCGCCGGCCCAGGTTGGCGCCGCTGTGGACGCCGCGCTGACCCAGCGCGCCGCCTGAAGAAAGGGACCGCCGCCATGCACCAGTACGAGCATTTCTGGCTGGACCCGAAGTTCTGGGTCGCCATTTCCTTCCTGATCTTCGTCGCCCTGCTGGGGCGCAAGCTCTGGGGCGTCATCATCGCCGCCCTCGACGGCCGTGCAGCCGCCGTGCGGGCCGAATTGGCCGAAGCCGCCCGGCTGCGCGCCGAAGCCGAGGCCATGTTGGCGCTGGCCGAAGCCGACCGCACCGCCGCCGCTGCCGAAGCCACCACCCTGCTGGAACGCGCCCGCGCCGAAGCCGAACGCGTCGCCGCCGCCACTGCAGCCGAGGCCGAAGCCACCGCCGCACGCCGCGAACGCATGGCGATGGACCGCATCGCCGCGGCCGAAGCCAGCGCCATCGCCGAAGTCCGCAACGCGGCGGCGGAGATCGCCACGGCCGCGGCCCGTGCCGTGGTGGCTGAGGCACTAACGCCGGAAGCGGCCGGCGCCATGGTGGATGCCGCGATCAATGATCTGCCGCGGGCCCTGCGCGCCGCTTAGAGCGGCATCCCTGCTGAATGAATCGCTGGGGATTCCCGAGATGGCCGGTTTCTGATTCAAGCTATCTGCCGGGCGGGGGCCGGCAGAGATGTCGAGAGCGCTGTCATTGGACCTTCGGTTACGCGCACTGGCTG
>JBBQHE010000009.1:0-37575 GCA_038323655.1 Acetobacterales bacterium | reverse complement strand
CTGCCAGATGAATGTCTATGACAGCGAGCGGATGACGGAGTTGCTGGCGCCCCTCGGCTACGCGCCGGTGGACAGCCCCGAGACCGCCGACATGGTCCTGCTGAACACCTGCCATATCCGCGAAAAGGCCACCGAGAAGGTGTTTTCAGACCTCGGCCGCCTGCGCGACATCAAGGTTCTGCGCGCCGCGATGGGCAAGCCCACGCTGATCGCCGTTGCCGGCTGCGTCGCCCAGGCCGAGGGGGCGGAGATCGCCGCGCGCGCGCCCTGGGTGGATCTGGTCGTCGGACCGCAATCCTATCACCGCCTGCCGGAGATGGTGGCCCGCGCGCATCGCGCAGCGGGGGTGCAGATCGACACCGACTTCCCGGCCGAGACCAAGTTCGACCTGCTGCCCGAAGCCCGCGGCCGCCAGGGCGCCATCGCCTTCCTGACCGTGCAGGAAGGCTGCGACAAGTTCTGCTCCTTCTGCGTCGTGCCCTATACCCGGGGCGCCGAGGCCTCCCGCCCCGTGGCCGCCGTGCTGGCCGAGGCGGAGCGCCTGGTCGACATGGGCGCCCGCGAAATCACCCTGCTCGGGCAGAATGTGAACGCCTATCACGGTGGCGAGGATCTGGCCGGGCTGCTGGCCCGTCTGGCGCGCATCCAGGGCCTGGCCCGGCTGCGCTACACCACCAGCCACCCGCGCGACTTCATGGGGGACGCCGGCGAGCGACTGATCGCGGCCCACCGCGACCTGCCGGCGCTGATGCCATACCTGCACCTGCCTGTGCAGTCGGGGTCCGACCGTATCCTTCGCGCGATGAACCGCGGCCATACCGCCGATGACTTTTCCCGCGTCGTGGACCGGCTGCGGGCGGCCCGGCCGGATATCGCCCTGACCTCCGATTTCATCGTGGGTCACCCCGGCGAGACCGAGGCCGATTTCCAGGCAACGATGCGGCTGATCGAGCGTATCGGCTTCGCCATGTCCTATTCCTTCGGCTACTCGCCTCGCCCCGGCACGCCGGCCGCGGCCATGACGGGCCAGGTGCCGGCCGCCGAAAGTGCGGCACGGCTCCAGGCGCTCCAGGGCCTGCTGCGGCGCCAGCAGGACGCGTTCAACGCCGATTGCGTCGGTCGCAGCGCCGATGTGCTGGTCATCGGCCCGGGGCGCGACCCCGGCCAGCTTTCCGCCCGCTCGCCCTGGTTGCAGGCGGTGCATTTCGACGGGCCGCCCGGCCTGGTCGGCCAGGTTGTGCGCGTACGGTTCACCCGGGCGCTCACCAACAGCCTCACCGCCACTCTGGAGCAACAGGAGCGACACGCCGCTTGAGCAACACCCTCATCCGCGCCCCCGGCCGTTCGGCCATGGGTTCCGCCCCGCCCGCTGGCCTCGCGTCCGAGCGCCATGCGACCCTGGAGTTCGCCGACAACGCGCTGCTTCCGCTGCTCGTCGGTGAGCACGACCGCCACCTGGCGCGGGTCGAGCAGAAATGCGGGGTGCGGATATCGGCCCGCGGCAATCGCATCGCCATCACCGGCGGTGCAGCCGGGACGGACAAGGCGGAGGCCGCACTTCGGCGGATGTGGCACCGATTGGAACGCGGCCAGCCGCTGACCATGGGTGAGGTCGATGCCGCAATGGCGCTTTCGGAGGTAGCTGGCGAACGCGATAGCCCGCGCCTGCCGATGGGCGACATGCCGGCGATCCGCACCCGCAAGGGTGCCATCGAACCCCGCACCCCGGCCCAGGCCGGCTACATCGACCTGCTGGCCAAGCACGAGATGGTCTTTGGCGTGGGCCCCGCCGGCACCGGCAAGACCTACCTGGCCGTGGCCCAGGGTGTCGCCCTGCTGTTGGCCCAAAAAGTGGACCGGATCGTGCTGTCGCGCCCGGCGGTGGAGGCCGGCGAACGCCTGGGCTTCCTGCCCGGCGACATGAAGGAGAAGGTCGATCCCTACCTCCGCCCGCTTTATGACGCGCTGCACGACATGCTGCCGGCCGACCAGGTAGCGCGGCGCATCGCCTCGGGCGAGATCGAAATCGCGCCCCTCGCCTTCATGCGTGGGCGCACCCTGCATCATTCGTACTGCATTTTGGATGAGGCGCAGAACACCACCGCGGCCCAGATGAAGATGTTCCTCACCCGCATGGGCGAGGGCAGCCGCATGGTGGTGACCGGCGACCCGACCCAGGTGGACCTGCCCGCCGGCACGCGGAGCGGGCTGGTGGAAGGTCTTTCCATCCTGGAAGGTGTCCCCGGCATCGGCGTCTGCCGCTTCGCCGAGGGCGATGTGGTGCGCCACCCGCTGGTCGCGCGCATCGTGGCGGCCTATGCACGCGCCGATGAAGCCGCAGTGAGCGATGGGCGTCGCCGCGCAAGGGAACGCGATGGAACCGGGAAGTAGCTTGCCCGGCGGGGGCACAACCCCCGTCGGGCCCTCCAGTATCGACATTCTGCTGGAGGCCGCGGGCTGGCGCGGCGCCGTGCGCAACCCCGAACGCGTGGCGCAGCGGGCCGCCATGGCGGCCCTGGCCGAGGCGGGCATGGGCGGCAGCGTCGCCGTGCTGCTGGCCGATGACCGGGCGCTGAAGCGTTTGAACAGCGACCATCCCAGCAAGAACAAGCCTACCAACGTGCTGTCCTTCCCGGCCGAGATGCCGGGGATGCTGGGCGATGTGGCGCTCGGCCTCGGCACCGTGCGGCGGGAGGCACGGGCTGCTGGTCGCCGCGTCGCCGACCATCTGGCGCATCTGGTCGCCCATGGCGTGCTGCACCTGGCCGGCCACGATCATCTGGTGGCCGGTGAGGCCCGGCGCATGGAACAGGCCGAGGCGCGGATCATGCGCCGGCTTGGCCGCCCCAACCCCTGGCGTGGCGTGTCATGAGCGGCGAGGACGCCCGCGGCATGCTGCTGCGCCGCCTGGCCGGCTTCGTCGGCCGCAAGCCGCGCGAAAGCGTGCGGGACAGGGTGGAGGCGCTGGTCGAGGCGCAGGAAGCCCCGGGCACGGACGGCGCAGGCCCGGCGCTCGATGCCGCCGAACGCGCCCTTCTGGGCAATGTGCTGAAGCTGCGCGGCACCACGGCCTATGACGTCATGGTGCCGCGGGCCGACATCATCGCGATCCAGGAAGACGTCACGCTGGAACAGGCGATCCGGCAGATCCAGCGCGAAGGTCATTCCCGCCTGCCCGTGTTCCGGGAAAGCCTGGATGACATCACCGGCATGATCCACATCAAGGATGTCTTCGCAGCGGTCGGGCGCGATGCGCCGTTTTCGCTGGCGGGGATCCTGCGCAAGCCGCTGCTGGTCGTGCCCTCGGTGCCGGTGCTCGACCTGCTGTTGCAGATGCGCCAGGCGCGGATGCACCTGGCCCTGGTGGTCGATGAATACGGTGGGATCGACGGGCTGGTGACGATCGAGGACTTGGTCGAGACCATCGTCGGCGACATCGCCGATGAGCACGACGAGGAAGACGAACCCCAGGCCGTGGAACGCCCCGACGGCACGCTGGACCTGGATGCCAGGATGCCGGTCGCAGCCTTCGAGGCGCGGCTGGGCCAGGTGCTGACCGAGGAAGAACGCAACGCCGATATCGATACCGTGGGCGGGCTGGTGCTGACGCTGGCGGGCCGCGTGCCGGCGCGCGGCGAATTGGTGAGCCACCCGGCCTCGGGGCTGGAGTTCCGGGTGTTGGAGGCGGATGCGCGTCGGATACGGCGGCTGCGGGTGAGGAAACCCGGTGCACGGGCGGCCGCCGAGTAACGGGCGATATCCACTTGCATTTCAGAAATTTCTGAAATATCTACCCGTTCATGGATCTGCCCCCCCTCATCCAGGCCTTCGTGCTCCACTTCGGTGAGATGGGGTCGCGCTGGGGCATCAACCGCACCGTGGGGCAGATCTACGCCCTGCTCTATGCCTCGGACCGGCCGCTGAATGCGGAGGAAATCACCCATCGTCTCGGCGTCTCGCGCTCCAACGTCTCGATGGGGCTGCGTGAGTTGGACACCTGGCGCCTGGTGAAGCTGCGCCACCTGCCGGATGACCGGCGGGACTACTTCACCGCCCTCGACGACCCCTGGGCCATTGTTCGCACGCTCGCCGAGGAACGCCGCAAGCGGGAAATCGACCCGACCCTGTCGGTACTGCGCGACCTGCTCATGCAGACCCCGGCGTCGGAGGAAGAGCAGCACGCCCAGGCGCGTTTGCGGGACCTGACCGGGACGATCGAGTTGCTGACCGGCTGGGCCGCTGAGGTTCAGCGCCTGCCGGATGAACGCCTTGTGCAATTGCTGAAACTTGGTTCCGGGGTCGTTAAGCTCCTCGATGCCAAGGACCGTCTGACCGTTGTCCTGGGCGGCAAGCGCCGCTCGACCCCCAAGGAGTAACCCGTCGTGGATCCGATCGTCCTGGCCCGCATCCAGTTCGCGGCCAATATCTCCTTCCACATCCTGTTCCCCACGATCACCATCGCGCTGGGCTGGGTGCTGCTGTTCTTCAAGCTGCGGTTCAACCGCACCGGCGACCAGGCCTGGATGGAGGCCTACAAGTTCTGGGTGAAGATCTTTGCCCTGTCCTTCGCCATGGGCGTCGTCTCGGGCCTGACCATGAGTTTCCAGTTCGGCACCAACTGGCCGGGCTTCATGGAAAAGGTCGGCAATATCGCAGGGCCGCTGCTGGCCTATGAGGTGCTGACCGCCTTCTTCCTCGAAGCCTCCTTCCTCGCCGTCATGCTCTTCGGCTTTGGCCGGGTGCCGAACCGCATCCACACCATGGCGACGGTGCTGGTGGCCGGTGGCACGACGCTCTCCGCCTTCTGGATCATCGTGCTGAACTCCTGGATGCACACGCCCCAGGGTTTTGAGATGCGCGAGGGCGTCGCCCATGCGACCGACTGGGTTGCCATCATCTTCAACCCTTCGATGCCCTATCGCTTCGTGCACATGATGCTCGCCTCCGGCCTGACCGTCGCCTTTCTGGTGGCGGGTCTGTCGGCCTGGCGGTGGCTTCATGGCGACCGCAGCGCGGGCGTGATGAAGACGCTGCGGACCGGGCTGACGCTTGGCGCCATCCTGATCCCTGTGCAGATCTTTGCGGGCGACATGCACGGGCTGAACACGCTGGAACACCAGCCGGCCAAGATCGCGGCGATGGAAGGCGTTTGGAACACCGAGCGTGGCGCCGGCATGCGTCTCTTCGCCATCCCCGACGCCGAGACCCGCAGCAATCGCTACGAGATCGAGATCCCCTATCTCGCCTCGCTGATCCTGACGCATGACCCCGAGGGCGTGGTCCGCGGCATCAATGAATTCCCCGATCACCCGCCGGTCGCGCCCATCTTCTACGCCTTCCGCGTCATGGTCGGCATCGGGATGCTGATGCTGGCCGTGTCCTGGGTGGGGGTCTTCGTCATCCGCCGCCGGGGCATGAACAGGATGCTGGCCTGGTCGCTCGTCGCCATGACCTTCTCAGGCTGGGTCGCGACCCTGGCCGGCTGGTACGTGACCGAGATCGGCCGTCAGCCCTGGCTGGTCACCGGTATCCTGCGCACGGGTGAGGCCGCGGGGCCGGTGGCGGCGACCACCATCGCCTCCTCGCTGATCCTGTATCTGCTGGTCTATGGCATCCTGCTTGCCGCCTACATCGGCACGCTGATGCACCTGGCCAAGCGGCCGAACACGCCGACGCCGGAAGTGCCGGGCGGGCGGGCGCCGATCGGGGTGGCGGCCGAATGACCGACACCCTGCCGCTGGACGCCCTGCCCCCAGGGGCCTGGCTGCCGATCGTCTTCGCCGTGCTGATGGCGGTCGCCATGCTGGCCTATGCGGTGCTGGACGGCTTTGACCTCGGCGTCGGCATCCTGCTGCGGCATGTGCCGGATGAGGCGAGCCGCGACCGCATGATCGCCTCGATCGGTCCCTTCTGGGACGCGAACGAGACCTGGCTGGTCTTGGGCGTCGGGCTGCTGCTGGTCGCCTTTCCGGCAGCCCATGGGGTGATCCTGACCGCGCTCTATGTGCCGGTGACGTTGATGCTGGCGGCACTCATCATCCGCGGCGTCGCCTTCGAGTTCCGGGTGAAGGCCCCGGCTTCGCAAAAACCGCGCTGGGACATGGCCTTCCAGGCGGGGTCCTATCTCGCCAGCTTCTCCCAGGGCTGGATGCTCGGCCTCTATATCCAGGGCCTGCCGGACCCGAGCCTGGTTTCGCTCGGCTTCGCCTTCCTCTGCGGCGTCTTTGTCGTCGCGGGCTACGCCCTGGTCGGCGCCTGCTGGCTGGTCTGGCGGACTGAGGCCGAATTGCAAAAGCGCGCCATCGCCTGGGCGCGCACGGCGCTGATCATGACCTGGGTCGGCGTGTTGGTGGTTTCGGCCGCGACGCCGTTGGCCAGCCCGCGCATCCTCGACCGCTGGTTCGCCTTTCCGCAGATCCTGGGCCTCGCGCCGATTCCGCTGGCGACAACCGCCTTGTTCCTGCTGGTATTCCTCACGCTGCGCCGCATGCCGCGGGCCGATAATACGCTCGACTGGGCGCCCTTCGCCGCCGTGGTCGGCATCTTCGTGCTTTGCTTCCAGGGCCTGGCCTATTCCTTCTGGCCCTATGTCGTCCCGGACCGGATGACCATCTTCCAGGCGGCCAGCGCGCCGGAAGCACTGATGATCATCCTGGTCGGTGCCGTGGCAGTGCTGCCGATGATCCTGCTCTACACGGTCTTCGTCTGGCGCATCTTTGGCGGCAAGGCGGCGCCGCTGAAGTATTACTGATCGGGCTGGTCGGCGGCACAACGGGTCCCGGCGCGGGCTGTGCCAGCAGGGCCGTGGCCAACCGCTGGTCTTAGTCCGCGGGGGCCGCGACCCGCTGGACCAGCCGCCTGCGCCGCCTCTCAGATCTGGAATCCAGGGCTAGTGGCCGCGCCTTGCGGTCTTCCAGCAACCGTGGCGCTGGTCGCCGGGGCCGGGACCTGGTTGAGCCAGGCCCCCGCTCACCTGGTCAGATCCCCAGCAGCGCCTTGGCGTTGCCACCGGCGATCGCGGCGCAGGTCGCCGCATCAAAGCTTTCGACCGACGCGATGTGCCCGAGCGGGTCGGCTTCCGCCATATCGAAGGGAAAGTCGGTGCCCATCAGGATTTTCTCGGCGCCGAACACTTTCACCAGGTATTCCAGTTGGTGCGGTGTGAAGACGATCGTGTCGAAGAACACCTTCTTCAGGTATTCGCCCGGCGGCTTCGGCAGGTCACCATGCGCATCGGAGCGGGCGCCCCAGGCGTGGTCGATGCGCCCGGAATACCCGCCCAGGTAGCCGCCGCCGTGCACGGCCAGGATCTTCAGCGCCGGGTGCCGTTCCAGCACGCCGTCGAAGATCAGGTAATGCAGCGCGATGGTCGTCTCCAGCGGATTGCCCAGCACGTTGTTGAAATAGAACCGGGTCAAGCGTTCGCCGCTGGTGAAGCCGTTCGGATGGATCACAACCAGGGTCCCGAGCTCCTCCGCCTTGGCCCAGAACGGCGCGAATGCGGGGTCGGACAATTCGCGGCCGTGCACGTTGGTCAGGATCTGCACGCCCTTGAAGCCGAGCTCACGGGTGCAGCGCTCCAACTCCTTCGCCGCTTCATGCCCATCCTGCAACGGCACGGTGCCGAAGCCGAGAAGCCGGTCCGGACGCTTGGCGACAAAGGCCGCAATGCCATCGTTGACCATCCGCGTGGCTGGCACCGCGATGTCGACCGGCAGCGTGAAATAGCACTGCGGCGGCGGCGGCTTGACCACCTGGATGTCGATCCCGGCCGCGTCCATCTCGGCCAGGCGCAGGTCGATCTGCGTCGAGACCGGTGTCCGGTCGGCGTCCTGCTTGCGGTTCAGCGCCTTGGTTTCGAGGCTCGCGAAGTGCGCCAGCGGAATTGTGGTCAGATCCAGGTGCGGGCCGGCGAAGGCTGCGGCTTCCGGCACGCCGGCATGCGAATGGATATCGATGGTCACGCTGGTGGGGCGTGTCTCGCGCCCCGGGCGGCCATGTTTGCGGGCAGCCGTCAGGCCGTAGTTGTTGGTGGGTTCGCTCATGACGGGGACCTGTTCCTCGGCGGGTCAGAGACCTTCCTGTCGGGAAAGCGTTGCTGTCAATCGTCGGGCAGGGCGGTCGGCCGCGCCATGCCGGTCTCGCGACCCCCTCGGGGCTTGGTCAGTGCGCCGCCGAACAGCCCGCGTCCGGCGCCAAGGCCGCCAGAACGCCCAGCCGTCCATGCACGCAGCATCGCCGGACCCCGCGCAAGCATCACGGAAACTGATTCAGATCAGTAGGAGAGATCATGTGCTGCGTCCGCTGACGCAGGTCTAACCTCCGTCGGCAGAGCGGGGAAACGTGGCAATGAACGAGATGATGCAGGCCGTCGGGCCGCATGCGGAGATTCGCGATGGCATGCGAATTCTCTGGGACCTGCCGATCAGCATGGACGATGGGCTGGTGCTGCGCGCCGATGTGTTCCTGCCGTTGGACGAGGGGCGGTATCCTGTTCTCCTGACCTATGGCCCCTACGCCAAGGGTCTCGCCTTCCAGGACGGGTATCCGAGCGCCTGGACCCGCATGGCCGAGAAGCAGCCCGACGTCACCGCCGGATCGTCCAATCGGCACCAGAACTGGGAGGTCGTGGACCCGGAGAAATGGGTGCCGCACGGCTATGCCTGCGTTCGGGTGGACAGCCGCGGCTGCGGCCGTTCGCCGGGCTTCATCGACCACTTCTCGCCACGCGAAACCCAGGACTTTCACGACAGCATCGAATGGGCCGGGGTCCAGGCCTGGAGCAGCGGCAAGGTCGGGCTGAACGGGATTTCCTACTATGGCATCAACCAGTGGCAGGTCGCCTCCCGCCAGCCGCCGCACCTGGCGGCCATGTGCATCTGGGAGGGCGCCGCCGACTGGTACCGCGACATGACGCACCATGGCGGCATCCTCAGCACCTTCTGGGCCAACTGGTACGACATGCAGGTCAAGACAGTGCAGTACGGCTGCGGTGAGGCGGGGCGACGCAGCCGCGTCACCGGGCAACTGGTCTGTGGCGATGCGTTGTTGAGTGCCGCGCAACTCGCCGCCAACCGCTGCGAGTTCGGCGATGAGATCCTCGCGCATCCGCTGGACGACGACTACCACAAGGCGCGTTCGCCACAGTGGGACCGCGTGACGGTGCCGTTCCTCTCCGCCGCCAACTGGGGAGGGCAGGGGCTGCATCCCCGCGGCAACTTCGAGGGCTATCTGCGCGCCGCCTCGGAACACAAGTGGCTGGAGGTGCACGGCATCGAGCACTGGACGCATTTCTACACCGACTACGGCCGCAAAATGCAGCTCCGCTTCTTCGATCACTTCCTCAAGGGCCTGGACAACGGCTGGGACCGCCAGCCCCGTGTGCTGCTGCAGACGCGTCACCCCGACGAGGTCTTCGTGGAGCGGGCCGAGCAGGACTGGCCGATCCCACGCACGGCATGGACGCAGCTGCATCTGGGCCTGCGCAGTGGCGCGCTGACGCCCGAAGCGGACGCCGCCGACGGCAGCCTGTCCTTCGCGGCGATGGGCGATGGCTGCACCTTCATGACACCGCCGATGCCGCAGACGACCGAAATCACGGGCCCGATCGCCGCCAGGCTGAACGTCTCCTCCAGCACTGCCGACGCCGACCTTTTCCTCGTGCTGCGCGTCTTCACCCCCGACTTCAAGGAAGTGGTGTTCCAGGGTGCGATCGACCCGCACACGCCGGTCGCCCAGGGCTGGCTGCGTGCCTCCCACCGCAAGCTGGACGAGGGGCTGAGCAAGCCCTGGCGTCCGTACCACACGCATGATGAGGTGCAGCCGCTTACGCCCGGCGAGGTCTATGCGCTGGACATCGAGATCTGGCCGACCTCGATTGTGGTGCCGGCCGGCCATCGCGTCGGGCTTTCGGTCCGGGGCCGCGACTATGTCTATCCGGGTCCGAGCGGTGGCCGGTTGTCGAACTTCAAGAACGAACTGACCGGCTGCGGCCCCTTCCTGCACGATGATCCGCGCGACCGCCCGCCGGCGCTGTTCGGCGGCACCACGACGCTGCATCCCGGCTGCTGGGTGCAGCTGCCGATCATCCCGGAGGCATAGCGCCATGCACGACGTTGCCATCGTCGATCGTTCCTCCATGACCGACCGGTTGAAGGCGGGGCTGCTGCTGCGGCCGCGGCAGACCGCCATCGTGACCGTGGACATGCATCGCGGCCACCTGGACCCGGCGGTTGCGACCATGCCCGCGCGGCCCGAGGATTCACGCCGCGTCATCGCCGCCGCAGCAAGCCTGCTGACCGCGGCCCGCGCCGCAGGTGTCGCGGTCGTGCATGTGAAGCTCGTGTTCCGCCATATTCCGGGCCTGGGTGGCGAGGGGATGGTGCAGCCGTTCTGGCGCGCGCTGCACGAGCTGACGGCCGAGGACGACCGCCTGGTGCCTGGCCAACGCAGCACGGTCGATGGCCACAATCGCATGGGGTCTCCGGGGACCGAGATCATCCCCGAACTGCTGGCCCCCAGCGACCATGTCATCGACAACAAGAAGCGGCTCGACTGTTTCCAGGGCACCGACCTTGATGGCTTGCTGCGCACCTTGGGGATCCGCAGTGTCTGCCTGATGGGCATCAACACCAATACCTGTGTGCTGAACACGGCCTTCACCGCCTTCAACCACGACTATCAGGTCGTGGTGCTCTCCGATTGCGTGGCCAGCATGTACGGCGATGATCTGCACGTGCTCGGGCTGCGGAATGTCGCACGCTGCCTCGGATGGGTGCTGACCAACGACGAATTCCAAAGCAAGATCGCACAGGGTGCCGGCAGCAACGACTGACGGCGAACAAAGGGAGCGGACCATGACGGCAATCAATCGTAGAACAGTTCTGCAGGGCCTGGCGGTGGCGACGGGTACGCTGGCAGCGCCAGCGGTCCAGGCGCAGCCAACGCCGGTGCGCATCGGCTTCCTGACGGTCAAGACCGGGCCGCTCGCGTCAGGCGGGTTGCAGATGGAACAGGGGCTGCTGCTGTACCTCAAGGAGCGGAACAACCGCCTGGCCGGGCGCGCGGTCGAACTCATCACCGCCGATACGGGCGGCGTTCCTGCCCAGGCGCGGACAAAGACGCAGGAGTTGGTCGAGCGCAACCGCGTGCATTGCATCATCGGCCCGCTTGCGGCCTTCGAGGCCCTGGCGATCGACGACTATATCCGCGGCGTTGGCCTGCCGACCCTGGCGGTGGCGGCCGCTGACGACATGACGCAGCGCAATCCGAACCCATGGTTCGTGCGGGCGACCTCCACCTCGTCACAATGCGCGCATCCGATGGCCGACTATGCGCTCAACGAACTGCGGATGCGCCGCATGGCGGTCATCGCGGATGACATTGCCTATGGCCATGAGATGCTGGGCGGCTTTCAGCGTGTCTTCGAAGATGGCGGTGGGCGCGTGGTGCAGAAGCTGTGGCCGCCCTTGGCGGTGCCGGACTACGGGACGTACATCTCGCAGTTCCGCAGCAACCTTGACGGCATCTACATGGGCTTCGCCGGGTCCAATGGCTTCCGCTTCACCCGGCAATTCAACGAATACGGGATGGGCGGGCGCGTTCCGCTGACCGGCGGCATGACCGCGGTCGATGAATCGCTGCTGCAGAACATGGGCAACGAAGCCCTGGGGATCGTCTCGGCGAACTGGTACTCAGCCGAATTGGACAACCCGATCAACCGCAGCTTCGTGGAACTCATGCGGCGCGACTATCGCGTCGACCCGGGCTTCTACGCCGCTGCCACCTACACCAACGGTGCGGTGCTGGAAGCCGCGATGCGCAGCGTCGATGGCCGGGTGGAAGACAAGGAGCCCTTCATGGCGGCCCTGCGCACCAACGCGGTGCCAGAAACCTGCCGCGGCCCGGTCCGCTTCGACCAGTACGGCAACGTCGTCGGCAACGTCTATATCCGCCGCGTCGAGCGGAAGGGGCCGCGGCTGGTCAACACCGTCATCAAGACCTACCCCGACGTCAGCCAGTTCTGGACCTATGACCCGGCCGCGTATTTGCGCAATCCGGTTTATTCGCGCGACAATCCTGCGTCCCGGTTCCTGGAACGCTGATGCAGTTCTATGTGATCCAGACTTTGAACAGCCTTGCCCTGGGGGGCGTGCTGTTCCTGCTCTCCTCAGGGTTTTCGCTTATCTTCGGGCTGCAGCGCATTCCCAATCTCGCGCATGGAGCGCTGTTCATGCTGGGGGCCTACATCGGCACGTCGCTGATTTCCCGCGGGGTGGATTTTTGGGCAGCGGCGGTCCTTTCCGGGATCGCCGTCGGGCTACTCGGTGCGGCGCTCGAACGGCTGATCCTGCGGCGCCTGGCCGGCAATGAGCAGGGGCAGGTGCTGGTCACTCTGGGTGTCGCCTTCATCATCGCCGATGTCTGCCTGATGGTCTGGACCGGGGACCCCATCCCGGTGCCTGCGCCAGATGGGCTCCGGCGCCCGATCTTCGCCTATGGACTCGCATTTCCGACCTATCGCCTCGTGGTGGTCGGGGTGGCCGTGGTCATGGCGGTGCTTCTGTTCCTGCTGATCGAGCGGACGCGGCTTGGTGCCATGATCCGCGCCGGCGTGGACGACATGGAGATGGCACGCGGCGTGGGCATCCGCGTCTCGCGCCTGTTCAGCATCACCTTCTTCTTCGGCGTGGCGTTGGCGGGCGCTGCGGGCGTGGTCGCCGGGCCGATCTTCTCGGCCTATCCGGGGCTCGATGCGGACATGCTGCCGCTGGCGCTGGTGGTGGTCATCCTGGGCGGCGTCGGCAGCCTGCTCGGGGCTTTCGTCGGCAGCTTCGTCGTGGGCTTTGTCTACAACTTCGGCACGGCGCTGCTCCCCGACCTCGCCTATGTCATCCTGTTCCTGCCGATGGTGCTCGCCCTGGTCTTCAAGCCGGAGGGCCTGTTCGGCCGCGCACGGCCATGAGCGGGCCGCTGCGTGGACTTCTGGCGCTGGCGCTGCTCGCGGGTCTGCCCTGGCTCTTGCCGGGCGATTTTTATGTGAACCTGGCGAGCCAAGTGCTGATCTACGCGCTCTTCGCGATCGGGCTCAATCTGCTGGTCGGGTATGGCGGGCTGACTTCGCTTGGCCATGCTGCGTATTTCGGCGTGTCGGCCTACGCCTGCGCCTGGCTGACAACGCAGGCGGGGCTCGGTCCGGCGGCGGCTGCCGCCGGCGCATTGGCGCTCGGCACGGCCACCGCCGGGGTGTTCGGCGTATTGGCGCTGCGGGCGTCCGGCCTCGGCTTCCTGATGATCACGCTGGCGCTGGGGCAGATCGTCTGGGGCATGGCCTATCGTTGGGTGGCGCTGACGGGCGGGGACAACGGCATCCGGCTGGCCGACCGGCCGGTCGTCCTGGGGCTCGATGCGACGACGCCCATCGGCTTCTACTACCTGGCAGCCGGCGTCTTCGCGATCGCCTTCTACACCATCCGGCGCACGGCCCTGTCGCCCTTCGGCGCCTGCCTGCGCGGGTCTCGGGACCAGCCGCGGCGCATGGCCGCACTGGGTCACAATGTCTGGCTGCTGCGCTGGCTCGCCTTCGTCATGTCCGGGTTCTGGGGCTCCGCCGCCGGCCTGCTGTACCTCTACTACCACAAGTTCGTCAGTCCCCAGGTGCTGGCCTTGCAGCAGAGTGCCGAGGGGTTGCTCATGGTGATCCTGGGCGGGGCCAGCACGCTGACCGGGCCCGTGGTCGGGGCCGTGGTCATCACGCTCGTGAAGAACCTCGCTTCGTCCTACGTGGATCGATGGTACGCCCTGCTGGGCGTCATCTTCATCGTCGCGGTCGTGTTCATGCCGCGCGGCATGGTGCCGGGCGTCGCGGGGCTTTGGGCCCGGCGGCGTGCCCCGCAATCATGATCCCCGCTCTGGAGGTCACGAACCTTGCCAAGCGGTTTGGCGGCCTGCCGGCCACGCGCGATGTCTCGTTGCGCGTCATGCCGGGCGAAAGGCGGCTCATCATCGGGCCGAATGGCGCGGGCAAGACCACGCTGTTCAACCTCATCACCGGGGAACTGACTGCGGATGCCGGTTCGGTACGCCTGTTCGGGGCCGAATTGCTGCGCCTGTCGCCACCGGCGCGGGCGCATCTGGGCCTCGCCCGCACCTACCAGATCCTGACGCTGTTTCCGCGTGAGACGCTGCTGCACAATGTCGTGCTGGCGCTGCTCGGACTGCGACGGGATCGCTGGGATGCCTGGGGCACGCTGGCCCGGCGGAGCGAATTGCGCGAAGCCGCGCGCCTGGCGCTGGACCGCGTGGGACTGGGTGGCAGTGCTGCGCGCCTGGTTGCCGAAACCTCGTATGGCGAGCGACGACGCCTGGAACTCGCCATGGCGCTTTCGCAGCACCCGCGCGTGCTGATGCTGGACGAACCCCTGGCCGGGCTGTCGCAGGAGGAGCGGCACGCGATCCGCGACCTGCTCGACACCATCCCGCGCGACGTCACCATCGTGATGATCGAGCACGACATGGATGTCGCGCTGGAATTCGCCGAACGCATCACGCTGCTTCACTATGGCGAGGTGATCGTCGAGGGAACGCGGGCCGAGGTCACCTCTGATCCCCGCACGAGGGAGGTCTATCTTGGCCACTGATCTCGCACTCGACCTCGCCGACATCGATGGCTTCTACGGCGACAGCCATGTACTGTACGGCGTCGGCTTCGCGCTGCGGCCGGGGCGGCTGCTTGCGTTGCTTGGACGGAACGGCGCGGGCAAGACGACGACGCTGGCCAACATCATGGGTTTCCTGCGGCCGCGGCGGGGCAGCATCATGCTGTTCGGCGAGCGCATCTCGGGCATGGCGCCTGAGGCGGTGGCACGCCGCGGCGTCGGGCTGGTGCCGCAGGGCAGGCGGGTCTTCCGCAGCCTGACGGTGCGCGAAAACCTGGTGGTGGCGGCGCAGAAGCCGCGGCAGGGCGAAGCCTGGGGGCTTGAGCGTGTCTACGACATGTTCCCCCGCCTGCGCGAACGACATGGCCAGGCCGCAGGCTCCCTTTCGGGCGGCGAGCAGCAGATGCTGGCGATCGGCCGCGCGCTGATGGGCAACCCGCGGCTGCTGCTGATGGATGAACCTTCAGAGGGGCTCGCGCCGCAGATCGTGGCCGAGGTCGGGCGCATCATCGGCCGGCTCAGCGCTGCCGGTCTCTCGATCGTGCTGGTCGAGCAGAACGTGAAGATGACACTGGCGCTGGCGCATGACGTGGTGGTGATCAACACCGGCCGCGTCGTGTACCAGGGCTCCGCCGATGATGCCCGGCGCGACGAGGCGCTGCTGGCCCCGCATCTGGGCGTGTTCTGATGGTGGCGTGCCACCGCGCCCCCGGCGCGAAGCCGATGCGCCTCCCGCGACCAGAGGGAGGCTGAATAGTCCTGGCATCCGGCGGGGCCTTCGCGCCTGCATCCCCCGCCGCCTCACGTGGACAATTTTGCACCCGGCGCAGACCGGACATGGGAGGAACAGATGATGGTGGATGTAGCAAGGCGCGCGGGATTGCGCGCAGTCGCGGCACTTTCGGCCGGCGCGGCCATGGCGCCGTGGGGGGCATCCAGCCAGGCCGCGGGGTTCCCCGACCGACCGCTGCGGATCGTGCTGCCCTTTGCGCCCGGCGGTTCCACCGACATCATCGCCCGACTGCTGTCCGAACCGATCCGTGCCGCCCTGGGGCAGACCGTGATCGTCGACAACCGGCCGGGTGGCAATGGGCTGATCGCGCTCGAACATGTCGCCCGCTCTCGGCCCGACGGCACCACGGCCATGCTGGGCAATGTCACGACCAATGGCACGGCGCCGCTGATCGCCGCACGGCGCCTCGGGTTCGATTACGAACAGGCGATGGTCCCGGTCACCCGGGTCGCCGATGTGCCATCGCTGCTGGTCACGCCACGGGCAGATTTTCCGCCCAACACCCTGCAGGACATGATGGCCTACGGCCGGGCGCATCCGGGCCGGCTGAACTTCGTGTCGACCGGTGTGGGCAGCTACACGCATCTCGACGGCGTGCTGCTGACTCGCGCGGCCGGCGTGACGGCGGAGCATGTCGTGATTGCCGCCGGGGCTGGCCCCACCGTGCAGGCACTGATCAGCGGCCAGGTGCATTTCGGCTTCATCAACGCGGCGACAGCGTCAGCCCAGGTGCGGGGCGGGCAGCTCAAGGCGATGGCGGTGACCGGTCAGCGGCGCCTGCCCGAATGGCCCGAGGTGCCGACCATGGCCGAAGCCGGCTTCCCGGGCCTGGGCACATCGGCCTGGCATGTGCTGATGGTGCCGGCAGGCGTGCCGGCACCGGCGATGGAGCAACTGTTCCAGGCCGTCCTGGCCGCCTTGGCCAGCGAGTCGGTCCAAAACGCCTTTCGTCGTCAGTCCATCGAGCCGACGCCGAGCGCCTCGCCCGACCAGGCCCGCGACTGGATGCGCGCAGAGCTTGCCCGCTGGCGGGACATCTTGCGCGAGTCACGCATTGAGCAGGAAGCCTGAGATGCACGTCTTCGATCTGGCCGAGGAAGCGCGTTGGGACCCGCTGCTGCATGTCGAGCGCGTGCTGGGCCGCATCGGCGAAGGCGATGTCACCATCGCCTGTTGGGAGCCGGGGCAGTGCAGCCCGCACCATCTGCACCCCAACTGCACCGAGATCTACCTCTGTCTCCAGGGCGGCGGGGTGATGCGCACCCCAGACACACAGGTGGAGGTGCGGCCGGGCAGCTTCGTGGTCCACCCACGGGCCGAACTGCACGAATATGAAAATGGCCCGCAGCGATCGCTGCTGTTCCGCGTGCGCTACGGTGAAGACATGTCCTGGCTGACCTGCGAATGGCGTGGCAATCCGCTCTGGCGGCCAACGCCCCAGGATGTCGCGCACTTCGGGCTGGATGCGCCCTGAGCCATCGCCGCCGCCCGAAAAGGCTTGCATGGCGGCGTCCCGTTCAACCGCCCGGAGTGTCCGCGTCGATGGGCATCCCGCGCGGCCGCAGGCTGGCCGGGCCCTGTGCGGTCAAGGCCGCCGTGCCGCGCACGCTTGGCGCATCGCTGCGCGGCGGTCGTGCGAAACAGTGTCGCCCGATCACCTCGTCGCGTACATGCTCGCGGATGCTGGCAGCGAGCCGCTCCAGGGCCAGCGTCGCTGGCCGATCGCTCCGCCGGTACAGCGTGCGGGGCAGGCGATGGCCTTGCAGCGGCGCGCCTACCAACCGCTTTTCGGCGAGCAGGTCGTGCACGGCTGATGGCGCGCCCACCAGGAGGCCGCCGCCGGCCAGCGTGAATTCCCGAATGCTGGTCATCGCATCGGCCTGGAGGCGCAGCGGGCCGCCGGGTGCTGCGGGCCCGGCGGCCGCCTCGACCAACGGGCGAAACCAACTGCTGTAGATCAGCGGCAGGCCCCGCATCTCCGGTGCCCGCAGCACGGTTCGCGCACCGAAAGGCCAGATGTCCGGATGCGCGACCAGCCATACTTCCTCGTCGAAAAGACGCTCCGCCTGAAGGTCCGGCCCATCGGCGCCCAACGCGCTGATGCCGATGTCAATCTCGTCCGCCAGCAGCGCATCACGCACCGAGCTCGAAAAGCGCTCGTAGATCTGAAGCGAGACGCGGGGATAGGCGATCGTGTAGCGGGCCAGCAGCCGGCCAAGGAACAGCGCAGCCACAGAGGGCGGACAGCCGATGCGCACGAGCCCGACCGGCTCAGCCGCCGCGGCGGAGACCTCTTCCTGCAGCCGCCGTGCCTGGTAAAGCAATGCCTCTGCACGCCGCAGCAGCACTGCGCCCGCTTCTGTCGGTGCGACGCCGCGGCGGGTGCGCAGCAGCAGCGGCACGCCCAGCGCCTCCTCCAGCAACCGCATGCGGCGGCTGAGCGCGGGCTGCGCCAGGTTCAGCGCCCGCGCGGCGCGGGACACGCCGCCTTCGCGCGTGATGGCCACGAAGCATCGCAGGCTGGTCAAATCCAGGTCCATGCGGCGGCAGCCTATCGCCAACTGCGATGGGTGGCATCCCCAAATGAGAATATGGGTATCGTGACTGCGCTCCTAGACTGCGTTCCCAAGCAAGAAGCCAGGGGAAACACGCCATGTCGCACCCAGCCGCCGTCCGATCTCCGGCAGCGGAGGAAGACCTCTCCTTCCGCTACTTCCCAAACGACTATCGGTGGTCGCATGGTCTGCTGATCGGCCTGAACAGCGCGCCCTGGGGTGGCGCCGAGATCGGCGAGGTCGCGCGTATCGGCCTGCGCCTGCAGGGGCGCGAAGGCGACGACCTGGCCTGGTTTCGCGAATGGGCCGCGGAAGCAGCACAGCTGGAGGCGACCGGGCGCGACCACATGGCGGCCGGGCGCCTGCGGACCGGCGCGCAGTCTCTGTTTCGCGCCGCCAATTACTACCATGTCGGCGAGCGGTTCATGCAGCCGAAGACTCCCGAAAGCGATGCTGCCTATGCGCGCGGCGTGGCCTGCTTCCGTGACGCCGCCGCGGTCAGCACGACCCCACGGATCGAGAGCGTCGAGATCCCCTACGAGGGCACTTCGCTGCCCGCGCTGCTCGTCCACGCTGCGCCGCTGCCTGGCCGCAGCGGGCCAGTGCCCGCGATGGTCTATTTCGATGGGCTCGACGTCACCAAGGAGATCCAATACCTGAAGGGCGTTGCAGACCTCGCTGCACGCGGCATTGCCTGTCTGATTGTCGATGGGCCCGGCAACGGGGAGGCGATCCGCTTCCGCAACCTGCCATTGATCCCGGAGACGGAACGCTACGCGACGGCGGCCTATGAATGGCTGGCTGCGCGGCCGGAAGTGGATGCGGCGCGCATCGGCGTGATGGCGATCAGCCTCGGCGGCTATTACGCGCCGCGCGCGGCCTCCTTCGAGAAGCGCTTCGCCTGCTGCGTCGCCTGGGGCGCGCAATGGGATTACCACGAGACTTGGCGCCGGCGCTTCGAACGCATCGACCGCGCTGCCACACCGTCGCTTTCCGTGCCCTGGCGCCACCTGCTGTGGGTGCTCGGCGTCGAGACGCGCGAGGAGGCGATGCGCAAGCTTGAGGCCTTCCGCTTGGATGGCGTTGTGCAGCGCATGGAATGTCCGCTGCTGATCCTGCATGGCGAAGGCGACGAGCAGATCCCGATGGACTTCGCCCGCGCGTGCCTCGATGCCGCCGGATCACACCGCAAGGAGCTACGCGTTTTTACGCGTCAGGAAGGCGGCTACCACCACTGCCAGATTGACAATGTGACGATCGGAATTGCCGCGATGTGGGACTGGATCGAAGACGTCCTGCAGCCTGCGCGCTGAGTCTGCCACGATCAAAGAACAAGGCCCGGAACGGGCCGCAACTGGGAGGATGAGTTCATGCAAGGCAATGATCCGGTGCACCCGCGCCTCGGTCGACGCGCAGTGCTGGTGCTGGCCGGAACGGCGCTGGCGACCAGTTCGCCCGCGCGCGCCGCAAATTGGCGCCCGACGCGCACGGTACGCATCGTTGTCCCCTTTGCGCCCGGAGGGCCGAGCGATACGCATGCGCGGCTTGTCGCCGAGCATATGGGCCGCGCGCTCGGGCAGCCCTTCGTGGTGGAGAACCGACCAGGTGCCACAGGCGCGATCGGCACCGTGGCCGTCGCGCGCGCCGAGCCTGATGGCTATACACTCCTATTTACGACCAACAGCAGCCATGTGCTGGGTCCGCTGCTGACGCGCACCCCAGCCTTCGACCCGCGGCGCGACTTCACCCAGATCGCGCTGCATTCAACCTTCCCTTTCTACCTGCTGGTGCATCCCTCGTTACCTGCGCGCAGCGTCGCGGAGCTGGTCGCCCATATGAAGGCCAATCCGGGCGCACTGAACTTCAGCAGCCCGGGTATCGGCTCCGGTGGCCACCTGATGATGGAGCTGTTCCGCATGCGGACGGGCACCGATGCGACACACATTCCCTTCGGCGGCGCCGGCCCCGCAATCACAGCGCTGGTCTCCGGGCAGGTTCAGCTTTGCTTCGACAGCGTAGGCACGGCGCAGGCTATGGTTGCGGACGGCCGGCTGCGCGGTCTCGCGGTGACCAGCCGGCAGCGCATGCCGGCGGTCCCTGATGTGCCTACACTCTCCGAAGGCGGGGTGCAGGGGGCAGAGGCGGATCTATGGCTGGGCTTCTTCGGACCGGCCGGCCTGCCGCCTGAGGTCCACGAGACCTTGAACGTCGAGTTGAACCGCTACCTCGCGCTGCCGGAGACGCGGCAACGCCTCGCCGCCACCGCCTTTGTCCCGGCCGGTGGCCCGCCCCAGATCCTGACCGAGGTGATCGCCGGCGAAACGGCGCGCTGGGCCGAAGTGGTGCGCTTTGCCAACCTCGAACAGCGCGGCTGACACGGATCGACTGCCAAAGCCGCGAACCGTAGCACCTGGCCATCCGGTTGGGTGGACGACGCGGCCGACCGGCGCGCCGGCAACACCATGGGCCCGGGGGGCGGGCCTTATGCAACGGGCACGATGGCCGGCCTGCTGGGTGATACGTCCGACCGAATGCGAAGCACGCAGGAGGCCCGATCTGGCCAGCAGGTTCGGGCCGTGCCGTCTTCTGTTCGAGGGCCGTCCAAACCGGGTTTACGCCTGGATCACCGCCATGCGCCGCCCTTCCAGCACGGCGCAGGAAAGCGGTCCGCCGGACCAGGCGGCGGTGTCCAGCCCGATCCGGTTGGACCGGATGGTGACCATGGGTGCCGCCGTATGCCCGTGCACGACCACCACGCCGTGATCGGCCTCCGACGCCAAAAAGCTCATGCGTATGCCGGTCAGGTCGGCGACGGTCTGCTGGTCGAGCGGGACGCCCGGGCGGATGCCGGCGTGCGTGAAGAAATAGCCGCCGGCCTGATGCGTCAGCGGTCGGGCCGCGATCCAGGCCTGGTGTGCGGCGGGGAAGGCGGCGGACCAGGCGGCCGGGCCGTCCTGTTCGGCCAGGCCGTAGCTTGCCAGGGTCTCGCGCCCGCCCCAGGCCAGGAAATCGGCCAGCGCCAGGGGTTCGTTCGCCAGCGCGCCCAGCAGCAGGTGCTCGTGGTTGCCGGTCAGTGACAGGGTGGCCGCCCCCGGCACCGGGTCGCCGCCAAGCAAATCGGCGACCACGCCCTTCGCATCCGGCCCCTTGTCCACGTAGTCGCCCAGGTGGAGCACGGTCGCCCGCGCCGGCCGGGCGCGCAGGTCGCCGGCGATCTGCCGGTGCAGGGCGCGCAGGCGGTCGGCGCAGCCGTGGATGTCGCCGATGGCGTAGACACGCGTCCCCTCGGGCAACCAGCCGGGCGCTTCGCTAAACTGCACTACCTGGCCGGCACGTTCTTGGCGATCGGCGCCACGAACTGCGGTTCGGTATCCCAGGGGAAGAGGATCCAGGTGTCCTGGCTGACTTCGGTGACGAAGGCATCCACCACCGCCCGCCCGGCGGGCTTGGCATAGATCGTGGCGAAGTAGGCCTTCGGCAGCATGGCGCGGACGATCCGGGCCGTGGTGCCCGTGTCCACCAGATCGTCCAGCAGCAGCCAGCCCTCGCCGTCGCCGGCCGCGGACGGGGGCTTGGTCACGCGCGGTTCGCCGCGGCGTTCCTCATCGTAGGTCACGATGCTGACCGTCTCGATCAGCCGGCATTCCAATTCGCGCGCGATGATGCCGGCCGGGATCAGCCCGCCGCGGGTGATGGCGACGATGCCGGTCCAGGGGCCCTGTTCCGCAAGGCGCCAGGCCAGGGCCTTGGCGTCGCGGTGCAGCTGGTCCCAGGTGACGGTGAAGTAGCGCTGGGCCATCAGAACAGTTTTCCCCCGTTGGGCACGGCAAAGTCGGGTTTCATCAGCACCACGGCGCCGTCCGGGTCGGGCAGGCCGAGCACCAGCACCTGGCTTTCGAAGCCGCCGATGCGGCGTGGCGGAAAGTTCGTCACCGCGATCACCTGGCGGCCGATCAGCCGGTCGGGGCGGTAATGCACGGTGATCTGGGCCGAGGACTGCTTCACCCCGATATCCGGCCCGAAGTCGATCCAGAGCTTGATCGCGGGCTTCTTCGCCTCGGGGAAGGGCTGGGCGTCCACGATGGTACCGGCGTTGATCGCCAGACGGTCAAAGTCGTCCATCGTGCAGGTGATTTTCATGCACGAGGGTATGGACCCGCGGGGCCTTGCGGAAAAGAGGGATCAGCCTTCCAGCACGCGCTCGGTCTTGGGGTCGGGGGGGGTTGCGGTGCGGGCGGCGATGCGGCTGGCCCGCGGGCGCCACGCCACGTTCAACACCAGCACGAAGCCCGCCAGCGTCAGCCCGGTCGTCACCTCCCGCGCGCCGATCAGCAGCCCCAGGATGGCCACGACCCAGATGGTCGCGGTGGTGGACAGGCCCCTGACACGGTCCGGCAAGTCCTGCTTGAGGATGTCTGTGGCACCGAGGAAGCCAACCCTGATCACCACAGCGCCGAAGGCATTGCCTCAATTGGTATCCGGCCCCTGCGTCGCCACCAGCACACAGGACCGCATGGCGCAGGACTGGCTGAAGATTTCGCATTCCAGCCCGATCAGCGCGCCGACCAGGATGAAACGCTGGATTGTGGCGTCTGCTCCCCTGCGCCTGGTCCCCACTCTGGACGCTCGCCCGGTGCCGTGTCATCCGATTGATGGCAACAACCAAAGGCGCGCCCGCCATGACCGACCTGCCGGCGACCCCGACCTTCCGCTGCGACGGCCAGGCGGCCCTGGTGACGGGCGCCAGCCGCGGCATCGGCCGCGCCGCCGCCGTCGCCCTGGCCGAGGCCGGCGCCCGGGTCGTGCTCGCCGCCCGCGCGGCCAATGAATGCGAAGCGACGGCCGCCGCCCTGCGTGCCCGCGGCCTGCTGGCGGAAACCGTGGCGCTGGATGTCACCGACCGCCATGCCGTGCGCACCGCCGTCTCGGCCCATGGGCCCTTCGACATCCTGGTGAACAACGCCGGCACCAATATCCGCGAACCCTTCCTGGAGGCCGCCGATGCCTCCTTCGATGCGCTGATCGACCTGAACCTGCGCGCTGCCTTCACCGTGGCCCAGGCCGTGGCGCAGGGCATGGTCGCGGCCGGGCGGGGCGGGGCCATCGTCAACATGTCCTCGGTCAACGGCCATGTCGCGGGGCTGAACCGCAGCATCTACACCGCGACGAAGCACGCGCTGGAGGGGCTGACCAAGGGCATGGTCGCCGAACTGGGCCAGCATGGCATCCGCGTGAACACCATCTGCCCGGGCTTTGTCGAAACCCCGCTGACGCAGGGGCTGCTGTCGGATGCGGCCTTCCGTGCCGCCCAGGTCCGGCGCATGCCGATGGGGCGGATCCTTGCGGTCGAGGACCTGATGGGTGCGGTCGTCTTCCTTGCCTCCCCCGCCAGCGCCATGATCTCCGGCTGTTCGCTGGTCGTGGATGGCGGCTTCCTGGTTCAGTAAAGGACAGTTTCGTTGCGCGATTTCCACCTTCCCGGGCGCAGCCCGGTTTATGCGTATAACGGCATGGCGGCGACCTCGATGCCGGCGGCGACGCTTACGGCGCTCGACGTGCTGCGCGCCGGCGGCAATGCGCTGGATGCGGCCATCGCCGCGGCCGCGGTGCTGGCGGTGATCGAACCGCAGAGCACGGGCATCGGCGGCGACTGCTTCTGCCTCTATGCGCCGGCCGGCACGGGACAGGTCATCGCGCTGAACGGGTCCGGCCGCGCGCCGCGCGCCGCGACCCCGGAAGCACTCCGCGCGGCGGGGCTGACGAAGATGGAGCCCACATCGCCCCATTCGGTTACCGTGCCCGGTGCGATCAGCGCCTGGGTGCTGTTGAACAAGACCCATGGCCGCAAGCCGCTGGAAGACCTGCTGCGCCCGGCCATCGGCTACGCGGCCGAAGGCCATCCGGTGCACGACAAGGTGTCCTGGGACTGGGGCAATTCGGCCGGCAAGCTGGCCAAGCACCCGGCCGCCGCGCGCAACTTTTTGCCGGGCGGCCAGGCGCCGAAGGCGGGTGACCGTTTCGTGCAGGCGAACCTGGCGAAAACCCTGCGCGCCATTGCCGCGAAGGGCACCGCCGGCTTCTACGAAGGCGAGGCCGCGGCCGACATGGTCGCGACCCTGCGCGAGGCCGGTGGCCTGCACACCGAGGAAGACTTTTTCCGCGGCGCCAGCGTCGCGGAATTCGTCACCCCCATCTCCATCCCCTGGCGCGACATGGAGATCTTCCAGTGCCCGCCGAATGGCTCGGGCGTCATCACGCTGATGATGATGGGGCTGATGGGCCGCTTCGACACGCCGGAACAGGGCGCCTTCTCGGTCGAACGCTTCCATCGCCATATCGAGGCCGCGCGTCTCGCCTACAACGACCGCGACGCCTTCCTGGCCGATCCCTCGCAGGTCGAGGTGCCGGTCGGGAAACTGACATCGCCGGACTATCTCGCCGCCCTGCGCGCGCTGATCCGCGACGACCAGGCCATGAAGACGCCGCCCGTCGCCGGCACCGCCGATTGGGAAAAGCACAAGGACACGGTCTATCTCTCGGTCGTGGACCGCGACGGCAATGCCTGTTCCTTCATCAACTCGCTGTTCGAGGGCTTTGGCTCCGGCATCCTGGCCGAGGGTTCGGGCGTGATGCTGCAGAACCGCGGCTACGGCTTCCGGCTGCAGGAAGGTCACCCGAACTGCATCGCACCCGACAAGCGGCCGATGCACACCATCATCCCCGGCATGGTGATGAAGGATGGGCGGGCGATCATGGCCTATGGCGTCATGGGCGGGCATTTCCAGCCGATGGGCCAGAGCCTGCTGCTGACCAACCATTTTGAATTTGGCCTCGACCTGCAACAGGCGATCGACCTGCCGCGGCTGTTCCCCCAGGCCGGCAAGGTGCAGGTGGAGCGCGGGATTCCGCAAGCGATGATCGACCGGCTGAACCGGCTCGGCCATGTCTGCGAACTGGTGGAAAAGCCGCATGGCGGCGGCCAGGCGATCCTGATCGATCATGCGCGCGGCGTACTGGTGGGGGCCAGCGAACCGCGCAAGGACGGCTGTGCGATGGGATATTGATGCGATGACCGAGCCCTGCGACCTGACCGCGACCGAAGCCCGCGCCCTGATCGGCCGACGCGCGCTGTCGCCCGTCGAACTCACCCAATCCTGCATCGCGCGGATCGAGGCAGTGGACCACGCCGTCAACGCCATCCCCGCGCGCGACTTCGACCGCGCCTTGGTCGCGGCGAAAACCGCCGAAGGTGCTGTGATGGCGGGCGCCGCGCTTGGCGCGCTGCACGGCCTGCCCGTCGGCATCAAGGATCTGGAGGAAACCGAAGGCCTGCTGACCACCTGGGGCAGCCCGATCTTTGCCAGGCACATCCCGACCGCCGATTGCGGCATGGTGGCGCGCATCAAGGCCGCTGGCGGCATCGTGCTGGGCAAGACCAACGTGCCGGAATTCGGCGCGGGCGCGAACACCCGCAACGTCGTGCATGGCGCGACGGGCAATGCCTTCGACCCCAGCAAATCCGCCGCCGGCTCCTCCGGCGGCTCAGCCGTGGCCCTGGCGACCGGGATGGTGCCGCTGGCTTCCGGCAGCGACACCGGCGGATCCTTGCGCAACCCCGCGGCCTTCAACGGCATTGTCGGCTTCCGCCCTTCGCCGGGGCTGGTGCCGTCGGAAACCCGCGGCTTCGGCTGGTCCAACCTGCCGGTGCTGGGGCCGATGGGGCGCAATGTCGCCGATACCGCGCTGCTGCTCTCGGCCATGGCGTCGGATGATGCGCGCGACCCGCTGGCCTTTCCGCAATGCGGGCAGCACTTCTCCCCGCCGCTTGGCATCGACCTCGGCCGGCTGCGCCTGGCGATCACGCCGGACTTCGGCTTCGCGCCGACCGAAAACCTGGTCCGCCGCGCTTTTGCCCAGCGCGCCGCCGCCATCGCGCCCTGGTTTGGCGAGGCTAGCGAAGCCCATCCCGATTGCAGCGGCACCGACGAGGCTTTCGAGGTGCTGCGCGCCATCGGCATGGTCGCAAGCCACGGCGCCAAAGTCCGCGAAAGGCCGCAGGATTGCGGGCCGAACATCATCGACAACGTCGCCGAAGGGATGCGCTACGGCGTCGAGGACATCACCCGCGCCCTGTCCGAACAGACGAAGATCTACCGCCGCTGGCAGGGCTTCTTCGCCGGGCATGACGTCATCATCTCGCCGGCCATCACCATCACGCCGCGGCCCTGGCGCGAGTTGTTCCCGGCCCAGATCGACGGCAAGCCGACCCGCACCTACTTCCACTGGCTGGCGCTGGCCTATGGCGCGACGCTGGTCGGGCATCCGGCGGTGAGCGTTCCGCTGGGGCTGGACGAAGCCGGGATGCCCTTCGGCCTGCAGATCGTCGGGCCGCGCGGCGGGGATGCGCTGGTGCTGGGCGTCGCCGCGGCGATCGAGGCCGCCTGCGCCACCGACCCCGCGCTGCGCCGGCCGGTACCGGACCTGGCGGTGCTGAGGGCTGCCCCGCCGATCAGCGACATGCCTGAGTTCAAGACCTTCGGGTGAGGGCGGTCCTGGGAGGCTCGGACCGCTCTCCCAGCGTCCTGCGCGCGGCAGGCGCATAGCAGCCCGACGTAAATCGCACGCTCGGTTCGCCTGCAACATCGCAACACTGTTGTCATTCCTGCCTGATCAGGCAGGGGCTGGGCCGGCAATGACCGGTGCAGGCAACAAGACGGCCCGGCCGCCGCAGCGGCCAGGTGCCGCGCGAGAGGCGATGCATGTCCAATCACCCAAGTCTTGACCGGCGGTCATTCCTGCAAGGGAGTGCGGTCGGCGGCGCGGCCACGCTTGGCGGTGCCACGCAGGTGGCGGCCCAGCCGGCCCCCGCTGCTGCCCCGCAAGGTAGCGACGCCGCCGGCTACATGTTCCTCAAGCCGGACGAGATCGCCTTCGTCGAAGCGCTGGCCGACACGATGATCCCCGCGGACGAGTTCACCCCGAAGGGCACCGATGTCGGCATTGCGACCTACATCGACCGTGCCCTGGCCGATGGCTGGGGCAAGGGCGACCGGCTGTACATGCAGGGGCCGTGGAAGCAGGGGCATGCCAACCAGGGCTACCAGCTGGCGCTGACCCCGGCGCAGCTCTGGCGCGCCGGCATCGAGGCGACGAATGCCCATTGCGTGAAGACCCTGGGCAAGGCCTTCGACCAGATCAACGAAGACCAGCGCAACCAGGTGCTCCGCGATCTCGACGCGGGCCGCATCACCTTCGACACCGGCCTGCCGGCCCGCACCTTCTGGACCATGGTCTATCAGAACGTGATGGAGGGCATGTTCGCGGACCCGATCTATGGCGGAAACCAGGACAAGGTCGGCTGGAAGATGCTGGGCTTCCCCGGCGTCATCCAGAACAACCGCAACCACGTCGTCGCCTACCGCAACCGCCGATACGAGGTCGAGCCGACCTCGATCGCGGACATGAGCTGAGAGGGAGGACGGACATGGCACGCAAGCTTCCGGAAGTGGATGTTGTCCTCGTGGGTCTGGGCTGGACGGGCGGGATCCTGGCCAAGGAACTCACCGACGCAGGGCTCAAGGTGGTGGCGCTGGAACGGGGCGCGATGCGGCGCCCTGAGGAGGACTTCCAGGTTCCGCGGATACGAGACGAATTGCGTTTCGGCACGCGGGCCGACCTGATGATGAACACCGCCGTCGATACCCTGACGATCCGCAACACGCCCGATCAGGAGGCGCTGCCGATGCGGCGCCTGGGGTCGTTCCTGCCGGGCGAGGGCGTGGGTGGCGCCGGCTCCCACTGGAACGGCGTCAACTGGCGCTGGGGCGACATGGAGCTGCAGATCCGCAGCAAGTACATCGAGAAATACGGCGCCGCCTACCTGCCCGAGGACATGCCGCTGCAGGACTGGGGGATCACCTACGCCGAGCTGGAGCCTTTCTACGACAAGTTCGAAAAGACCGCCGGGGTTTCCGGCAAGGCCGGTAATCTGCGGGGCGCGCGCATCGCCGGCGGCAATGTTTTCGAGGATCCGCGGGCCAGCGAGTATCCCCTGCCGCCGCTTGAGGACCCGCTGTCGGGGCTGCTTTTTGCCAAGGCGGCCTCGGACATGGGGTTCAGCCCGCATCCCCGCCCATCGGCCAACGCCAGCCGTGCCTATACCAACCCGGACGGGGCCAGGCTCGGCGCCTGCCAGTACTGCGGCTTCTGCGAGCGCTTCGGTTGCGAGAGCAACGCCAAGGGCAGCCCGAACATCACCGTGATCCCTGCCGCGATGCGCAGCCCGAACTTCACGCTGCGGACCCATGCCTGGGTAACCCGGGTGAACAAGGACAGCGATGGCCGCAAGGCGACCGGGGTTAATTACACCAACCTGCTGAACGGCGAGGAATTGGAGCAGCCGGCGGGCATTGTCGTGCTGTCCGCCTATGGGCTGAACAACGTGGCGCTCATGCTGTGGTCCGGCATTGGCACCCCCTACAACGCCAGCACGGGTGAAGGCGTGGTCGGCAAGAACTACTGCTACCAGACCGGCACGGCGGCGACGCTGTTTTTTCCCGACAAGGCCTTCAACCCCTTCATCGCGACAGGGTCGTGGGGTCAGAACATCGACGACTTCAACACGAACTGGGCGTTCGACCGCCGGCCGCACAACTACATCGGCGGCAGCACTATTGCCGCCGGCGGTTCGAACGGCCGCCCTATCGAGTATCGGCCCTTGCCGAGCGGCACGCCGCGCTGGGGCACGGCGTGGAAGCGCGCCGCCAAGACCTGGTACCAGGGGGCCATGACCATCGGGTCCTCCGGCTCCGTCATGCCGAACCGGAACAACTTTCTCGACCTGGATCCGACCTATCGAAACGCCTTCGGCCAGCCGCTGATGCGGATGACCTTCGACTACAAGCCGAATGAAATCCGCCTGACCGAGCATGTCTCCGGTGTGATCAACCGCATTGCCGGCACGATGGGGGCAGCGCACGTCAATGCCGCCGGGCCGCGGCGAAGCTGGACGGTCGTGCCGTATCAGTCGACGCACAATACGGGGGGCGCCATCATGGGCGCCAACCCGCGGGAAAGCGTGGTCAACAAGTATTTGCAGTCCTGGGATCTCCATAATCTATTCGTCATGGGGGCCAGCGCGTTTCCGCAAAACTCGGCCTACAACCCGACGGGGCCGGTCGGCGCCATGGCTTACTGGACGGCCGATGCGATCAAGACACGCTACCTCCGCAGCCCCGGGCCGATGGTCCCTGCCTGAACATGCGGCCCGGTGTTCTGCTGGTCGCGGCCTGGCTGGCGGGGAACGCCCCCGCCGTTGCGGGAGACGCCCTGCGGGGGGAGGCGCTGTTCGAACAGTGCCAAGCCTGTCACACCATGAATGGAGAGCACGGTGTCGGGCCCAGCCTGCAGGGCGTCATCGGTCGTCGCGCCGGCAGCCTGGCCGACTTCCGCTACTCTCCAGCGATGCGCCGGGCGGGCCTGGTTTGGAACAACGACAACCTCGATGCCTTCATGGCGGACCCTCAGGCTGTGATCCGCGGCAACCGCATGCCGTTTTCGGGCATCGAGGAGGCGCAGTTCCGGTCCGACATCATCGCCTATCTGGCGGATGGCGCGACGCCAGCACCACGATGATGCCGTGGCGGAACACGGCGTAGCCCCTCGCCGGGCTGACGCTCATTCATCGGGCAGCGGCGCGCGCCTCACGTCATGTACGCAGTGGGGCGTCACGCCGCCTGGTCTACCGGTATCCGCCCCGGCCCCAACCGCCATGGCTGTAGCCATAGGGGCGGCCGTAGTAGAGCGGCCGTGGCGCGGGGGGGCGCAGCACCACCACCGGCGGCGGCGCGTAATAGGCCGGCGGCGGGGCGTAGTAGGCCTGCGGCGGGGCGTAGTAGGCCTGCGGTTGCGGTGCATAATAGGCTGGCCGGGCCGGGGCCACGACACAGCCCGTGAGGCTGAGCCCCGCCAGGCCTGCCACGAGTGTGAAGGCGCGCATGGTGCTGTCCCTCCGCTCTACCACCGGCGATAGCCACGATTGTCGGCATAGCCAGGGTTCCGGTAGCCGCGGTCATGGCCGCGTCCCTGATACCGGTTGTTATCATACCTCCGCGACGAACCCTGGTTGCTGGAAGCGATCAGCAGCCCCGCGGCCAGGGCGGCACCGGCGCCAAGGGCGAGCGTGCCGCCGACATTGGTCGAGCCATCGGGGTTGGTGCAGCCACCAAGGATCAGCGAGGAACCAAGGGCGAGGGCGGCGAGGATACGCATCTGACAGGCCCTCCTTGGGCCGTGGCAGCAATATGGGTGGCGATCGTGTCCGGCCACGGCAAGATGATGGCGGCGTTGTGGCAGCGGTGCACATTAACGTGTGGGGCGGGGCTGCTGCCGTCCTGAGGGTTGGTTGCCGCGGCGGTCCGATATGCGAGGGCCGGCCCGACGGGCTCGGCGGGCCAATTCGGCCTTTCGGCGTCTGGGTCCGTTGCAATATTTTCAGTTCAGGTCATGCCGTTTCGTCGGAATTCATGGATCGTGCCAACGTCTCATTAACGTGCTTCTGAATTAACGATTGGAAAGCAGTCTTGCTTTCGATGGACAAGACGCGAGACCCGGCCTGGTCGCAACGATCTACGGCATCCAACACGGCGTTGCTGCAACGAGGCGCGGGACGGCGCGCGGATCTGCTCGTCGTCTCCGCCGGGACGGGCACGCCATGGCATTGACGAGTACGGCATCACATTCGTGAAGCCGGCAGGACATTTGTCCATTCGAGGCATAACACAAAACTGCAACGACGATTTCCATGGCAAATTTCACTATTCCTGCCGGCGAGGTCATCATCGGCGGACGGAACCTGACGGGCACTGAAACCGGCACGGTCGAGGCCGGTGCAACGCTTGTAAGCACAAATGTCCTTGAAACGATCAGGATCTCCAACGCGGATGGCATCGTTTTGGACAATGATGGAACGATTCGTAATGTCTCTACTGGCCCAGCCATATTCATCAGCGGAAACATCGTTGACTCCGATCTGACAATCATCAACACTGGTATTATCAGTTAGTCAAATAATATCGCCATCGTTGTGGCCGGCGATACCGACGTCCTGCTCGACAATGCTGGAACCATTGCTGCAGGCGGCAGCGCCAGAAGAAATGTGCTGTTCGGCACTGGTGATAACAGGCTCGTCATCCGCAACGGGTCCAACATCTCTGGGGTGGTCAATGGATCGGGCGGCACCGACACGCTGGACTACAGCTTCTGGTCAGGGTCCGGCGTCAACGCGAACCTGGGCGCCGGCACCGGCACCGGCTTCACCAACATAACGGGCTTCGAGAACATCGTTGGCAGCGCGCAAGGCGACGTGTTGACGGGATCCGCCGGCGCCAACCGGATCGACGGCGGTGCTGGCAACGACACGCTGAACGGCGGTCTCGGCAACGACACGCTGGTCGGCGGCGCCGGCAATGACACGCTGAACGGCGGCGGTGATGTCGATACGGCGGACTACAGCACCAGCAGCGCCAACGTCACCGCCAACCTCGCCACCGGAACGGCCACGGACGGCCTGGGCGGTACCGACACGCTGATCGGCGTCGAAAACCTCGTCGGTGGCGCAGGCAATGATCGGCTCACCGGCGACGGCAATGGCAACGTGCTGAATGGTGGCAACGGCAACGACACGTTGGTCGGCGGCATCGGCAGCGATACGCTGATCGGCGGCGCCGGCACCGACACGGCCGATTATTCCGCCAACACCGCGGCCCAGGGCATCATCGCCAACCTGACCGCCGGGACCGTCGTCGACGGGCTGGGTGGTGGCACCGACACCCTGGCAACCATCGAGAGCGTCACCGGCGGCGCCGGCAATGACGTGCTGAACGGCGATGGCAACGCCAACGTGCTGACCGGCGGCGACGGGAACGACACGCTCGCCGGCCGCGCCGGCCAGGACACGCTGATCGGCGGCGGCGGCAACGATCGGATCACCTGGCGCCCGGGCGACGGCAACGACACCGTCACCCTCGGCGCCGGCAGCGACGTGCTGGACCTGGGCACGACCTTCGGCGGCATCACCTCCAATACCGACGCCTGGACCGTCGCCCTGCCCGCGGGCGGAACCCCCGGCACGGCGACCTTCGCCAACACCAGCACCAACGAGACCGTCACCGTCACCGACTGGACCGGCGGCCAGAACGAGGTGATCTGCTTCTACCCCGGCACGCTGATCGCGACCCCGGGGGGCGAGCGCGCGGTCGAGGCGCTGGTCGCCGGCGACTTGGTGCTGACCGCCGATGGCGCAGCACTGCCGATACGCTGGATGGGGCGCCAGACCGTCTCGACCCGCTTTGCGGACCCGCTGCGCGTCCTGCCCATCCGGATCGCGGCCGGCGCGCTGGCCGAGGGGCTGCCGCAGCGCGACCTGCTGGTCTCGCCGGGTCACGCGCTGCTGCTGGGGGGCGTCCTGGTGAATGCCGGCGCGCTCGTCAACGGCACGACGATCCGGCGCGAAAGCCGCGTGCCGGAGGTCTTCACCTACCGGCACATCGAACTCGCCACGCACGACCTGGTGCTGGCCGAGGGCGTCGCGGCCGAGACCTTCGTGGACAATGCCGAGCGCCGCCATTTCGACAACTGGGCGGAGCATCCCCAGGCGGACATGCCGCCAACGATCGAGGAGATGGTGCTGCCGCGGGCGATGTCGCAGCGGCAGGTTCCACCTGCGCTCTACGCAAGGCTCATGGCGCGGGCGGCGGAAGGGGCTTGCGCCGCGGCGTGAGCAGGTGCGGGCGGCGCCATGCGCCGGCCAGCCGTAGGCTCGGCTGTGTCGTTTGACGCCGCCCGCCTTCGGCCACATGCAGCGGCAGCACTAGCCCGGTCGCGGCGGGTATCCGCGGCGCCCGCTTGATTCAGGCGCGGGCGCCCGAAAAAGCATTGAAGGTCTGGATCGTGTAGGTGTCCTTCACCCCCGGCACGGTCTGCAGTTTCTCCACCACGAACAGCCCGATATCGGCCTCGGCATCGAGGTAGAACTTGCCCATCAGGTCATACTGGCCGGAGGTCGAATGCATCTCCGACAATTCCCCGACCGTGTCGGCCATCTCGCGCGCGACGCGATAGGCTTGGCCCATCTCGCACTTGATCATGACGAAAATCGCACGCATCGCGGAGCCCCCTGGCTGGTCGGGCGCACCATGCCGCCGGGATGGGCGGCGGGGAAGCACCCTCTGGCATCATCCGATCCCACGCAGGCGTGGGGACGGAATTGGATGCTCGTGAAACTGCGAACGGCACATGTCTCTAGTCGGCGAAATCCGGGCATTCGGCCACCAACTGCCGCTTCAGGCTGGCCAGGTGCAGCCTGGCACTTTCCCCCGTGTCGGCCCGCATCTGGGCGTAGGTCTTGCGCGCCAGCGCCTCGGGCACCGGCTTCAGCACCCGGCCGGTGGAGAGCGCCAGCACCTGTGCCTCGGCCGCGCGTTCGAGGTAGTACAGGTCATCGAAGGCCTCGGCGATCGTCGGGCCGACCACCATGACGCCGTGGTTCTTCAGGAAAACCACATCGGCATCGCCCAGCGATGCGGCGATCCGATCGCCCTCGGCCTCATCCAGAGCCAGGCCGTTGTAGTCCTCGTCAACCAGCGTGCGGCCCCAGAACTTCAGCGCCGTCTGCCCGGCCCAGACCAGCGGCGGGCCTTCCAGCATGGCCAGCGCCGTGGCGTAGGGCATGTGGGTATGCAGCGCCACGCGGGCGCGGGGCACGTTCAGGTGCAGCCGGGCATGGATGAAGAAGGCCGTCGCCTCCGGTACGCCATCGCCGGCGACCACATTCCCGGCATAGTCGCAGACCAGCAGGCGGGAGGCGGTGATCTCGGCAAAGGACCAGCCATAGGGATTGACCAGGAACAGGTCGTCCCGCCCCGGCACGACGGCCGAAAAATGGTTGCAGATGCCTTCATGCAGCCCCATCCGGTGCGCCATGCGGAAGCAGGCGGCGAGGTCGATGCGCGCCTCGCGCACGGCGGCGCTGTCGAGCGCGCCGAGACTGGCCAGGGCGGGATGGGGCGTGGGGTTTGGCAGGGGCTGATCCATGGCGCCGAGACAAGCAGCCGGTCGGCGCTTTCGCAAGCGCCCCTTGCGCCGGGCGCCCCTCGGGGGAAACTCCGCGTCGTCACACCGGGGAAACACCGCCATGTCGATCGCGCCGCCGCCCAGCGACACCCTGGCCGCGCCAGCCATTGCCGTCGCCGCCGCGCCACTGCGCATCCTCGGTACCGGCGCCTGCGAGGCACCGCTGCTGGCGACCGCCGAAGCCTGGGCCGAGGCGACCGGGCGCCAGACCGACATCACCGTGGTGAACGGTGGCCGCGCCGCCGCCCTGGTGCGGGGTGGCACGCCCTTCGACCTGGTGCTGAACGCGGCGCAGACGCTGGATGCGCTGATCGCCGACGGCCACCTGGTGGCCACGACCCGGGCCGAGGTCGGGCGCGTGCGGGTCGGCATCGGCCTGCGCTCCGGCGCGCCAGTGCCCGACCTGTCCACGCCCGAAGCCCTGCGCGACGCCATCCTGGCCAGCCGCGCCATCAGCCATTCCGACCCCGCGAGCGGCGCCACCACAGGGCTGCACATGGTCGCGGTGCTGGAGCGCCTGGGCGTCACCCAGGCGATGGCCGGCCGCATCCTGCCCTATCCACGCGGAATCCAGGCGGTGGAGGCGGTGCGGGACGGGCTGTCGGACATGGCGCTGACCCAGTCGTCGGAAATCACCGCCGTGCCCGGGGTGACGCTGGTGGCGCCCCTGCCGCTTTCGCTGGCGTTGATCACGACCTATGCCGGCGCCGTCGCCGCCGGGGCGGCCGACCCCGGCGGGGCGGCGGCGCTGCTCGCGGCGCTGCGGTCGCCGCAAGGCCAGGACCGCTTTGTGGCCGCGGGTCTGGAACGCGCCACCTGATGGTTGCACGGGGCTCGGCCCGCGGGCAGGGAAGCCCCTGCAAGGACGGAGCAGGCGCATGAGCGGCACCAACCGGAAGATCGACGCCACCCGGCTGTGGGCCAGCCTGATGGCCATGGCCGAGGTCGGCGCGACCGCAAAGGGCGGCGTCAAGCGCCTGACCCTGACCGAGACCGACCGCATCGGCCGCGACCGCTTCGCCGGTTGGTGCGCCGAGGCAGGGTTGACCATCCGCGTGGACGCCATCGGCAACATGTTCGCCCGCCGCCCGGGCCGCGACCCCAAGCGCGCCCCGGTGCTGCTGGGCAGCCACCTCGACAGCCAGCCATCGGGCGGCAAGTTCGACGGCGCGCTGGGGGTGATCGCGGGGCTGGAGGTGATGCGCAGCCTGAACGACATGGGCATCGAGACCGAGGCGCCGATCGAACTGGTGAACTGGACCGATGAGGAGGGCAGCCGCTTCGGCCATTCGCTGATGGGCAGCGGTGTCTGGGCCGGTGTCTTTGCCCAGGACAAGGCCTTTGGCCTGCGCGACGCCGACGGCGTATCGGTGCGGGATGCGCTGGAGGCCATCGGCTACCGCGGCCAGCACCCGGCAAAGCCCTTCCGGGCCGATGCCTATTTCGAACTGCACATCGAACAGGGCCCGATCCTGGAGGCCGAGGGCAAGCCGATCGGCATCGTCACCGGCGCGCAAGCCATGGTCTGGTGGGATGCGGTGCTGGTTGGCCAGGACAGCCATGCCGGCACCACGCCACCCGCCGCGCGGCGCGACGCCCTGCTGGGGGCGGCGCGCATCATCGAACTGGTGGACCGGCAGATGCGGGCGCGGGGCGAGGATGGGCGCGGCACCGTCGGCTACCTGTCCGTCCTGCCCAACAGCCGCAACGTGATCCCGGGCGAGGTGCGGTTTTCCATCGAGTTCCGCCACCCCGACACCGATGAGATCGAGGGCTTGGCCGACGAGTTTCCCCACATGGCGCAGTGCATCGCCGATGAATTGCGCCTGGGGCTGCAATTGACCGAGTTGTTCCGCATGCCGGCCCAGCCCTTCGACCCCGGCTGCGTCGCCCTGGTGCGCCAGGCCGCGGCACGGCTGGGGCTGCCGTCACGGGACATCGTGAGCGGCGCGGGGCACGACGCCGTCTATGTCGCGCGCCATGTGCCGACGGCGATGATTTTTACGCCTTGCAAGGACGGGCTTTCGCATAACGAGGCGGAAAGCATCGAGCCGGAGGAAGCCGCCGCCGGCTGCCAAGTGCTGTTCGAGGCGGTGGTGGCGCGTGCCAACCGCGCGCTGTAGCGCCACGGCGGGTGACGGCTGAACGACCCGCACGCGCCCTGGCCGCGTATTGCTGGTCGCTGCCACGACAAGCCAGCGCCTGCCATGATGTCGGCGCGGACATCATGCGCCATGCTGCAAGCTGCTCAACGCAGGTGGACGAGCAGTGCCGGCTGGCCCAGGCGGAGGAACACGATCGCATTCTGTCCGTAGCGGCGTGCCACATGGCGCGCGCTGCGCTGGCTGATGCGGAAAGCCAACACGCTGCGCTCCGCCGGCCATGTTCCGCAGCGGCCTTGGCCCCAGCCCCCGACGAAGGGCAGGCCGAGGCGCGCGAGATGGGCTGCGAGCGCGGCCTCGGCCCGGCGGTTCGCGTGGTCGGCGCGCAGCCCGCTGCGCGGATTGGCCGCGGTGATGAAGGCCGCCGTCCGCGACCCGAAGCGCGCCATCAGCCGTTCCGCCGGCGCCGAGCGGCGATCGGCACCGATCAGGACGTTGCGGCCGCGCCACCTGGCCACGTAGTCCGTGGCCGCATAGGCCTCTGCGCGCGACCTGGACGCTGAAAACACGCGGCGGCCCCCTCCTTTCCGTCTCTCAACCCGGCAAAGCAGCAGTCAGGACAGCATGGATCGAGCGCCCCCGGCCAGGGTCGTCGCGAGATTCGATTCGATGGCGGGCAACCCTGCCGACCCCGCAGCGTTACATACGGACAGGGCGCACCACGGCGCCGTTGCGGAGTTGGCCCCCATGAGTCTCGGCACCATCCTCATCATCCTTCTCATTCTCATGCTGGTCGGCGCGCTGCCGAACTGGCGCCATTCCTCCAGTTGGGGCTACGGCCCGAGCGGCGGCCTGGGGCTGATCCTGGTGGTCGTGCTCGTGCTGCTGCTGATGGGTCGCATCTGACAACGGGGGGCGGCGCCGGCGTGCCTGGCGCGCGCTGCCCTTAGGGCGGTTGGCGGGGCGGGGCGGGGCGGCTATACCCCGCGCCCTTGCCAGCAGCACCCCGGAGCCGACCATGGCCACGCCAACCACCATCGCCGAGACCCCGGAAAAGGACGCCGACGTCGGCGGCATCGCCGCCGATCGCCTGCGCAGCATCATCGAGCGCGTCGAGCGCCTGGAGGAGGAGCGCAAGGCGCTCGGCGGCGACATCAAGGACATCTTCATGGAAGCCAAATCGGCCGGCTTCGAGGTCAAGGTGATCCGCCAGATCATCTCCATCCGCAAGAAGGAACCCGCCGAGGTGGAGGAGCAGGAGACCCTGCTCGACCTCTACCGCCGTGCGCTGGGTATGTAAGGTCGGTTCCATGGCATGACGGTCGGCATCGACATGG
>JBBQHE010000008.1:0-37636 GCA_038323655.1 Acetobacterales bacterium | reverse complement strand
CAGTGGGGTCAGGAATGGCATGTGCCGGCGTCGGACCAGCACCAGAAAGTCGCCGGCCCGCACCTTGCGCCCGCGGGCTTCCAGCACCTCGGCGCCGACCATGCGGGCGATCTCGGCCGCCAGGGCCTCGGCGCACTGGCTGGCCGTATCGGGCACGCCGATCGGCTGTTCGGGCACCACCCAGGGCTCCGGGGGTGCGGCTTCCTGCCGCCGGAACAGCGGCCACAATTCGACCTGCCCGGCCTGGCCGGCCCGGTTGGCCAGATGCGCAAGCTGCCCGGGTTCGGTGACGCCACGTGCGGCTTCGGGCGACTGGAACACCGCATCCACCAGCGCCAGGACGGGGGCTGTGGAACGGAAGGAGACGTCAAGCGCCACTTCTCGAAAATCCTGCCCGGTCGCCTGCACCGCCTCGGCGAAGTGCCGTTTCTCGCGCGAAAAACCTGCCGGATCGGCGCCCTGGAATGCGAAGATCGACTGCTTCGGATCGCCCACGGCAAAGACGGTGCGAACCGCCTCCCGCGGCCCCGATCCGGTGAAGAATTCGCCGGCCAGTGCGCCGGCGATCGCCCATTGCGCGGCGTTGGTATCCTGCGATTCGTCCAGCAGCAGGTGATCCAGCCCGCCATCCAGACGGAACAGCACCCAGGCGCTGCCGGGGTCGCGCAGCAGCGCCTGTGCGGCCCCGATCAGATCGTCGAAATCCAGCACCCCAGCGGCGGCTTTGCGCCGGTCGTAGGCGATGCGGACGGGGCCAGCGAGGGCGGCAAAGGCGAGGGAGGTCGCGCGTAGCCGATGCGCCGCCAACTCCGCTTCGATCGTCTGGATCCGCGCGGCTTCCGCCACCAGAACCGGGTACGGCTCCAGGACTTTTCGCAGCGTGCCCTTATCGGTGAAGAAGGCTTCGGACCATTCGTCCCGCCGCGCCATGCGCGCCTCTTGGGGCAAGGCCAGCCAGCCGCGCATGGCCTCGGCAGCGGTGCGTTCCACTTTCTTGGATGACCCGAGCAGCCCCGCGGCCGTACGGCCGACCACGTCGGGCACATCGGCAAAGCGCGCCAGGACATCCGCCGCGTCCTCGGCAGGATCGATGCCGAGCCAGGCGGCCAGCCGGGCCCCCAGCCCCGCCAGTGCCGCCGCATCCTGCGGCAGGACCGTCGGTCCCTTGCCGATGGCATCGCTGATCGCGCCATCCAGGGTGCGCCCGTCGGTTTCCGCCGCCAAGCGGGCCAGCGCGTCGATCGGTGCGTCGGGACCGGACAGGGCGACATCGCGCGCCCCGGCCGCAAGGCTCTTCTGCTCGCCTTCCTCGACCACGCGGAAGCGCGGCGGCAGCCGGGCTTCGATCGGGAAGCCGCGCAGCAGGCCCTGGGCAAAGGCGTGGATGGTGCTGATCCGCATGCCGCCCGGCAGGTCGAGTACATCGGCGAACAACTCCCGCGCCCGCCGCAGCGTTGCGGCCGCCGGCGCCCGGCCCGTCAGTTCGGTCAGCGATTGTGCCAGCGTGGCGTCGTCCGCAACGGCCCAGGCGCCGAGGCGCGCATTCAGCCGGTTCGCCATCTCGGCCGCCGCGGCCTTGGTGAAGGTCAGGCAGAGCAGCCGTTCCGGCGCCTGCCCTGGCTGCAACAGCAGGCGCAGCACGCGGTCGGTCAGCACCTTCGTCTTGCCAGAGCCGGCCGAGGCATCCACCCAGGCCGAGACCGTCGGGTCGGAAGCGGCGCGCTGGGCGGCCGCGGCGCGGCGGGTTGCAGCCTCGCTCACCCTTCCTCCTCTGCCGCGCCCCATTCGGCGGCGCGGGCCAGATGGGCGTAGGCATCGCCCGCAGCCCGGCGTTTGGGGTGCGGCCGGGCCAGGAATGCGCGCTGTTCGCGCAGGAAGGCTTTGGCCAGGGCGCGGGTGTTGTCCAACGCATCGACCATCAAAGCATCGACCGTGGCCACCTCTGCGGCGCGGATCCCGACTTCGCCGGGCTCGGCGCCGCCGGTCAGGCGGCGGTATTCCATGCGCGCAACCACCTGTCCGGGCACGGCATCCAGCGCGGCCATGCCATTGCCGGTGATGATCGCAGCCCCCAATGCCAATTGCGGGCTGCGGCCTTCCGCCACCGCCTTGGTCGTCGGCATCTGGCCGGTCTTGAAATCTATCAACGCAAGCCCGCCGCCCTGCAGCAGATCCACCCGGTCGGCGCGGCCCTTCAGGGTCACCTCAGGGTCGAGGCCAAGCCCGATTGACCCGGGTGCCTCGGCGAAGCGGCGCGCTGGTGGCGCCGTGTCTTCCAGGGAAGCGACCCAGGTGCCGATGCGGCGGAGGCGCGCCTGCCAAAAGGCAAGCAGGGCGGGGCGCGCCGCGTAGTCGGTCAGGATTTCGTCGGCCGCGGCGAGGAACAGCGCCTCGGCGACCGCAACGCCAGGCCAGGGCCGGCCGTCCAGCCGCCTGGCCCAACTGGCCAAGGCGGCGTGGGCGGCGGTCCCGAATTCCTGCGCGCCAAGGGCTGCATCCAGCGGGTCCAGCGGCGCCAACGCCAGCATCCGCCGCGCGTAGAAGGCGTAGGGATCGGCGACCAGGGTCTCGACCTCGGTCACGCTCAGCACATCAGGGCGCAGCGTCACGAGCGGGTTTGGCGCGGGCCGCTTGCGCGGAGCGACGGCTGTCGGCAGGTCCAGCCCCGCCGCCCAGCCCGTCGCGGGGTGTTCCGGCAGGCTCAGTTTCTGGCCACCAAGGAAGGTTGCGAGCCGCGTCAACCAGCGCGCAGGGCGGGTCGGCGCCCCGCCGCGCTTGAGCGCCCGCGACAGCACCACCTCCGTGCTGGAAGCTGCCAGCAGCAGGAAGTCGGCAGCCTGGCGGCCGATCCGTGCCTCCACCTCCGGCAGGCCGAAATCGCGCCGCATGGGGCGCGACAGCCAGGGGCCGGGATCGGTCGCGGCGGGCCAGATGCCCTCCTCCAGTACGCCCAGGACGACGCGGTCGAAGCATTGCAGCCGGGCTTCCAGCAGTCCCAGGATCGCCACCCGCGGATGTGCGTGGCGTCCGCGGGTGGCGCGAATGGCGGGCGCCAAGGGCCCTTCCAGTGCCGCGTCGAACAGCGCCGGCCAGGCGCTGGGCGCGATCGGCGGCAGCGCCGCCATGGCCGGTTCCAGGGCGGCCAGATGCAGCGCCAGCGGTTCGCCTTCCTCGCCGGCATAGAGTCGCAGGCCGCCATCGCGGTCGTCCGTCGCGGCCAGCGCTTCCGCGGCGCGCATCTGGGCTGCGAGAAGCGATGCGGGTGGCATGGCCGGGGCCGGCGGCAGCGCGTCAAATCCCGTGAATACAGCATCCAGCCGGTCGAGCAGCGCCAGCAGACGATCGCGGTCTGTGCGGGTCCGATCCCGGCTTTCTGGCAAGCCGCGCACGACGGCGCGGAGCCCCGCCAGACCGGGGGCGGGACGCGGTCCGCGCAGGACCAGGCGGTCCAGCAGCCGCACCGCGCCGATCCAGTCGATGCGCGCCATGCCGCCCGCTGCGATCCCGTGCTTCAGGCAGGCGAGCAAGGCGACGGGGGCAAAATCCTCGGCGACGGCGCGCGCGATCAACCGCAGGAAGGCGCCGCCTGGGGTCTCCGCCAGGGGCTGGCCCGCGCTGTCGTCGGCGACCACGCCATGGCGCAGCAGTTCCGCCGAAACGCGACGGGCCAGGTCCCGGTCGGCGGTGACCAGCGCGGCCCTGGCGCCGGGCGTTTCCAGCGCTTCGCGCAAGGTCAGCGCCACGGCCACGGCCTCGGCCTGGGCATCCGGCGCGCTGATGACGGAAAGGCCCGCGGTCGCCGCCGCCCAGCGGGCGGGGGCGGGTGCGCGCCAGTCCGGCATGGCCAGGCCCTCGGCCGGCCGCAGCGCCAGCCCCAGCAGGGCCGCGCGATCCGCCCCGGTTCGCGCCACGACGGCGGGCCAGGGCCGCAGATCGGCCGGCGTTCTGCCGAGTGAGTCCAGCAGGCGGGCCTGGCCGCACAGCGGATGGGCTGGGGACTGGCGGATGGCCTCGTCGAGTGACGGCGCGGCTTCTGGTGCCCCGTGCAGCACCACCGCGCCCTGTGGCAGGCCGGCCACTGCCCGTAACAGGGCGACGGCGGCGGGGATGGTGCCACCGGCACCGATGCCGGCAGCAATGACGGGGTCGGCCGGTGGGTTGACGGTCCAGGCTTCGGCCTGGGCCGCGAGCGCCGCCACGCGGCGTGCGCCGATGTCCATCAACCCCTGTTCCGCCAGCCAAGCTTGCCAGTCGTGAAGCACGGCGTCCAGAAAGCGCAGGGTCACCTGCCAGTGTGTGGCGAAGACCTCAGGCACCAGATCTGCGAGGCGCGCGGGATCCACGCCTTCCAGCGCGACCTCGTCCAGCAGACGCGCCAGGTCGGCCGCCATGGCCCAAGCCTGGGGCGGCGTGCCCGGGCCGCCCAGCCGGGCCGGCAGGCGCAGCACGCAGGCAGCCAGCACCGCCAGCCGCCGGGCCGGGTCCACCGCCGGCGGCAGGGCCAGCAACCCGGGCAGGGCCAGTTCGTCGGCATCCTCGACCGAAAGCCCGGCCAGCGCCCGCATGCGCGGCAACAGCATGGCCGGCGCCCCGGGCCCGGCGGCCGCCAGGAATGCACCCTGAAGGGCGCGTGCGGCACGGCGCGTCGGCAGCAGAATGGTGGTGCGCGCCAGTCGTGACGCGTCGCCGGTCTCCAGGACCCCTTTCGCCAGGCTGCCCAGGAAGTCCGCGTGGGCCGGGATGGTGAGGAGCCGGAGCAGGGTCAGAACAGCCGCCAGGGCAGGCCGCCGGTCAGGAGTTGCTCGCTGCGTGCAAGGTCGCCGGGCGTCGACAGGTGAAACCACACGCCATCATGCACCAAAGCGAAGCAGCGACCGGCACCGATGGCCGTGTCGTACACGCGGTTCAGGCTGAACCCCCCATCACTGGTGTCGCGAAAGGCGTTGGGCGCGAGGATCTGCACGCCCGAGAAGATGTAGGGGCTTATCTCCCGCTCCTTCGGGCGCCGAAGCCGTCCGAAGGGGTCGAGGAAGAAGTCCCCGCCGCCCACCGGGCCGTCGATGGTAGCGCTGCGGATCAGCAGCAGCAGTACATCCATCATATCGGGGTCGAAGGTCGCCGCCATCCGCGCCAGGGCGGGGCGGGGGCCATCCAGCCAGTAGGCATCCCCGTTGATCACGGCGAAAGGGCCAGCGCCCAGATGCGGCAAGGCGGCGCGGACCCCGCCGCCGGTTTCGAGCCGGGTCTGTTCGTGCAGCACGGTGACCAGGGGGCGTTCGCGCTGTGCACAGGCGGCAAAGATCTGTTCGGCCTGCCAGTGGGCGTTCACCACTGCCCGGCCGATCCCCGCCCCAGCGACACGGTCCAGCGCGTGATCGAGCAGGCTGCGGCCCTGCAGGGTCAGCAGGGGTTTTGGCCGCGTATCGGTCAAGGGTCGCATCCGCTCGCCCAGGCCCGCGGCCAGCACCATGGCATGCGTCAGCATGATGCCGGGGGGAGCCTCTGGGGTCAGGATCAGCGAGTCGGTCACGCGGCATCGCCCTTGTCGGTGCGGGGTGTCTCTACCGTGTCCGTCGCCGCGGCCAAAGCCGCCGGGTTGCATCGCAGATGCGTGGGGACCGTGGCATCCAGGAACGCGCGCAGCGGTCGGGTGGCGGGGTGGCGCAGGGCCGCCGCCAGCAGCGCCCAGCAGCGCACGCCGTGCACGAGGTAGGCCGGCTTGCCATCGCGCTGCGCGAGCCGCACCCAGAGGCAGGCGACCCGCAGGTGCCGCTGCGCCGCATGCACGGCCATGGCGGCCTCGAAATCCACCTGGTCGACATCGGGCCGCAGCGCGAGATAGCGCGCGATGGCGGCATCGCGGACGGCGGGCGCCACGTCGCGTCGCGCGTCCTCAACCAGGCTGACCAGGTCATAGGCGGGGTGACCGAGGGCGGCATCCTGGAAGTCGATCAAGCCCGTGCGGGCGGCGCCCTGGCGGTCGGGCAAGTGCAACAGGTTCGCCGGGAAATAGTCCCGGTGCACGAAGCCCTGGGCCGCGAAGGGCGTCAGCATGGCAAGAAGTGCGGCCCGCAGCCCATCGCGCACGGCGGGCGTCGGCGGCGCCGAGAAGGTGGCCGGCCACCACCAGTCGCAAAAGGTTGCGGCGGTTGCTGCCGCCATGGTCGGCGCATCCCAGGCCGGCAGGCCCGGCGGCGGCGGGGCGGCGTGCAACGCGGCCAGCGCCTCCGCCGCCTGTTCGTACAGCGGCCGGGCCGCTGCGCCGACATCGAGCAGCGCCGCGTGGGTCCAGAGGCCCAGGTCCTCGACCAGCAGCAGCCCCGCGGCGGTGTCCTCGGCCAGGACGCGTGGTGCGGAGAGGCCAAGTCCGTGCAGATGCCGGGCGACCGCGACGAAGGGGCGCACATCCTCGGGCGGGGGTGCGTGCATCAGCAGGGCAGGGGCCGGGCCACCGGCCAGGCGCGTGTAGGCGCGACGGGAAGCGTCCTGCGGCAGTTGCTGGCGCGTGGCGGTGGCGTAGCCGTGCGCGGCGAGGAAGGCGTCGCTCACAGCCGTCCCTCCCAACCAGTCAGCGTCGCGTGGCGCAGGTCGCCCTCGGCCGGGGCCAGGGTCACCAACAGCGCAGCGGTCGGGCGCAGCGGCCCCAGCCGGTCCGGCCATTCGACCAGCACTATGCCGGCGCGGGCTTCGTCCCAGCCGAGTTCCAGAAGGTCGTCAGGCCCCGCCAGGCGCCAGAGGTCGAAGTGATGCGCAGGACCGGCCGGCAGGTCATAGGGCTGGACCAGGGTGAACGTGGGCGAGGGCACCTCCAGCCCCGGGTTGCCGGTGGCGGCGCGCAGGAAGGCGCGGGCGAAGGCGGATTTCCCGGCCCCCATCGGGCCTTCCAGCAGGATCGCATCGCCCGCACGGGCCTGGGCGGCGCAGCGCGTGGCCAGCGCCTCGGTCGCGGCAAGGTCGTGCAACGCGATCACGCGGGCGTTGGGCATGGCAAAAGTCTGGCGGTCCTGCCGGGCAGCGACAAGCGCGGCTTCTGGCCACATGGCGCAACCGGCCCTATGTGCGGCGCCAGGAAAAGGTGAGAGTCGATGCACGAGACGGATGTGGCGATCATCGGGGCGGGGCCGGTCGGGCTTTTCGCGGTCTTCGAATGCGGCATGCTGAAAATGCGTTGCACGGTCATCGACGCCTTGGAGGCGGTGGGCGGACAATGCGCCGCGCTCTATCCGGAAAAACCCATCTACGACATCCCGGCCCATCCCGCGATCGCGGGTGGCGATCTGATCGCGGCGCTGGAACGCCAGATTGCGCCCTTCGCACCCCGCCTGCTGCTGGGCCAGCGCGTCGAGCGGCTGACGGTGGCAGCGGACGGTTGGTTGGAAATCGCAACCAGCGCGGGCGAGGCCGTGCGGGCGCGCGCGGTGGTGATCGCGGCCGGCGCCGGCGCTTTTGGCCCGAACCGGCCACCCCTGCCGCAAATCGAGGCCTTCGAGGCAACGGGCGGCGTCCGCTACTTGGTCGCAAGGCGCGAGGACTTTCGCGGCAAGTCGGTGGTGATCGCCGGCGGTGGCGATTCGGCGGTGGACTGGGCGTTGAGCCTGAAGGACGTCGCGGCGAAGGTGATGTTCGTCCATCGCCGCCCCAAGTTTCGCGCCGCACCCGAGTCGGTGGCCCAGCTGGAGGCGGCCGCCGGGCGCGGCGAAGTGGAACTGGTCGTCCCCTATCAGTTGCACGGTCTGGCAGGTGAAGGCGGCGTGTTGCGCGCGGTCGAGGTCGCGACGCTGAAGGGGGAGGTCCGGTCGTTGCCGGCGGACCACCTGCTGGCCTTCTTCGGCCTGTCGATGGATCTTGGACCGATCGCCGACTGGGGCCTGGGTCTCAGCCATAACCACATCGCCGTCACGCCTGCGACCTGCGAGACGAATATCCCCGGCGTCTTCGCGATCGGCGATATCGCGAGCTACCCCGGCAAGCTGAAGCTGATCCTGCAGGGATTCTCCGAGGCGGCGATGGCGGCACATGCCATTCATCCCCGGGTGTTCCCCGGCGAGGCGCTGCATTTCGAGTATTCGACCAGCAAGGGCGTCAAGGCCGCCTAACGCTGGCGCCTGGGGCAGAAGAAGGTGCTGCGCCCGGATTGCACGATCTGTTGCACCCCGCCGCATCCAGGCGCGCCGGGACAGGTTGGGCAAGGCTCACCCTGACGGCCGTAGACGGCGAAGCTTTCCTGGAAGACGCCGATCTCGCCGTCCGCGCGCACATAATCGCGCAGCGAAGACCCGCCGGCGCCGATGCTTTCCGCCAGCACCGCCTTGATCGCGGGCACCAGGCGCAGCGCCCGCGCGCCGGCCACGGTATAGGCCAGGCGGCGGGGGGAGATGCAGGCGCGGTACAGGGCCTCGGCGACATAGATGTTGCCCAGCCCGGCCACGACCTTCTGGTCGAGTAGCGCCGCCTTGATCGGCGTGTGTTTTCGCCCCAGCGCCGCGCCCAGCACCGCCGGGGTGAAGGCATCGTCCAGCGGTTCGGGGCCCAGGTCGCGCAGAAGCTTGTGCTGGTCCTCGATGGCGGTCGGCACCAGATCGACCGACCCAAAGCGGCGCGGATCGACGAAGCCGATTCGGGTGCCGTCATCCAGGACCATCACAAGATGTTCGTGTGCCTCCGGCGGTTGGTTGTGGCCGCGCGCGTCGCTGATGGCACCCTGCGGGCCGAGGGAGGGCGCCCAGAAGGCCGGGCCGCGCGCCACCATGCGGCCGGACATGCCGAGGTGGATCATCACGCTGTCGCCGCCGTCCAGCCGCATCAACATGAACTTGGCCCGACGGCGAAAGCCCAGCACCCGGGCGCCTGCAAGCCGCGCCACCAGGCCCTGCGGAAAAGGCCAGCGCAGACCTTTGCGGCGGATTTCGGCAGCGGCGATGCGCCGGCCCGTCATCACCGCGGCCAGTCCGCGCATCACAGTCTCGACTTCCGGCAATTCAGGCATGGGCTCTTGCTTACCGGAATCGGTGGCCGGCGCTATATGCGAAGGATGGATAATCCCGAGACCGCCGATTTCGGCTTCCGCGACGTGCCCCGGGCCGAGAAGGCCCGCATGGTCCGTGCCGTCTTCGACAGCGTGGCCCCATCGTATGACGCGATGAACGACCTGATGTCGCTCGGGCTGCACAGGGTCTGGAAGCGAATCTTCGTCAATGCCATCGGCGCCGGTCCGCGGGACACGCTGCTCGATCTGGCCGCCGGCACCGGGGATGTGGCGTTCCTGGCGAAGGAACGCGGTGCGGGTTCCGTGATCCTGGCGGACATCAACCACAGCATGTTGAACGTGGGCCAGGGGCGGGCGATGTCCCGCGGGCTGCTGGCCGGGCTGTCCTTTGTTTGCGCCGATGCCGAGCGCATGCCGCTGCCAGACCGTTCCGTGACGCGCGTATCGATGGCTTTCGGCCTGCGCAACTGTACCGACAAGGATGCGGTGCTGGCCGAGGCGCGGCGGGTGCTGCGCCCCGGCGGGAAGCTGTGCGTGCTGGAGTTTTCGCGGCTGGCGATCGGCCCGCTGCAGCCGCTTTACGACGCCTGGTCGTTCAAGGCGCTACCCGCGATCGGCAAGCGGGTCGCCAAGGATGCCGACAGCTATCAGTACCTGGCCGAAAGCATTCGCATGTTTCCGGACCAGGACACGCTGGCCGGCATGTTCAGCCGTGCGGGCCTCGCGAACGTTTCCTACCGCAACCTGTCAGGCGGCATCGTGGCCATGCACAGCGGCTGGCGACTGTAGCGCCAGCGGCGCTGCCCGTCGGGTCGCGGGATGACCGGCGTTGCGTGATATGTGAATCTGGCGCCGCCAACGGCGCGTGTCTTGCCTTAGCCTCAAGCGGGCGGTGCCTGCAGGACCACCACGCCCAGCGGCCCGGCTTCCCGCCCCACCCACTGCTCGCTACGGTAGATTCCGCCGGTTTGCGGGTCGCCCCAGAATCGGTTGGTGAAGTTGAAGCCGCTGCCGGTGCAGCCTTCCTCCACCAGCAGCACGCTGCCGTCATCCCGGCCGGTCAGGGTGCATTCCAGCGACACGCCGAAACGCATCGACGCAGGGTTTCGATCCGGCGTCATCAGATCCACCAGGCGCCGCACCGAGGCCAGGCGGCCCACCAGCGCCAGCGGCGCATCCAGCGGGTCAGGGCCGTCGAACCGCGTGGCGACGACCCATACCGAAAGCCCGGCGGTCGCCACCACGCGCGCCCCGTCGGTCGCGACCACAATGCCGCTGCGGGTGCGCCAAAGCCGCTGTTCGCCATTCTGCTGCATCAGCAGGGCCACCTGCGGCCGTCCGCCCAGGGTCAGCGACAAGGCTGGCCCGTCCACCTCCGGCGGGCCGAATTGGGCATCGGCCGGTACCCGCGCCGCGCATCCGGCCAGCAGCAGCAGAAGCAGCAGCGGCCGGGCCAGGTTCACTGGGTGGCCCAGACGATCCGGTGAATGAACGCGACTTCGGGCAGGTCGAAGCCGTAGCTCGGGTGTGCCGGGTTCAGGCTGGCCAGTTCGATGCGCTTGGCCGACTGACGCACGAGCTCCTTGGCCATCACCTCGCCATTGCGGGTGCGGACGACGACGCGGTCGCCACGCCGCACCGGTGCGCCGGGGGAGACGATCACCAGGTCGCCGTCGCGGAACACCGGTTCCATGCTGTCGCCGTGGATTTCAAGCGCATAGGCATGCGGGTCGGGCACCTCGGGCACGCTGATCTCGTCCCACGAGCCACCGACAGGATAGCCGCCGTCGTCGAAGAAGCCTTCTCCGCCGGCCTGGGCCATGCCGATCAGCGGGATACGGCGGCCGGGGATCACGCGACGCCCGCCGCCGCCGCTGCTGGTGCCCGAGACCAGGGAGGCAAAGGATTCGAGCGGCGCGCCGATCGCATTCAGCACCTTGGCCACGCTTTCGGTGGACGGCCACCTGGCGCGCCCATCGGGCCCCGTACGCTTGGACGGGTTGAAGGCGGTCGGATCCAGCCCCGCACGGCGGGCGAGGCCAGAGGCGCTCAGCCCATTCTCGGCGGCAAGCGCATCAAGCGCCCGCCAAACATCTTCGTGTCGCATGGGCGCAGTATCCTAGGTCGGAACCCCCAAATCAAGGAGATCATAAGCCTATTTATGCCTTGACACCTAGGATTATCCGTATAAACCGGATGCATCCCAACCCCTGGGATGCCCACCGGAGCCCCCGCCGATGCCCTATCCCGCCCCGCGCGCCGCAACCCCTCGCCGCCTCGACCCCCTTGATCGTGCCGTCCCCTTCCATTCGACCGAGGAGGCCTGGTTTTGGACCATGGCGGCGCTCACCGCGCGCCGGGATGGCGCCAGACTCTCCGCCGGGCGGGGGGAAATGGTGCGGCCCTGCGAACCCGATGACGTGGTGATGGTGCTCGACCGCCTGTATCGGCAGCGGCGCATCGACCTTGCGCATGCCCGCGTCATGCGGGTCTGGGGCGAAAAGCACAGCGTGCCGGACGCGCGCTTCGCACCGGAACGGGCCGATGCGCAGTTGTGGAAGGAAGCGATGCAGCGGCTGGACTGGCCGTTGCGGGTGAAGGGCATCGTCGCGGGCGACGGGCTGTTTCCCAGGCCCGAAGAGGCAAATCCGATCGTACCCCTGGCATCCTTTGGCCCGAAGCGCCGTCGGTGACCGACCGGCCGGCCCATCGCCACCAGCCGGAGCCAGAGGTTTTCCTCGGTTTCGGCGGGGGTGGCGACCTGACTTGGCAGCGCCTGCTGGCGCCCGGCTTCCGGCACTGCTTCGCCGGACTGCGCGATGCGACGGGCTGGACCGTCGTGGACCCGCTGTCGGGCCGGCTGCACATCAGCCGGATCCCGGTCGATGCCGGCTTCGACCTGCCGGGATTTTGGCGGCGTGCGGGCTTTGCCGTGCTCGGCCCGTATCGCGCCGCCGAAGCCCGCCCCGTGCCGGTCCCAGGCTGGCTGCCGATGAACTGCGTGGGCGTTTGCCGGGCCCTGCTGGGGCCTGGTGCACCCTTCGTGCTGACCCCGCGCGGGCTATTTTGCGCACTGGAGCGGCGCGATAAAAAGCCTAGGAAATAATCCTTGACTTTTTGTGGGCGTTAGGCTAATTCACCGATCGTCAAGGGGGTAGTTGCGCCCCCGGCAAATCCCCTCCCTCCGCGATCAACCGCACGGTCTGCTGCCCTCTCCCTCCCTTGCTGGGGGCAGGCCGTGCGGCGTTTCGCCCCAACAGGAGCGTTGAACCGCATGGGTGGCATCCTCAAAGCCCCGAAGCCGGTCGCCGTCGCTGCGGCCGAGCCTGTGGCAGCCCCAGTTTCCCCAACGACGCCCGAACAGGCGGCGTCCGAGGCCCGCACCACCGCCGCCAGCCGCGCCCGGAACGGGCTGGCCGGCACCATCGTCACCTCGGCGCGCGGCGTGCTGGACCCCGCCCCGCTGCCCATCGCGCCGCGCAAGTCGCTGCTTGGGGAATGAGTGCATGACCCCCGAAACCCTGATCGCCCGTCATGCCGCGGCTCTCGACCGCCGCCGCCCTTGGGAATCCACCTGGCAGGACTGCCGCGACCATGTGCTGGCCCGCACGCCCGGCGAAGGCGGCCCGGCGCTGTATGACGGCACGGCCGCCGATGCGGCGGAACAGCTCGCGGCGTCGCTGCTGGCCGAGTTGACCCCGCCCTGGTCGCGCTGGTTCGGGCTGCAACCTGCCCGCACCCTCGCCGATACGCCCGGGCTGTCCGACGTGCTGGAAGAAGCCTCGGAAACGCTCGCGGGGCACCTGGATCGCGGCGGCCTGTCGCTCGCCATGCACCAGGCTTTCCTCGACGTCGTCGTCTGCGGCACCGGTGTACTGCTGGTCGAAGAAGCGGCGCCGGGCGAACTCTCCGCCCTGCGGCTGACCGCCGTGCCGCTCGCCGAGGCCGTGCTGGAAGACAGCGGCAGCGGCCGGCTGGATACGGTCTATCGCAGCGCCGGGCTGACCGTGGCGGCGATCAGGGCGCGCTTCCCCAAGGCGAAGCTGCCGGCGGCCCTGCTGCGCCCGACGGATGACGCGCCGCGTTTGCCGGTGCTGGAGGCGGTCTGGCCAGATGGCCGCGGCGCTTTCCGCTTTGCCGCGGTGCTGGCCGCCCCCGGCGAGACGCCAGTGCTGCTGGCCGAGGGCAGTTTCGCCGAGCAGCCCTTCATTGCCTTTCGCTGGCTGGTCGCGCCCGGCGAGACCTACGGCCGCGGCCCGGTGATGAAGGCGCTGCCGGATATCCGCACCGCCAACAAGGTTGTCGAACTGATCCTGAAAAATGCCTCGATCGCGGCGACCGGTATCTGGCAGGCAGATGACGATGGCGTGCTGAACCCGGCCACGGTGCGGCTGGTTCCAGGGGCGATCATTCCCAAGGCGCCGGGGTCGGCCGGGCTCACGCCGCTCGCGGCACCGGGCAACTTCGATGTGTCTAACCTGGTGCTGGACGACTTGCGCAGCCGCATCCGCACGGCCCTGCTGGCCGATCGGCTGAACCCGAAGGTCAGCGGCAACCGCACGGCGACGGAGGTGCTCGACCGCAGCGCCGACACCGCGCGTATCCTTGGCGCCTGCTACGGCCGGCTCCAGGCGGAACTTCTGTCGCCGCTGGTGGTGCGCGCCATGGGTATCCTGCGCCGGCGCGGCGAGGTGCCGCCGATCGTTCTGGATGGGCAGGAGGTGCGGCTCGCGTATCGCAGCCCGCTGGCCAGGCTGCAGGCACGCGCCGATGCGGCCAACACAGCCCTGTTCCTGCAATCGGCCGCGGCGCTCGGCCCGGCGGGCCTGGCGCAGATCGATGCCGCAGCAGCCGCGCGTTTCCTGGCGCGCACGCTGGACGTTCCCGAATCCATCCTCACCCCCCTGCCGGAGAGCCCTTCCGCATGAGCGAGAACCTGATCACCGCCGAATTGCAGACGCCGACCACCGGCACCGATGCCGTGTCCGTCGCCAGCGAGATACCGCAGAAGTTCAAGGACCCCGTCAGCGGCGCGGTCCGCGTGGACGCGCTGCTGAAGTCCTATCTGGAGCTGGAACGCCGACTGTCCCAGCGCCTGGCGCCGCCCAGCACGGATGCCTCGCCCGAGGAGATCGCGCGCTATCGCGCCGCCATGGGCATTCCGGAAAAAGCGGACGGCTACAACATCACCAGCCCGCACGACATGTGCTGCTCCGACCCCGACATCAACGCGCGCCTGCATGACGCGGGCTTCAGCGCCAGCCAGGCACAGCTGGTCTATGACCTGGCGGCCGAACGCCTGCTGCCGGTGATCGCCGAAGCCGCATCGCAGTATGAGGCGAACCGGCAGCGCGATCGGCTGATCGCGCATTTTGGTGGCGAGGAGCGTTTCCGCGCCATCGCCAAGCAGCTCTCGACCTGGGGTCGCGCCAACCTGCAGCCGGCGGTGTTCGATGCGATCTCCACGACGGCCGAAGGCGTGATCGCGCTCTCGGGCATGATGGACCGCAAGGAGCCGATGCTGGCGTCGGCCGCCGAAGCCCCGCCGCCGAGCGACGAGGCCGGGCTGCGCGCGATGATGCAGGACCCGCGCTACTGGCAGAAGCGCGACCCGCAGTTCGTCAGCCGTGTCACCGAAGGCTTTCGTCGCCTGGTCGGCGGCTGACCCCATTCGCCCGCGCGGAACCCGGTTCTTCCGGGCGCGCGGGCGCGCGATCGGCGGCCCTGAGCAAGGCCCAACCGCCGTGGCCGCGCAATTCCCTTTCCATCCGCATGACGGAGACACCGCATGACCATCGATCTCGCCTTTGTGAAGCAGTTCGAATCCGAGGTGAAGGACGCCTACCAGCGCCAGGGCAGCAAGCTGCGCCCGATGGTGCGGACCAAGAGCGACGTGAAGGCTGCCTCGACGGTCTTCCCGCGCGTCGGCAAGGGTACCGCCGCGGCGAAGGCGCGAAACGGTGTCGTGCCGGTGATGAACCTGCAGTACTCCAACGCCGAATGCTTCCTGCAGGACTACTACGCCGGCGAATGGATCGACCGCCTGGATGAAATCAAGACGAACATCGAGGAGCGCCAGGTCGTGGCCAATGCCGGCGCCTATGCGCTCGGCCGCAAGACCGACGAACTGATCATCGCCGCTTTGGACAGCGCGACGGCCGAGGCGACCGGCACCGCGCCCGGCACCACGGACACCGATGGGCTGACCAAGGCCAAGATCCTGATGGCCTTCGAGCTGCTGGGCGCGGCCGACGTTCCGGACGACGGCCAGCGCTATGCCGTCGTCGGCTGGAAACAGTGGAGCCAGCTGCTCCAGATCGAGGAGTTCGCCAACAGCCGCTACGTCGGTGATGCCAACCTGCCGTGGAAGGGTGCGCAGGCCAAGTCCTGGCTGGGCGCGATGTGGGTGCCGCATTCGGGCCTGACCAAGAGCGGTGCCCTCCGCTTCTGCTACTTCTTTCACAAGACCGCGATCGGCCATGCCTCGGCGCAGGATGTCGTGACCGACGTGTCCTGGCACGGCGACCGCGCCGCGCACTTCGTCCTGAACATGATGAGCCAGGGCGCGGTAATGATCGACAACGCCGGCGTCGTGCGAATGCGCGCTGCCGAATGATGCGGATGCGCGCGGCGGAGTAGCCCGCGCGCCACCCCCGGGTGCGCTGCACCCGGGGGACTGCGCCCCCCTCTCTCCAGGAGACAAAGCCATGGCGCTTTCCGCGCTCGTCCTATGCTCGCGCGCCCTGCTGAAGCTTGGCGCGGCCCCTGTCGCGAGCCTGGAGGAAGGCACTGCGGAGGCCGAGGTCGCGGCCAACCTCTACCCGCATATCCGTGACGCCATGCTCTCGTCCTTCCCCTGGTCCTTTGCGACGGGGCAGGCGACGCTGCCGCGGCTGGTCGCGACACCCGTCGCCGACTACGCGCATGCGTTCCAGCTACCGGCCGGCTTCCTGCGTGCGCTGTCCGCCGGCGACCAGGGGCGCGGCCGCGGCATCGCCTATCGCATCCACGAGAATCGGCTGCACGCGGACAGCGAGGCCGTCACGCTGACCTACATCTTTCGGCCCGAGGAGCAGGACTTCCCGCCGTTCTTCACCGATGCCCTGGTCGGTCGCCTGGCGGCCGAATTCTGCCTGCCGCTGACCGAGGCCGCCAGCCGGGCAGAGGTGCTCTACCGCCTGGCCGAACAGTCGCTGCGCGCTGCCCGCCTGTCGGACAGCCAGCAGGCCACGACCAAGGCGTTCGACGGCTTCCCGCTGATCCAGGCACGGGGCTGAGCCATGCCGACGGTCAAGACCATCAAGACCAGTTTCACCGCCGGTGAACTGGCGCCCGAACTGCTCGGCCGGGCCGATCTGCGGGCCTATGCCAATGGCGCGCGCCGGCTGCGCAATGTGATGATCCAGCCGACCGGGGGTGTCGCCCGCCGGCCAGGGCTGCGTCACCTGACCACACTGCCCGGCGCAGCCAGGATGATCGCCTTCGAGTTCAACACCGAACAGGCCTATCTGCTGGTGCTGACGCATCAGCGCATGCAGGTTTTCAGGAACGATGCCGAGGTCGCCAGCGTCGCCGGGCCCTGGACCGGCGCCATGCTGCCGCAGCTCGCCTTCACCCAGAATGCCGATACGCTGATCCTGCTGCATCCGGACATGCCGATGCAGCGGATCACGCGCACATCGCACACCACCTGGACGGTCGGGGCCTTCGCCTTCAGCCGCGCCCCCTGGGCGCGCTATGTCGATGCGGCCGTCACGCTCGCGGTCAGCGGGTTGACGGGCACTGTGACCGTCACCTCCTCGGCCCCCTTCTTCGCGCCACCTCATGTCGGCAGCCTGCTGCGCATCGGCGGCAAGCGGCTGCTCGTCACTGCCTTCACCAACGGGGCAACCGTCAGTGCCAGCGTGCTCGACACGCTGACCAGCACGACCGCCACCAGCGATTGGCAGGAGGCGGCCTTCGCCTCGGCCCGCGGCTGGCCGGTCACGGCCTGTTTCCATCAGGACCGGTTGGTCATCGGCGGTTCGCGCGACCTGCCCAACAGGCTGTGGTTGTCGCGATCGGGCGATCTCTATGACTTCGATCTCGGGACAGGCCTCGATGACCAGGGGATCGAGTTCTCCCTGCTGTCGGACCAGGTGAATGCCATCCGTGGCGTGTTCAGCGGGCGAAACCTGCAGATCTTCACCTCTGGCGCGGAATGGATGGTCAGCGGCGACCCGCTGACGCCAGCCTCGATCCAGCTCACGCGGCAGACCCGCATGGGCAGCCCGGTCGATCGGCATGTGCCGCCGGTCGATGTCGATGGCAGCACCATCTTCGTCGCCCGCAGCAACCAGGCCGTGTTCGAGTTCGCCTATACCGATGTGCAGCAGGCGTATCAGGCCAACGACCTGGCGCTGGTCGCGCGGCACCTGATCGGGACACCGCTGTCCATGGCCTATGATCAGACAACGCGTCTGCTGCACATGGCGATGGCCGATGGCAGCCTGGCCACGCTGACCCTGTACCGCACCGAACAGGTCACGGCCTGGACGCGGCAGCAGACCGCGGGGGCATTCCGCGCCGTCGCCGAGGTCGAGGGCGTGGTGTACCTCGCGGTCGAGCGTGCCGGAACCATGCGGCTCGAACGCTTCGATGCCACCGTCGCCGCCGATGCGGCGCTGACCGGCAGCGTCGCCTTGCCGCAGGACAACTGGTCCGGCCTCGGCCATCTGGAGGGCCAGGTCGTGACCGTCCTTGCGGACGGTGCGCCACGGGGCCTGGCGAAGGTCGCGGCCGGTGCGGTGCTGGTCGATCCACCGGCAAGCACAGTGCAGATCGGCCTGGCCTTCCAGCACGAGGTCGAGCCTCTGCCGCCCGAATCCGCGACGTCCTACGGCGCGCGCACCGGGCCGATCCGCCTGATCGTCGCGACCTTTCGCCTACTGGAGACCGCGGCGCTGGAGGTGGATCTTGGCCGCGGCCTCGCGCCAATGCCGTTCCGCCGCATGGACACGTCGCTGCTGGATGCACCGCCGCCCCGCTTCACCGGCGACGTCGCGCTGCGGTCCGTCGGCTGGCGGCGCAGCCTGGCCGAACCGCTGTGGCGGATCGCCGGCGATACGCCGCTGCCCTTCACGCTGCTTTCCGTCACCACCGAAACAAGGATGCCCGACTGATGGCTGCCATCGCCCCCGTCGCGACGCTGATCGGCACCGGCGTCTCGCTCTACGCCACCAACCGCCAGCAGCAACAGCAATCCGCACAGAACAAGCTTCAGGTGCAGCAGGCCCAGTACGACAGCACCCAGCGGCAGACGCAACTGGCGGCCCAGGCGGCTTCCGACGCGCGCCAGCGGCAGGAAACGCTTGAGCGCACCACCGCATCGGCCCGGGCACGGCTGGCCGCGGCCGGCGTCAGCCCGGACACGGGCTCCGCCGCGGCCATCACCGGCGGCATGGCACAGACCGCGGCCGCCGCGCAGTCCGACAATAACGCCGTCTTCCAAGCACGGCTGGCGGCGGGCCGCCAGTCGCTTCTCAACACCGATGGTTCGCTCACGGCCTGGCTGCGCGCCGGCCAGAGCATCGGCGGCGTTGCCCGCTCGCTGCTCGACTGAACACCCCCGCAACGCACACGACAGGATACCCCGATGGCCGAGCACATCCGCATCGGCGACGTCGCACCGCGCGTGCAATACGCGGCCGATGGCGCCCAGAACGCCTTCACCTACCCCTTCCCGATCTTCGAGGTCGAAGACCTGGAGATCCTGGTCTCCGGCACGCCGTCCCTGCTTGGGTATGTCGTGACCGGCGCCGGCCTGTCAGAAGGCGGCAGCGTGATCTTCGCCAGCCCCCCGCCGCCGGGTGCCACCGTCACCCTGCGCCGTCGTGTCCGGATCGAACGCGTCACCGACTTCCAGCCCAACGGTCTGCTGCGCGCGAACACGCTCAACGACGAGTTGGACCGCCAGGTGGCGGGGTTGCAGGACGTGCAGGACGAGGTGGCGGGCGCGCTGCGCCTGCCGCCATCCGAACCCTCCGGCGGTGCCGTGCTGCCCTTGCGCGGCGCCCGGGCGAACCAGCTGCTCGGCTTCGACAGCGTTGGCGCCGTCACTGTGTTTCCGCGCGCCGCGGCAACGATGACGAGCCCTTTCTCGGGCGCCATCCCGCGCACGGTCGAGGACAAGCTGTCCGAGCGCCTGTCCGCACGTGATTTCGGCACCGTGGCCAACGGCTTGGCCGACGACGGCCCGGCACTGCAGGCGGCGATGAACGCCGCGGTCAGCGCCGGCAAGATGCTCGAAATCGGCGAAGGCACGCATCGCACCACCATGCCGCTGATCCTGGGTGGGGGGGCGGCGGGGCTCGTGATGAAGGGCTCGATCCTCTACGCCGGGCCTGCGGGCACCACCGCCCTGACGTTGGGCGATGGCGCCGCCTTCCGCAACGCGGTGAAGGTCTACACCGGGCTGCGCGTGACGCGAGCGACCATCAGCGACTGGACCAACGAGGCCGATATCGGCATCTGCGCGCGCAACCAGGACTCCAGCTTGATCCAGGTGCGCCAGGTCGAAGGCTTCACCATCGGCATCCGGACGCTCGGCGTGGAGCGTGGCTTCGAGGACAGCGAATTGCACCTCGGCCGCATCGTGAACAACCGCATCGGGCTTGACGTCCGTACCGAAACGGCCGCCGCCTGGAACACCTCCGTACGCTACTACGGCGGGCACTTCGCCCAGGCCTTCGCGGTCAACGCCGACAAGGATCGCTTCGGGGTTCGCTTCTCGGCCGCGCCCGGCGCGTATGTCGCGCACAACCGGCACGTCTTCGATGGTCCGGCCTTTGAACTCCAGGCGCGCGATCGTCCGATCACCGGCATTCCCTTCCTGATGGAAGTGAACAGCCGCGCCATCATCGTGCGCAACATGCGGATGGAAAGCTGCGACGAATTCGTCGCCCGCCACACCGCCGGCGCGCAGGACCATGTCTATGAGGTCGCCTGGGCCAGCCAGGGCTATTCGGTCGATGTGGACTACACCGCAACCGCGACGCGCACCGGCGCCGTGGTGCGTCGGCACCACCAGGCCATTGCCCACCGCGAATCGACGCGCGAGCTGGCCAGCGTACCCAATTTGCGCGCGGCCTCGATCCGCTGGAACGCGAGCGAGGTGGGCTTCGAGCAGATGTGCGTGCTGTCAACCAACGTCGGCGGCAGCCCAACCCAGCTGCGCGACTTCGCCTTCCCGGCGCTGGACAGCATCGCGCTGACCGATCGTGGCGCCACGCTGGTCGGCGGGCGCGGCCTGGGCTTCGTCGTGGATGCGCGACGCTGCCGCGAGTTCGCGCTGGCCGTGGATGCCGACGAACCGCGGCTGGTCGTGCAGGCCTTCGATTCGAACATGACGTTGCTGACCGACGCGGCGGGCCAGATGGTGCGGGCCAGCGGCCAGAGCATGCAGTATTCGTCGGGCGCGCGCTGGTGGCAGGGCACGGCTGACATGTCCGATGAAAGCCTGACCCGCCTGCAGACGGTTCGGCTGGAACCGCAGGTCGCCTACGCCATCATTGGCGTCGGCCGGCTGACGCAGGACTTCGAGGTCCGCGCCATGCGGCTCTACTGCGACCCGGCTTTTTCGCCGCCAGTGATGTTCGGCCAGCCGGGCCTGCCGCACGGCGTGCGCGAATTGCGCGCCGAAGCCGGCTGGGATGTGCCTTCGGTCGCCGTGGGTGGCACCACGTCGCTGAACGTCTCGGTGCCGGGGGCTCGCCCTGGTGACTTCTGCCAGGCGGCCTTCAGCCTTGCGACGTCCGGCATGCTGTTCCTGGCGCAGGTCGGCGCGACCGATATCGTGACCGTGACGGCCTGGAATCGCTCGGCTTCCGTCATCGACCTGGCCGCGGGCACCGTGCGGGTTCGCGTGGTGAAGGCGTGACCGCCGACAGGTCGGCCGCGCGCGACAAGCTTGAGCGAGGCGTCGATGTCCTGGTGAACGAGTATATCCGTCTGATCAACTCCGCCTGCCCGGATCCGGCCGCCGATCCCAAGGGCTACGCGGCCTGGCATGCTTCCGGCAAGAGCACGCTTGCGCACCTGGATGCCCTGATGAAGCAGATCCGCGCCGCAGCCCCTGGCGAGGCCGCGGACGACCTGGCGGATCTTCTGGCCCAGGCCCGCATGGGGCTCGGCGACCCAGACCAGGAGGGGGAAGGCGATGCCTGACCTCGACGCCTTCGCTTGGCTTTGGAATGCGCGGCAGGGGCAGCCCCTGCCGCCGCTGCATCGGCGGATCGCGCGCTGGCTGCAGGCGCGCGATGCGGCCGGCGACCAGCACCTGCTGCTGCAGGCGTTTCGCGGCGCCGGCAAGTCGACCATCGTGGGGTTGCATTGTGCCTGGCTGCTGGCGCGCCGCCCGGACACGCGCATCCTGGTGCTGGCGGCCGATCATGCGCTGGCGACCAAGATGGTCGCCAGCGTAAGGCGCATCATCGAACGCCACCCGCTCTGCGCCCATCTGCGCCAGCCGCTGCCGGAAAGCTGGGCTGCCGACCGCTTTACCGTGAAGCGGGACGGCGTGCTGCGCGATCCGTCGATGCTGGCCACGGGCATGGACGGCAATTTCACCGGCAACCGCGCCGACGTCATCATCGGGGACGACGTGGAGGTGTCGGGGAATTGTGACACGCCCGCAAAGCGTGCCCTGCTGCGTCAGCGGCTGACGGAGACGGAGTTCGTGCTGGTGCCGGGCGGCAAGCTGATCCTGGTCGGCACGCCGCACACCAACGAAACCCTGTATGCGGCGGATGGTTTCGTCGCCGGCTACCACGCGCTGCGCATCCCGCTGCTGGATCGCGACGGGCGCAGCGCCTGGCCTGAACGCTTCACCGACGAACACAACAGGGCGCTGCGCGACCGTGTCGGCCCACTCGAGTTCCGCCGGCAGATGCAGTTGGAGGCCATCCCGGCCGAGGCCGCCCGCCTCGATCCATCCGGCCTGGTCCGCTACCATGAGGAGACGGATTACGCCGAGGCCGGTGGCCGCCCTGTACTGCGGCTCATGGGTCGTCGCCTGGTTTCGGGGGGCGGCCACTGGGATCCGGCTTTCGGCCGGCCGGGCCGTGGCGATGGGTCGGTGCTTGCCGCCTGCTATGTCGACGCGACCGGCAACCACTACCTGCATCGGCTGCACTGGCTGACGCATGATCCTGAAAGCACGACCGACCCCGCGACGCAGCAATGCGCCGCGGTCGCTGCCATCGCCCGGGACCTGCTGCTGCCATCGGTGCGCGTCGAGACCAACGGGATCGGGCGGTTCCTGCCGTCCATCCTGCGGCAGCAGATGGCGCGTGCGGGTGCGGCCTGCACGGTGGTGGAGGTGGCGAACCACGAGGCCAAGTCCCGTCGCATCCTGGGTGCGCTCGAACCCATCATGGCGGCCCGGCGCCTGCACATTCATGCCCAGGCCGCCAGTCCGCGCTTCCTGGCGGAAATGTCCGAATGGAAGCCCGACGTGCCGGGCGTGGCGGATGACGCGCTGGATGCCCTGGCCGGCTGCCTGCGGGCGGAGCCCGTCCGCATCACGCGCCTGCCACCCGTGGTGGCCGGGCCGGGCTGGCGTGGCGGCTGAGGTCAGGCCGGCAAAGGTCGCTTGAGCACTTCGCTTTCGTGCCGGGCCGATCCCGCATCGGTCAGCCACCAGCGGCCACCCGGCCCCTGCATCGTCAGGCCCATGCTGGCCAGGCGGTGCAGGCAGGGCCCGTCCTTCAGCCCGTCGGGCCGGCCCGCGCAGCGCGCCTGGTGCAGGCGATGCAGCGCCGACCGGCAGCAGGTTTCGAGGTACGGCTCATTCCACATCACGACGCTTCCGCTCTGGCCTGCCTTTGATGGCCGGGGCGGGGCGGCCCCGCAAGCACCGATCCATGACGAGGGACATGATGAACCCGACCGACCCGCAACTTCTCGCCCAACTCGCCAATACCCCGCTGATGGCAGCGCTCGTCTGGCTGTTCTACTGCCTGCGACGCGACCTGTGCGACCGCGTCGCGCCGCGCCCGCACGACCCCCCGCCCCCTGCGGGCGATGCCGAAGCCCTGGCCCGCACCCGCGACGACCTGTCGGCCTTCAAGGTCGAGGTCGCGCGGACCTATGTGCCGCTGTCGCTGATCCGCGACGTGGATCAGCGGCTGACCTCGCATCTGTTGCGTATCGAGGAGAAGCTGGACGAGGTCAGCCGTGCCGCCACGGCGGCGGCCGCGGCGCATTACGCCGCCCCGCTCACGCGCGGCAGCGACAAGAGGTGACGCATGCCGCGGCCCGGTGTAGCAGCCCAGGTGATGACCACGATGATCCATACCCTGGTCCGTGCCGCCGATTGGCGGGCGGCGGAGCAGGCGGGGGCCTATGCCGGCTCCGCCGATGACCGGCGCGACGGCTTCCTGCATTTTTCCGCCAGTGACCAATTGCGCGGCAGTGCGGCGAAGCATCGTGCCGGTGTCGCCGACCTGGTGATGGTCAGCGTGGAGGCCGCGGCGCTGGGTGCGGCGCTGGTCTGGGAACCCGCGGCGGGCGGGTCGCGCCCGGGGCTTTTTCCGCATCTCTATGGCTCGCTGCCCATGGCCGCGGTGCGCCGCGTGGTGCCGCTGCCGCTCGGGCCCGACGGGCTGCACGTCTTTCCACAGGACATCGCCTGATGCGCCTTGCCCCGCGCCACGCACCGGTGCTCTTCGCCTTCATCGTGGCCGGCGTCCAGACCTGCGTCATCTCGGCGGTGTCCGTCGCGGCCGGCATGGCGCCGGAGTTCGATGGCTACCTCTGGCGCTGGGTTCGCGCCTGGGTGCTGAGCTGGGCCATCGCCTTCCCGCTGCTGACGGTGCTGGCCCCCAGGGTGCGCGCCTATGTCGCGCGGATCACCGCTCCGCCTTGATCGAGCGCTGGCTCATGGCGCAGGCGGCGACGATCACCACGGCGCCGACCAGGGTCCAGAAGCCCGGCCAATCCTGCCAGATCAGCACGTCGAACAGCACGGCCCAGACCAAAGCGGAATATTCCAGGGGCGCCAGGCGCGCCGCGGTGCCGTAGCGGAAGGCCATGGCCAGGCACAGGCTGGCGCCGCCGGCCAGTAAGCCATTTGCCGCCAGCGCCAGCAGGTCCAGCGCCGGGGCCGGCCGCCAATCGGCGATGGCAAATGGCAGCAGCACGGGCAGGGCCAGCGCTGCCGGCCAGAACACCAGCCGCGCAAAGCCTCTTTCGTGCCGCAGCCCACGGTTCGTGGTCAGCACCACCGCATGGCAGATCGTCCCCAGGAAAGCGTAGCCATAGGCCAGCCAGGCCCCGCCGCTTCGCAGGTCGGGCAGCATGGCGATGACGACCCCGCCGAAGCCAACCGCCGCCCAGAACCAGGCCGCCACCGGCGTGCGTTCGCGCAAGGCGACCGCGGCCAGGCCCAGCGTCATGAAGGGGGCGGTGAAAAACACGAGGTAGCCATCGGCCAGCGGCAGCGACCGGAAGGCCAGGAAAAAGAACACCGCCGCCCCCAGCATCGCCGTGGCCCGGGCCAGGGTGGCGAGCGGGGCGGCGGTCGCGATCGGCCCGCCCGCGCCGCGCCAGATGGCCCGCGCGGCCAGCAGCAGGCCCAGCAGGACGATGTGCCGGATCAGGATGACCTGCTCGACCGAATAGGCTTCCGAGAGGTGTTTGGAATTCGCATCCAGCACGGCGAAAAGGCCCAGGGCCGTCAACATAAGCAGGGGCGCGCGCACGCTGCCGATGTGCGGTTTGCAGCGCGAATGGTCAACCGGGGTTCCCGCGCCGCCGCCCTTGGGGCACACAGCGCCCCGATGACCCCCGCGATCGCTTCCGCCCTGATGCCCCTGATGCGGGGGTTCGACCCCGAAACCGCACATGGCCTGGCGCTGCGGGCGCTGTCCCTGGGCCTGGCCGGCCGCGACCCCACGCCGGACGACCCCATCATGGCGACCCGCGCCTTTGGCCTGGACTTCCGCAATCCGCTGGGTCTTGCCGCCGGTTTCGACAAGGAAGCCGAGGCCATCCTGCCCCTGATGCGGCTGGGTTTCGGCCATGTCGAGGCCGGCAGCGTCACCCCCCGCGCCCAGCCCGGCAATCCGCGGCCGCGCCTCTTCCGCCTGGTCGAAGACCGCGCCGTGATCAACCGCATGGGCATGAACGGGACCGGTCTTGAGGCTTTTTGCGCACGTCTCGCGGCCCTTCGGCGGCCGTTGCCCGCCGTCGTCGGCGCGAACCTCGGCATCAACAAGGAAGGCAGCGACCCCGAATGCGACTACCCGGCCATGACCCGCGCCCTGACCGGGCTTGCCGATTACGTCGTGGTCAATGTCAGCAGCCCCAATACCCCGGGGCTGCGTGATTTGCAGGGCGAGGCCCGGCTGATCGGCATCCTGGATGCCATGGCGGCCTCCGGCCCCGCCATGCCGGTGCTGGTGAAGCTGGCACCCGATTTGTCCGAAAGCGCATTGCCCGCGCTGGTCGAGGCCTGCATCGCCCGCGGCGTCGCCGGCTTGATCCTGACCAACACCACCATCGCCCGCCCCGAAAGCCTGCGCAGCGCCCATGCGCCAGAGGCCGGCGGACTGTCAGGCCCGCCACTGTTCGCGGCCTCCACCGCGATGCTGGCCCAGGTGTTTCGCCTTGCCGCCGGGCGCCTGACGCTGATCGGTTGCGGCGGTGTCGGCAGCGCCGAACAGGCCTACGCAAAAATCCGCGCCGGGGCGACGCTGGTGCAGTTCTACGCGGCCCTGGCCTATGACGGGCCGGCGCTGGTGCCGCGCATGAAGACGGGCCTGTCCGCCCTGCTGCGGCGCGATGGTTTCGCATCGGTCGCCGATGCCGTGGGAGTGGATGCGTGATGGAAATCCTGGACGGCATCGAATCCCTGGCCGATCGCTACGATGGTTTCATCCTCGACCTCTGGGGCGTGGTGCATGACGGGCGCACGCCGTATCCGGGGGTGATCCATGCGCTGACGACCTTGCAGACCATGGGCAAGAAGGTCGCCTTCCTGTCCAACGCGCCGCGCCGGGCCTGGTATGTGGCCGAGATGCTGGCGGGGATGAACATCGGCGCCCCGCTGTATGACGGCATCATGACCAGCGGTGAATTGACCCACCGCTTCCTGCTGCACCGCGACCTGCCCTTCTTTGCCGCCCTCGGCACCCATGCCTTCCACATCGGCCCGGGGCGCGACCTCAGCGTCGCCGAGGGGCTGGACATCGTGCTGAGCAAATCCGCCATCGGCGCCGAATTCGTGCTGAATACCGGGCCGGAACCCGAGGCCGGGAACAACGACGCCCGCGCCTATATCCCCGCGCTGAAGGCCGCCGCCGCCCGCCGCCTGCCGATGATCTGCGTCAACCCGGACCGCGAGGTGATGGTCGCCGGTGAGCGGCTGATCGCCGCCGGCGCCCTGGCCGATATCTACCGCGACCTCGGCGGCGGCCCGATCTTTGAGGTCGGCAAGCCCGACCCAGGTGCCTATCCGCCCGTGCTGGAGATGCTGGGCATCACCGACCGGTCCCGCGTGCTGGCGATCGGCGACAGCCCGCGCACCGACCTGGCCGGCGCGCAGGCGGCCGGGATTGACGCGCTCTGGGCGCTGACGGGGCTGGCCGAGGCCTCCCACGCACGGCCGGACCCCGGCGTCCTGGCCGCGGAAGCGGCGGCGGCGGGCGTCACCCCCATCGCGGCGCTGACGGGGCTGCGCTGGTAGGCTAGGCTCGCGCCCATGCAGAAAGACGCCCATGGCCTGCCCGTCACCCTGGCCTCGGCGGAAGCCGCTACCGCCTTCGATGCGGTGGTCGGCGCCTATCTCGCCTATGCCCAGGATGCGCCCCAAAAACTGAAGGCTTTTGTGGCGCTGGACCCCGAGGCGCCCTTCGCCGCCATCCTGCGCGGCAGTTTCGCGATGCTGACCTACAACGCCGCGGCCCTGCCTTCGGCGTGGAAAAGTGCCGCACTTGCGGTCGCTGCCGGCGGCACGCCGCGCGAATGCGCCCATGCCGCGGCGCTGGCGGCCTGGGTCGAGGGCGACCTCGACCAGGCGTTGCTAATCTGGGAAGCGATCCTGGCCGAGCACCCGACCGATGCCCTGGCCTTCCGCCTGCATCACTTCGTCGCCTTCTGGCTCGGCCGCGGGCCGCAGATGGCCCAGGCGGTGGATCGCGTCGGGCCGCACTGGGCCGAGGAGCTGCCGCATTGGGCCAGCTACCTCGCCTGTCGCTGCTTTGCTTACGAGGAAGTGGGTCGCTACGCCGAGGCTGAGGCGGCGGGACGACGGGCGGTTGACCTGGTGCCGAGCGATGTCTGGGCCGCCCATGGCGTCGCCCATGTGCTGGAAATGCAGGGTCGGCGCGGCGAAGGGATCACCTGGCTGGAGGGGTTGGAAGCGCAGTGGCAGGGGGCGAACAGCATCCGCCACCACCTGCTGTGGCATCGTGCGCTGTTCCATCACGAACGGGGTGACACCGCCGCGGTGCTGCGGCTTTACGATCACGGCTTCCGCGACCTGGCCAGCCCGCTGACCCAGGCGCTGCCGGATATGTTCGTGGATGTGCAGAACGCGGCGTCGATGCTGTTCCGCTTGTCCCTCCAGGGGGTGGATGTGGGCGACCGCTGGGTGGAACTGGCCGACCGCGCCGAGGCGCGCATCGGCGACACGCAGTCGGCTTTTACCCTGCCGCATTGGATGATGGCGCTGGGCGCCACAGGGCGTTTCCAGCAGGCGGCCCACCTGCTGCATGCAGTGGCCGAGGCCGCACGCGGGACCGGCACAAACGCTGCCATCCTGGCCCGCAGCGGGCTGCCGGCCTGCCGGGCGGCGCTGCATCACGCCCGCGGCGAACACGCCCAGGCGGTGGCAGCGCTGCGGCCCGCCCTGTCCACGATGGGCGAACTCGGCGGCAGCCACGCCCAGCAGGCCGTGCTGGAAATTCTGTTCCTGGACAGCGCCATGAAGGCCGGGCTGATCGACGACGCCCGGACGCTGTTGGAACGCGCCGCAGGGCGCTGCCCGGTGCCGCCGGAACGCCGCGCGCATTATGGCCAGTCGGCCCGCCAGGTGCCGCACTGATGTCTCTGCCGCTGGAAGGCCTGCGTGTCCTGGACTTCGGCCATACTATCATGGGCCCGTCCTGCGGGGTGATCCTGGGCGACCTGGGGGCCGAGGTGATCCGCATCGAACCGCCGGGCGGCGACCGCACGCGGCGGCTGGTGGGCTTTGGGACGGGGTTCTTTCCGACCTTCAACCGCAACAAGAAATCCTTTGCGGTGGACCTGAAGAACCCCGAGGGCATCGCGGTTCTGAAGAAGCTCGTCGCCACCGCCGATGGGCTGATCGAGAATTTTGCCCCGGGCACGATGGAGCGCCTGGGGCTGGATTATGACAGCCTGGCGGTGATCAACCCGCGGCTCGTGTACTGCACGCTGAAGGGCTACCTGCCCGGGCCCTACGAACACCTGCCGGCCTTGGATGAGGTCGTACAGATGCAGGGGGGGCTGGCCTTCATGACCGGCCCCGCCGGCCGCCCGCTGCGCGCGGGGGCGAGTGTCGTGGACATCATGGGCGGGATGTTCGGCGTGATCGGCATGCAGGCTGCCTGGCGCATGCGCGAGACCACGGGCCGCGGCCAGAAAGTCGCCGCCAGCCTGTTCGAAAGCGTGGCTTTCCTGGTCGCCCAGCACATGGCGGCCGGGGCCATCAGCGGCCAGCCGGTGCCGCCGATGACGGAACGCCTGGTCACCTGGGCGATCTACGATGTCTTTGCCGCCAGCGACGGCCAGGTTTTTGTGGGTGTGGTCAGTGACCAGCACTGGGTTCGGATGGTCGAACGGTTTGCCAGTCTGGCCGACCTGGGCGCCGACCCATCGCTTGCCACCAACGCCCAGCGCGTGGCGGGGCGGGGCCGCATCATGCCGCGCCTGCAGGCGCTGTTCGGGGCCATGACGGTCGCCGAGGTCATGGCGGCCTGCAATGCCGCGCTGATCCCGGCGGCGCCGGTGAACCGGCCTGAGGATCTGTTCACCGATCCGCACCTGCTGGCTGGCGGGCTGATGGCGGAAACCATCTTGGCGCCGGGTGTCACTGCGCCGCTGCCGCTGACGCCGGTGCGTATGGCCGATGGCCCCTTGCCGCTGCGCCGGCAGCCGCCACGTGCCGGTCAGGACACCGCTGACCTGTTGGCGGAACTCGGGCTGGATGCCACGGCTCTGGCCGCGGCGGGGGTGGTGCAGACATGATGCTTTTCCTGGCGGCGTTGTTTTGGATCGGCGTGCATGTCGGCATTGCCGGGTCGCCACTGCGCGGCGTGCTGGTCGCGCGCTTGGGCGAGGGCTGGTTCCGCGGCGTCTTCTCGGTGGGTTCGGTCGCAGCGATCGCGTTGCTGGTGAACGCCTGGCAGGCGGCGATGCCCGACAGCAGCGTGTTCTGGGTAGCCTCCATCGGTTATCGCTGGGTCATGGCGGCGCTGATGCTGCCGGCCTTCCTGCTGTTCTTTGCCTCGGTCACCGCGCCCAACCCCACGGCCGTGGCGGCCGAAGCCGCACTGGCCCTGGAACCGCGCGGCATCACCCGGGTCACGCGCCACCCCATGCTGTGGTCCTTCACGCTTTGGGCCGTGCTGCATGCCGGGGCCAATGGCGACAGCGCCAGCCTGATCTTCTTCGCAGCTTTTGCCGTGACCACGCTGCTCGGCATGCCCTCCATCGACGGCAAGCTGCGCGCCAAGCGCCCGGCGGAATGGGCGGGCTTCGCGGGCGCGACCTCGATCATTCCCTTCGCCGCCATCCTGGCTGGGCGGAACCGTCTGAGCTTGCGGGAAATCGGCTGGGTCGCGCCGGTCCTGGCGGTGGTGTCCTGGGCCGCGCTGCTGCACTTCCACCGCAGCATTTTTGGTGTGCCCGCTGTCATCTTCGGGTGACTTGACCGCCGCTGCGTGAATGGCCAATCCCCCGGGCAAGATTGCATCGGGGTTATCTTTGCCATGTCGAACACGCGCGCTGCTGCTGGCCGCCTCGTCACCTCCGACATGTTCCAGCGCATCGTCATCGGGCTGATCCTGCTGAACGCGGTCACGCTCGGGTTGGAGACGAGCGGCACGATCATGGCCTCGGGCTGGGGCGTGTTGCTGCTCGGGCTGGACCGGGCGCTGCTGTGGCTGTTCACGGCCGAACTCGCCTTGCGCATCTACGCCCATCGCGGCGACTTCTTCCGCGACCCCTGGGGCATCTTCGATCTGCTGGTGGTCGGCATCGCCTGGGCGCCAGCCAGCGGCCCGCTGGCCGTGCTGCGCGCCCTGCGTGTGCTGCGTGTGCTACGCCTGTTGAGCGTGGTGCCTTCGCTGCGGCACGTGGTCGAGGCGATGCTGAAGGCTTTGCCCGGCATGGGCAGCATCGTCTTGCTGATGCTGCTGATCTTCTACGTCTTCGCGGTGATGGCGACGAAACTCTACGGCGAGGCGATGCCCGAGGCCTTCGGCACGCTCGGCGCCAGCTTCTTCACCCTGTTCCAGCTCATGACGCTGGACGACTGGGCAAACATCGTGAAGCCGGCAATGGAGCACCAGCCCTGGTCCTGGCTGTTCTTCATGCCCTTCATCGTGATCAGCACTTTTGTCGTGCTGAACCTCTTTATCGGGGTGATCGTCGAGAGCATCCAGACGCTCCGCGATGATCGCCTGGGGGCAGTGGAAGATCCGGTCCTGGCCGAGTTGCGCGCCTTGCGCACGGAAATCGCGGCGCTGCGCCAGGGGCGTTGAACGCCCCCCGCTTGCCGGGTGCGACGCCGGGGGATACCGACACTTTGACGCTGCGTTGAACGAGACCGCCCATGCCCCGCCCAAAGCCCGTGATGCTGGTGATCCTGGATGGCTGGGGTTTTCGGCCCGGCTGCGCCGACAATGCCGTGGCCCTGGCGCACACGCCCTGCTTCGATGCGCTCTGGGCCGCGGGGCCGCGCTGCTACCTCAAGACCTGCGGCCCCGATGTCGGCCTGCCGGTCGGGCAGATGGGCAATTCGGAAGTGGGGCACCTGAACCTTGGCGCCGGGCGCGTGGTGATGCAGGACCTGCCGCGGATCGACACGGCGATCGACGATGGGTCGCTGGCCCACCTGCCGGCGCTGGTCGCGCTGATCGCGGCGACAAAGGCGCGCGGCGGCACGGTGCATCTGCTGGGGCTGCTGTCGGAAGGCGGGGTCCATAGCCACCAGCGCCATGCCATCGCCCTGGCCCGCGCCATCACCGCGGCCGGCGTGCCGGTCGCCGTGCATGGCTGGACCGATGGGCGGGATTGCGCGCCCGATGCGGCACTGCGCGATGTGCCGGCCTTCCTGGCCGCACTGCCCGCAGGTGCGCGGCTGGCCACGCTGACCGGGCGCTACTTCGCCATGGACCGCGACAACCGTTGGCAACGCGTGGCCCAGGCCTGGCATGCGATGGTGCTTGCCGAGGCACCGCGCGTCGCCGACCCCATGGCCGCACTGGTGCCTGGCAAGAGCGATGAGTTCGTGCCCGCCTCGGTGATCGGCGACTACGCCGGCATGGCCGATGGCGACTCCGTGCTCTGCTTCAATTTCCGCGCCGACCGGGTGCGGGAGATCATGACCGCCGTTTTGGACCCGGACTTCGCGGGCTTTGCCCGCGCGCGGCTGCCTAGCCTCAGCGCGGCCGCCGGCATGACGCAGTATTCCACCGCGCTGGATGCGCTGCAGGCGACGCTCTTCGCGCCGCAGTCCATGGACGGGTTGCTGGGGGAAACGGTCGCGATCGCCGGCCTCACGCAGCTCCGCATGGCCGAGACGGAGAAATACCCGCATGTCACCTACTTCCTGAACGGTGGCGAGGAGAGCCTGCTGCCTGGCGAGGCGCGGGTGATGGTGCCCTCGCCCAAGGTTGCGACCTACGACCTGCAGCCCGAAATGTCGGCGCCGGAACTGGCCGGCCGCGCGGAGGATGCGATCCGCGCCGGCGCGCATGACCTGATCGTGCTGAACTTCGCCAATGCCGACATGGTCGGCCATACCGGCAGCCTGCCCGCCGCGATCAAGGCGGTGGAGGCGGTGGACGCGGGCCTGGCGCGCATCGTGGCCGCCATACGCGACACGGGCGGTGCCCTGCTGGTCACCGCCGACCACGGCAACGCCGAGACCATGCGCGACCCCGCGACGGGCGGGCCGCATACCTCCCACACGCTGAACATCGTGCCCTGCGTGCTGGTCGGCACCACGGCCGCGGCGCTGGCCGATGGGCGCCTGGCCGATGTGGCGCCGACGCTGCTCGGCCTGCTCGGGCTCAAGCAGCCGGCGGCGATGACGGGACGGTCGCTGATCCGCGGGTAGTGCCGACGGCCATACGCCGCTCCAGCGCACGCACGGCGAAGGAAATCACCAGGATCAGCACCAGGTATTCCAGAATCAGGATGGTGTAGAGTTCCAGCGGCCGGAACACCGTCACCACAAGCTCATTCGCCTTGCGTGTGAGTTCGGGGAAGCCGATCACGCTGGCCAGCGACGACATCTTCACGACATAGATGAATTGATTGGCGATCGGCGGCAGGACGCGCCGGATCGCCTGCGGCAGCACAATGAAGCGCATCACATGCCAGCGCGACAGGCCAAGCGCCAAGGCGGCCTCGCGCTGCCCCAGTTCGACGGACTGGATGCCGGCGCGCAGGATCTCGGCCTCAAAGGCGGAATCACAGAGGGCAATCGCCAGCACCGCGGCAGTAAAGACCGACAGCCGGACATCCAGCACCACCGGCAGCCCGTAATAGGCCCAGAGGATCAGCACCAGGATCGGCACCGCGCGGAACAGTTCCACATAGCCGCGGTTGAACCACCGCAGCGGACGCCAGGCCGAAAACCCCGCCATTGCGAGACAAAAACCCAGGGACAGCGACAGAACCATCGCCGCCAGGGACAGCGGGATGGTCGCGGTGAAGCCGGACAGCAGGAACCACAGGTTCGCCGCCCCCCGCGCATCCATCGGGTTCACGATATGCCAGGCCCAGGTGCCGCCGCAGCCCATCAGCGGCAAAGCGAGCAGAAGGGGCCAGAGACGTCGTGTCATCGAAACCCTTTCAGAAAGCACCATGTGATCGTATCTCGCGCTATCGGCCCCGGACGCAACCGGCGCATCCCCGAAAGGTTTTTGCCATGAACCGACGCGACCTCTCCGCCGCCGCCTTGCTGGGCGCTCCGCTCGCGATGGCGGCAACCCCCGTCCAGGCGCAGGGCGCGGCCCGTGGGCGGCTGGAAGCGATCCAGGCGGCAGGCCGCATCCGCTTCGGCACGACGGGCGACTTCAACCCCATGTCCTTCCGTGACCCCGCCACCCGCGGCTACGCCGGCCATCAGATCGAGGCGGCCGAACAGCTGGCGCGCGACATGAACGTCCGCGCCGAGTTCGTCGCAACCGATTGGCGCACCCTGATCAACGGCCTGCAGGCCGACCAGTACGATGCGGTGTTCACCGGCACCTCGATGAGCGTGGCGCGTGCCATGGCGGCGTCCTTCACCACGCCCTGGGGCCGCAACGCCTTCGTGCCGCTGGTGCGCCGGTCCGATGCCGCGAAGTACACGACCTGGGACGCGCTGAACGTGCGCGGCGTCACCATCGGCACCAACCTCGGCACCACGATGGAGCAATTCGTCCAGGGCGCGCTGCCCCAGGCCACGTTGCGCCGGGTCGAAAGCCCGGCCCGCGACTGGCAGGAACTCATCAGCGGCCGGGTCGATGCGACCATGAGCAGCCTGATCGAAGCCGCCTTCCTGACGCGGGAATATCCGCAGCTGGTCAGCCTTTTCACCGACCGCCCGCGCAACCCGATCCCGATGGCCTTCCTGACCATCAACGACCCGGTCTTCGTGAATTTCCTGAACGCCTGGATCGTGATCCGCGAGGCCAGCGGCTTCTTTGCCGACATCGGCCGTAAATGGGGCGTCACGGCCTGAGTTTCTTCAACGCCTGCAAGATGGCGACAGCGTAGGGCGTCGTCGCCAGGTCGCCGACCGGCACCGACAGCCGCCGGCGCCAGTTCGGCCTTTCGCGGTCGGTGCCGGGCATGTTCACCGACACCGTTTCGGGCACCAGGTCATCGGCCTGGACAAAGGCCAGCGCCGCGTCGCTTATGCCGATCGCGGCATGGATCGCGGCGGCCAGGGCCGGGGTCATGTCCAGGGTCCCATCCCACAGCCCGGCATCGGACAGCATCGCCAGCAGCGCGTCCTTCTCGGCTGCCCGGCCTGCCGTGTCGGCGGCCATTCCGAGTGCCGCGCGTTCCGTAAGGTCCGCGCCCCGCCACCAGCCGACCAGTGTCGGCAGGTCGTGGGTCATGACATGCACGGCGGCTCTGGCGGGCAGGGCGGACGGTGGGCGGAACCGGTCGCCGTCGCGTTCGAAGGGCAACACGCGGGTGGACAGCACGCCCGCACCGGCCAGGGCTTCGGCCATGCCGTCGGGAATGGTGCCCAGGTCCTCGCCCACCACCAGGCAGCGCGCCGCCTGGCTTTCCAGCGCCGCCTGGCCGAGCAGGTCGTGCAGCGGGCGGTCCAGATAGGCGCCGTCCGCCCCCCGGGCCCCGTCGGGCACCAGGAACAGCCGCCGCAGCCCAAGCACATGGTCGATGCGCAGCGCGCCGGCGTTGCGCATGTTGGCGGCGAGCAGGGCGGCGAAGGTGGCGTGGCCGTCGCGCGCCTCGGCCAGGGGGTTGGGTGGCGGCAGGCCCCAGACCTGGCCCTCGGCGGCAAAGGCATCGGGTGGGGCGCCGATCGACAGCCCCGGCAGCAGCCCGGCCTGGTTGGCCCAGGCCTCGGCGCCATCGGGCGCGCAGCCCACGGCGAGGTCGCGGTACAGGCCGATCTCCAGCCCCGAGGCGGCGGCGGTGGCGAGGTCTGCCTCGGCGCGGAACTGCAGCCAGGCATGGAAGGCAACGCGGGGCGCGTGCTGGCCGGCGAAGTGCCGCACCGCCGCGGAGGCCGGGTCGCGCAAGGCCTCCGGCCACTGGCGCCAATCGGCACCAAGGGCGGTTTCGGCGATGGCCTGGAAGGTGGCGCCTGCTTCCAGCGCCGCCCCGCCGGCGGCGCGAAACGCAGCAAAACCAGGCTCCTCCGGTGCGAAGGCCGCTTCCAGAGCGGCGCGCTTGCCGGCCCAGAGGCCCGGGTAGTCGATCAGCGCCCCGCCTGGCTGCTCGGGGCCCAGCGCGATCAGCATGGGGTCGAGAAACCGCCGGTCGGAGGGGTGGTAGGGGCTGGCCCGCGACCGGTCCTGGGGGAACAGCATGTGCAGCGGGTTGATGCCCAGCACCGCGCCCCCCATCGCCGCGGTCGCCCGCGCCATGGCGGCCAGGGTGCCGAGGTCGCCCATGCCGCGGTCAGGCCCGTCGCGCAGGGTGTAGAGCTGCGCCGTCACGCCGAAGCGGCGGCCGCCATCGGCCAGGGCGGCAGGCAGGAAACCCCGCCCCGGCGTCACGGTCAGGCGGCAGGTGGCACCGTCCAGGCTGAGGCTGTGGCGCCCAACCGGAAGCGGCGGCAGCGGCCACTGGCGCAGCGCCACGCGGCGTCCGTCGGCGGCCATGCGTTGCCCTGAGGCCAGGTCCCAGGGGGTCAGCACATGCGCTTCCGTGCCGCCATCGGCGCGGGTGATGGTCACCGTGCAGCGGCGGTCTGGCACCACCAGTGGCAGGAGCCCGCCGGGGCGTAGCACCGCACTCCACGGCAGTGGGCGCAGGTCACGGTCTTCGGTGAGTTGGCGCAGGCTGTCGGCGGCCTCGGCCGAGGTTGCGGCCGGCAGGCGCATGGCGTGCAGGATGGCACGCTGCGTGTCCTCGGGCACCGCATGCCGCTGGCCGTCAAACCCCCACCAGTCGGGCGAGATCCCCGCCGCCGCGGCCAGGCGGCCGAGCAGGGCGGGGTCCTTTTTCCGAGGGTGGGGCGGGTCGCCCACTTCCTCGGCCAGCAGCAGCAGGCTGCGTGGCGCCAGGGGCATGCTGCGCCCGGCGACTGGGCCGTGTCGCTCGGGGTCGGCCGTGTCGGCCAGCAGGCGCCAGCGGCGACCGGGGCGCGGTGGCGGCGGGGTCGCTTCGATGGCGCTGTCAGTGCCCTGGATCGCCACCAGCACGCGGTCATCGGCCGCGGCATCGTGCAGTGCCACCAGCAGGGTGCGGCTGTGCGGGTCGTGCCAGTCGGCCTCGGCCATCGCCGTCCCGTCGGCGCGCAACCAGGCGACGTCCGGCACCTGCGCGCCGTCCCCCGTCAGCCATGACGCGCCATGCAGCGCGGGATGGGCGCGGCGGGCTGCGACCAGCCGTGCGGTGAAAGCGAACAGGGCCTGGTCCATGCCAGCCCAATCGAACCAACTGGTCGCATTGTCCTGCGCATACGCATTGTTGTTGCCGCCCTGGCTGCGCCCGGCCTCGTCGCCCATCGACAGCATCGGCGTGCCGCGCGCGACCAGCAGCATCGCTAGTAACGCCCGCGCATCGGCGGCACGGCGGGCCAGGATGGCGGCATCGTCGGTCGGGCCCTCGGCGCCGTTGTTCCAGGACCCGTTGTCGTCGCTGCCGTCCCGGTTGTCCTCGCCATTCGCCTGGTTGCGCTTGGCGGTGAAGGCCACGAGGTCAGCCAGCGCAAACCCGTCATGCGCGGTGATGAAGTTCAGGCTGTCGGTCGCCGGGCGATGTGCGGCGGCGAACACATCGGCGCTGCCGGCCAAGCGCGAAGCCAGTGGGCCGATGTACCCTGCGTCGCCGCGCCAGAACCGCCGCACCCCGTCGCGGAAACGGTCGTTCCATTCCGGCTGGCCCGGACGAAAGCCGCCGAGGCGATAGCCACCCGGCCCGATGTCCCAGGGCTCCATCACCAACAATCGGTCGCGCAGCAAAGGATCCTGCGCCAGGGCCGCCAGCAGCGGCGCTTCGGGCGAAAACCCCGTGGCGTGTCGGCCGAGCGTCACCGCCAGGTCAAAGCGGAAGCCATCGACGCCCGCCGCCGCCCAGTGCCGCAGCGCATCCATCACCAGGCGCACCACCACCGGGCGGTCGCAGGCCAGCGTGTTGCCGCAGCCGGTGTCATCCACCAGGCGGCCCCCGGCCATGCGGTAATAGCCCGCTTCATCCAGCCCACGCAGCGACAGGGTCGGCCCCAACGCATCGCCTTCGCCCGTATGGTTGAAGACTACATCCAGCAGCACGCCGATCCCGGCGGCATGCAGGGCGGCGATGGCGGACCGAACTTCCGCCATCCCGCCCGGTGCCAGGCGCGGATCGGGGGCCAGGAAGGCGATGGGATTGTAGCCCCAGTAATTGGTCAGCCCGAGCGGCGGCAGATGCCGCTCCTCGATCCAGGCAGCACAGGGCAGCAGTTCGACATGGGTGACGCCGAGCCCCGCCAGATGCGCGATGGCGGCCGGATGCGCGAGCCCCGCAAACGTGCCGCGAACCTCGGGCGGGACGTCCGGATGCGTCATGGTGAATCCGCGGACGTGCAACTCGTAGATCACGCGGGCGCCGCCATCGCGCGGCAGCGGTCGCAGGGCGGGATACCGCGCTTCGATGATCGCGCGCGGCACCGGCCCGTGCAGCCGCGGCACGCGATCGAGCCACGTGGCGTAGGGGTCGATCAGCAGACCGTCGTGACCTTCCACC
>JBBQHE010000007.1:0-39638 GCA_038323655.1 Acetobacterales bacterium | reverse complement strand
CAGCGTCTCGCCGCCTCGCATCGGGCCGGCGATGGCCAGCGCGTTCACCACCATGCCGCGCCGCACCACGATATCGCGCGCGACGGGCGATGGCCGGTAGCTGCGCATGTCGGGCCCGTCGCCCGAGACATCGATCACCATCTGGTCCGCGGTGAAGGGCCCCTCCCGCAGCAGGTGGCTCGCGTGATGGATCGCATCCCCGATGGCGTTGTAGCTTTGCGTGGTGCGTGGTGCGTCCAGCACGGCAGCGGCCAGGGCCTGGGCCGAGCCCAGGTCATGCACGCGGCGCCAGGTGACGGTGGTCTGCGACCCGCCAGGGCTGCCCCATTCGATCACCGCGATGGCGACCGACCCCAAAGGCTTGCTTCGGATGGCCGCGACCACACGCGGGTCGGTCAATGCCTCGGCATAACCTTCGCGTTGCAGCAGGAAATCCTCGGGGCTGATGGAGCCGGAGGCATCCATCGCCAACACCAGCAGCACATCCACGGCCTCCCGCGCCGCGGCGGGGCGCGCGGCCAGGGTGGCGGGGGCGGCCAGCAGGGCGTGGCGTCGGGTCAGGCGCAGGGTCATGTCGGGCAGCCGGGTCTGGGCGGCCCGCGATAGGGTCCGCTCGGCGCAAGCGTCGCGTAGCGCCGCAGGGTCTTGCAAGGCTTTTGGCAGGCCGGCTTGGCTTTTCCGCCAGGCGGCGCATAGTTTTCTGCACAAGCGGCGCCCAAGCCGCGGCACGGAGAAAGCCCGATGACCTACACACCTCGTCGCCGCATGATTTTGGCCGGCCTGGCCACGGCCGCCATCGCCCGCCCCGTCCTGGCCCAGGGGTCCGCAGGTGCGGTGCGCTTCTCGGGCGGGACCGAGGCGCCAAGCCTCGTCGCCCCCGCGAATGCCACCGACTGCCATCACCACGTCTACGACGCGCGCTTCCCGGCCGATCCGCGCACCACGCTGCGCCCGCCCGATGCCAGCCCCGCCGACTACAACGCCTTGCGCGCGCGGCTGGGCACCAGCCGCTCCGTGCTGGTCACCCCCAGCACCTATGGCACCGACAATAGCCTGCACCTGCAGGCGATGCGCGAATTGGGGCCGCAGCGCACGCGCATGGTCGCGGTGGTCGATCCCTCCGTCACCGATGCCACCCTGCGCGAGATGCATGCCGCGGGCGTGCGCGGCATACGCTTCAACCTGGTGCAGGCGGGTGTGACCACCTTCGACATGGTGCAGCCACTGGCGGCCCGCGTGGCACCCATGGGCTGGCACATCCAGTTCCACCTGCTGGGGCCACAGATCGCCGAGCAGGAGGCGATGATCCGCGCCCTGCCCGTGCCCGTCGTCTTTGACCATCTGGGGCGGATTCCGCTGCCCGAGGGCGTGAACAGCCCAGGCTATGCTGCCGTGCGCCGGCTGCTGGATGGCGGCAAGACCTGGGTGAAGCTGTCGGGCGCCTACATGGACACCAAGGTCGGGCCGGCGGGGAACTGGTCGGACACCGTGCCTGTCGCTGCGGGCTATGCGCGGGCTGCGCCCGAGCGGGTGGTCTGGGCGAGCGACTGGCCGCATGTGACCGAAGGGCCCGACAAGTCCGATGACGCGAAGCTGCTCGACCTGCTGACCGTCTGGGTGCCGGATGCGGCGGCGCGGCATCGGGTGCTGGTGGACAATCCGGCGCAGCTCTATGACTTTCCGCGAAGCTGATCAGAGGATCACGATCGGGTATCTTGAAGGCGGGCGGCACGCGTGATGCTCTGCGGATCCTCGGTGAGGACCACGATCATGCAGCGCCACACCCGCCGCCCGCTGCTGCCCGTTGCCCTCGCGGGCGGGCTGCTGGCCTTCGCTGCCCCGGTCCAGGCTCAGGGCAGCGACACCGAGACCATCGCCGCGCTACGGCGCACCGTCGAAGCCCAGGCCAGGCAGATGGAAGCCCTGTTGCGCCGCATGGAGCGGATGGAGGCCCGCCCACCCGCCCGTGACCCGGCCCCCGCCGCCCCACGGCCCAGCCCCGCCAGCCTTCAGACCGGGTTGCGGCAGGCGCGGGAAGCGGCCGATCAGGCCCGCGCCGCCGCAGCCCAGGCCCAGGCCGCGCAGCGAACGGCCGAAGCCGCCCGCCCGCCCCCGGTCGGGGTGCGCGAGGCCGTGGACGAAGGGCTGGCCGGCAGTTTCCCACGCTCGGTCCGCATCCCGGGGACGGATACATCCATTCGCCTCTACGGCTTCGTGAAGCTGGACGGATCCTTCGATTTCTCCGCCCGCAACCAGACCGAAGCGGTGACCGCCCAGAGCATCCCGCTGAGCCCCAGCACCGCCAGCCTGCAGGGCGGTGACATCAACACCACAGCAAAGCGCACGCGCCTCGGCTTCGAAACGCGCAGCGACACCGCCTGGGGCCCGGCACGCACGCAAGTCGAGATCGACTTTGCGGGCGGCAACCCCTCACCGTCCGGCCAGGCCACCAGCAATGGCTACCAGCCGCGGCTGCGCCTGGCCTTTGGCACGGTCGGGCCGCTGCTGGTCGGGCAGTTCAATAGCCTATGGAGCGACGACGGGCTGTATTGGGACGAAGGACGCTTCACCTCGCTCGGCATCACGCGGCTGGACAATGCGACGGCGCTCGGCCTGTCGGCGGTGCGCCAGCCGCAGGTCCGCTACACGCATATGTTCGGCCATGGGCTGACCTTCGCGGCCAGTGTGGAACAGCCCTTTTCCGACTTTACCTCGTCCACCGACGGTACGCTGTATCCGACCAGCTCGCCCAACATCGCCTTCAATCAGGTGCCGGACGTACTGGCGCGCCTGCGGTATCACAATGATTGGGGCATCTTCGCCGTCCGCGGCATGGCGCGGCAGATCGAGGCGAATCTGAACGCCCCGGGCGTTTCCGATACCCAATCGACCATCGGCTGGGGGCTCGGTGCCATGACCTCGATGCGCACCTTCGGACGGGACTTCGTCTCGGCCCAGGTGAACTACGGATCGGGCATCGGGCGGTATCTCGATTCGACGTCGAACGGCCAGGGAGCGGTGCTGAACCAGCCGGGCAATGCGCCAGCGGCGTTGGATACGGTCGATGTTCTGTCCGTCTCAGCCGGCTACCAATGGCGCATCGCCGACACGCTGCGGGCCAATGCCTACTACGCCTATGCGGAGTTGCGTTACCCGGCCTTCGCCGCAGGCTTTTCGCCGACCGGCAATGGCGCACGGCTGCTCAACACCCGGCTGCAACAGGGGCTGGTGAATCTGATCTGGAGCCCGCTCGCCTCGCTCGACCTCGGCATTGAATATATGGTGAGCACGCGCGACCTGCTGGTGCCGGTCACCGTCGGCGGTCTGACCGCCAGCCAGGGCACGTCGCAGCGCTTGACCGCCAGCGCCATCGTGCATTTCTGACGCGTCAGCGGTCCTTCGTTGCCAGCGCCACCGCCGCCGCCGCGGCGCAGACAATCGCCATGGCCCAAAAGGCATGGCCCCCGACGGCGCCATAGAGCGGCCCGGCCCCCAGCGTCAGCAGCCCCAAGGGCAGCCCCACCCCTACCGCCGCGTGCAGTGTCTGCGCCGAGGCTTGGGCATGCGCTGGCACCACCGTGACCAGGGTGCGCATCGCGGCCAGGTGCTGGCAGGCGAAGGTCGCTGCGTGCATGGTCTGCGCCAGCACAAGCGCCGGCAGCCAGGATGTGGTGCCGGTGACGCCCCAGCGGATCATGCCGAAGCCTGCGGCGATCAACGTCAGCCCGCGCCAGCCCAAGCGGTCGGCGAAACGCCCGGCGAACAGAAACAGCACCACCTCGGCCAGCACGCCGAGCGACCAGAGCAGGCCGATCACGGTCGGCGACAGCCCCTCGGCAAGCCAGTGAATGGTGCTGAACCCGTAGTAGACGGCATGGCTGCCCTGGATCAGACCGGACAGCACCAGCAGCCGCCGGAAGGCAGGCAAGGCCAGGGCCTCGCGCAGCCCCCCCCGACGGCGGGCGACGCGCGGCAGGCGCGGCAAGGCGGTGGCGGCCAGCGTGGCGGCCAGGAACAGCCCCAGCACGATCCAGGGCAGCGGCCAGTGGCCCCAGCGGCCGACAACAACACCGGAAAGCGTGGCGAAGACGATGAAGGCCAGGCTGCCCAGGCCCCTCACCCGGCCATAGTCGAACAGGTTCTGCCGGGCGCCCTGGACCGTCAGCATCTCGGCAATCGGCAGGATCGGCGCATGCACCGCGCTGTGCAGTATCTGGACCAGCAGAAAGCCCAGGAAACCTGCCGCCAGGCCGAAGCCGCCGACCGTCAGCCCAGCCAGGACGCAGGCAACCAGCAGCACGCGGCGCGGATCGCCCAGGGCGTCGGCCAAGCGGCCCCCCAGCGGCCCCGCAATGACCCGCGTGGCGCTGCCGGCGGCCAGCACCATCGCAACCTGCGACGGGTGGAGCCCGCCGGCCGCCAGCAAGGCCGGCAGGAACGGCAGGATGACCCCCACCGCCCCCAGCAGGGCCGTCAGCAGCAGAGCATGGGCGAGGCCAGGGGACACGGTCGTCAGGGTGCTGCACGGCAAGCCGGTTGCCAAGCAACGCGCCGGGCTTCACACACTGCCGCATGAGCGATTTCCACCCGCGCGTAAAAGCCGTCCTTGGCCCGACCAACACCGGCAAGACGCATCTGGCGATCACCCGGATGCTGGGCCATGCCTCGGGCATCATCGGCTTCCCGCTGCGCCTGCTGGCGCGCGAGAACTACGACCGCATGGTCGCGGCCAAGGGCGCGCGCTACGTCGCGCTGATCACCGGCGAGGAAAAGATCATCCCGCCGGAGGCCAAATGGTTCGCCTGCACGGTGGAGGCCATGCCGCTCGACCGCCGGGTCGAGTTCCTGGCGGTCGATGAAATCCAGCTCTGCGCCGACCCCGACCGCGGGCACATCTTTACCGACCGCATGCTGCATGCGCGCGGCATGGTGGAGACGATGTTCCTCGGGGCCGAGACGATGCGGCCACTGCTGCATCGCCTGGTGCCGCATATCGAGATCGAGACCCGGCCGCGGCTGTCGGAACTGACCTATGCCGGGCCTGCGAAACTCACCCGCCTGCCGCCGCGGTCCGCCGTCGTCGCCTTCTCGGCGGGCGAGGTCTATGCGATCGCGGAGGCGATCCGCCGCCGCCGTGGCGGTTGCGCCGTGGTCATGGGCCGGCTGTCGCCTCGCACCCGCAACGCCCAAGTGGCGCTGTACCAGAATCGCGAGGTGGATTTTCTGGTCGCGACGGACGCCATCGGCATGGGGTTGAACATGGACGTGGACCATGTCGCCTTCGCCGCCCTGCAGAAATTCGACGGCCACCGGCCGCGGCCGCTGACGACGCAGGAAGCGGCCCAGATCGCCGGCCGCGCCGGCCGTGGCATGCGCAACGGCACGTTCGGGACCACCGCGGATTGCCCGAGCCTGGACGACGACATGGTGCAGGGGGTCGAGGCGCATCGCTTCGAGCCGTTGGCCGCCATCGCCTGGCGCAATTCCAACCTCGACTTTGCCAATGTCGATGCCTTGCTGGACAGCCTGGCCGCGCCGGCAACCCTGCCGGGCCTGGCCAAGGGAAATGACGCGACCGACCACATCACCCTGAACGCCTTGTCGCGGGACGAGGCGGTGCGTCGCCATGCCGCCGGCAAGTCGCGGGTGAAACTGCTGTGGGAAGCCTGCCAGATCCCGGATTTCCGGAAACTGGCGGATGATAGCCACACCCGTTTCTGTCAGCGCGTCTTCACCCATCTGGTCGAGGATGGTGCCCTGCCGGAAGACTGGATCGCCAGCCAGATCGCCATCACCCATCGCGCCGATGGCGACATCGACACGCTGATGGCGCGGCTGTCGGCGATCCGCACCTGGGCCTATGTCGCCGCTCGCCAGGACTGGCTCCGCGACGCCGAGCGGTTCCAGAACGAGGCCCGCGCCGCCGAGGATGCGGTCAGCGACGCGCTGCATGAAAAACTGACTGCTCGCTTCGTCGATCGTCGTGCCGCCCATCTGATCCGCGCGCTGGACGATACCGAGGAAGACCTGCTGTCCGCCGTCACCCGCGACGGCGCCGTGGTAGTGGAGGGTCATCCGGTCGGGAAGATCGAGGGCTTCGCCTTCACGCCAGACCCCTCGGCTTCCGAGGCCGATGACAAGAAGCTCGTCCTGCGTGCCGCCCGGCGTGCGCTGCGGGAGGAAATGCCCCGCCGCGTGGCCCTGTTGGAGGCGGCCGAGGACCCGAAATTTAGCCTGACCGACCTGCATCGCATCCTGTGGGAAGGGGCGGAGGTCGCCCGGCTCAAGCCGGGGCCTGAGCCGATCAAGCCGCAGGTCGAGCCCCTGCCCTCGGAGTTCCTGGACGGCCCCGCCCGCGAACGCGTGCGCATTCGCCTGCAGGCCTGGCTGGATGCGGTGATCGCGCGCGACTTCGCGCCCCTGCTGGCGGTCGAGGCCAAGGCCGCCGAGGACGCGGCCCTGCGCGGCCCGGTCTTTACCCTGCGCGAACACCTGGGGCTGCTGCCGGGCGGCTCGGACCCGCGGATGACGCAGGAACAGCGGGAGAAGCTGAAGGCGATCGGCGTCCGCGCCGGGCGCTTCGCGCTGTACATCCCCGAGATGCTGAAGCCGCGCGCCATGGCGCTGCGGGCGCAGATCTGGGCGCTGCGGGCGCAGCAGAAGGTGCCTTCTCTGCCGGGTGGCGGGTTGGTTTCAACGGCACCGCTGCTGGACTGGCCGCGCGGCTTTGGTGCCGCCATGGGCTGGATGCCCATGGGGGCTGCGGCGTTGCGGCTGGACGTGGCCGAACGCATCGCCGGCGAGTTGGGTCACATGACCCGCCGCGGGCCAGCCGTGCTGCCGCCCGAAAACGTCAGCCGCATGGGCGTGAAGGCCGATGCTTTGGGTGGGGTCCTGGCGGGGCTCGGCTTCGCCGCTGTGCCGCCGGAAGCCCTGGCCGAGGACGCGTTCGGTCCGCCGGCCCCGAACCTGGTCGCCGCCCGGCCGCGCCAGGCGCAGGCCCCGCGCCGCGACCGCCCGCGTGAACAGCCGGCCAGCGATGCCGACGGCCCCCGCCGCAGCCGCCGCGACCGCCAGCGCGCCCGCCCGGCCGACCCGGTCGTTGCCGCGACCGCGGAGGGCGAGGCCCCCGCTGACGCTGCGGCCGCCGACCAGGCCCGGCCGCCGCGTCGCGAAGGCGGCCGGCACCAGGGGCCCCGCGGCACCGACCAGCGGCGCCCGCGCACGGGGGCGGAGGGCCGCGGTCCGCGCCCCGAGGGCGAAGCCCGACCCCCTCGCCCCGAGGGCGAAGCCCGATCTGCACGCCCCGAGGGCGAAGCCCGACCCCCGCGCCCCGAGGGCGAAGCCCGACCCCCTCGTGCCGAGGGCGAAGCCCGATCTGCACGCCAGGCAGACGGCCAGCGGGATGGCCAGCGCGCGCCCTATCGCGGCAAGCCGCCGGGTGGGCCCGGGTCGCGCGACAACCGCGACGGCCCCCGCACCGGTGGCGGCTTTCGCGACCGCGGCCCGCCGCGGACGCAAGTGGTTTTTGAGCCGAAGCGCGGCCCAGACCCCGACAGCCCCTTCTCGGTCCTGGCGAACCTGCTGCGGAAGCCGTGAGGCCGTGATCGTCCCGGCATGACAGAGGGCGGCGGTCGGCAACGACTCGACGCCTGGCTGTGGTGCGCCCGCCTGGCCAAGACCCGCGCCGATTGCGCGCGCCTGGTGGCCGGCGGCGCAGTGCGGGTGAACCGCCAGCCGACCGACAAGCCGCATGCCAAGATCGGTCCGGGCGACGTGCTGACCATCGCGGTTGGCCATGGGGAACGTGCCAGCATCAGGGTCTGGCGCGTGATGGCGCTTGCTGAACGACGCGGCCCGGCGCCGGAAGCCCGCGCGCTGTATGAGGATTTGTCGGCCCCCGCGCCGGGCTGACGCCTGCCTTGCGCCGCAGCATCTGGACTTGCGCCGGGGCCCGCGCCATCTAACACCTGCCGAACCGGAGCGCGCACCCTTGACCTACGTCGTCACCGAAAGCTGCATCAAGTGCAAGTACATGGACTGCGTCGAAGTCTGCCCGGTGGATTGTTTCTACGTCGGCGAGAACATGCTGGTCATTCACCCCGACGAATGCATCGATTGCGGCGTGTGCGAACCGGAATGTCCCGCGGAAGCCATCCTGCCAGACAGTGACGACAAGGCCGCGGCCTATGCCGAATTGAACCGCACCTACGCGGCGCAGTGGCCGAACATCACGCGCAAGGGCCAGGCGCCAGAGGATGCCGACGCCTGGAAAGACAAGCCCGGCAAGATGGCGCTCTTCAGTCCCGAACCCGGCAAGGGCTGACCCGGCAGCGGGCCGCTGACATAGCCTTTGTTTTCTGTTATGGTCTTGCGTCTCGCGGCGGCACTTCGGTGTCGGCTGCGGAGACGGTCATTCGCGCAGGATGTGCGGCCCGGCCTCGTCAACCCGGCGGTCGGCATTCGCGGCTCGATACAGGAACAGTGAAGATGGCAGCAAGTGGAAAGGGCAGCCAGAAGAAGGCTCCGGTCAAGCCCGTCAAGCAGGCCACCCAGCCCTCCGCGAAAGCCGCTGCGGCAAAGCCTTCGCCAAAGACGGCTTCGGCCAGTCCCGCGGCGAAGCAAGCACCCGTCAAGCCCGCAAGGACCGCGCCCGCCAAGTCCCCCGGTCAAGCCGCACCCGCAAAGCCCGCGGCGCCCGCCAAGGCAGCATCCACGCCGAAAGCGGCGCCATCCCCGACCCCGATCCCGGCCCCGGTCCTTGCCCCCAGCGCGCGCCCCTCGGCAAAGACCGCGGCCGTCAAGCCCCTGGTCAAGGCGGCCGTCGACGCGCCGGCCGCCCCGGCGGCAACGCATGCCGCGGAACCAGCCAAGCCGGCCCCTGCCAAGCCGGCCCCTGCGAAACGGGCAGCGGCCATCCCAGGTGAGATCAAGGCGTCGGTGACTGCTACCGCCTCCCGTCCACCGACTTCCACCAGCGCTCCCGCAAACCGCGGCTTCGCCGAGACACAGGCTTCCGCACCCTTGGCAATGACATCACCGACAGACGTTTCCGATACCCCCCCCGTCACGGCGGCGCCGCTGAGCTACCCGCCGGGCACACTACCGCCTGGGGTGGGTCGCCCGCCCATCACTGGCATGCCCAAGCCCCCGCCCAAGCCGCTCGGCAACAATGGCAAGGACTTCAAGGCAGGCGATCATGTCGTCTACCCGACGCACGGCGTGGGCCAGGTGCAGGGGATCGAGGAACTGCCGGTCATGGGGGCGACGATCAAGATGATCGTCGTGACCTTCGACGAGAATCGCATGACGCTGAAGGTCCCGATCGGCAAGGCCGCCTCTTCGGGCCTTCGGATGCTGGCCGATGGGCCGAAGATCGGCGAAGCGCTGGACACGCTGAAAGGCCGCGCCCGCATCAAGCGCACGATGTGGTCCCGCCGCGCGCAGGAATACGAACAGAAGATCAACTCCGGTGACCCGATCGCCATCGCCGAGGTGGTGCGTGACCTTCACCGCAATGCGGGGCAGCCGGACCAGTCCTTCAGCGAACGCCAGATCTATGAACAGGCGCTCGACCGACTGGCGGCCGAGGTCGCGGCCATCGACAAGACCGACAAGCCCACCGCGGTCGAAAAGCTGATCGTCACCCTGAAGTCCGGGCTGGCGGCCGCCTGACGGGAAGGGTCCCAGCGGCCGCTTTTTTTGGCGGCCCGGGGGGAGGCGGGTACGTCCCGGTCACCCTCCGCAGGCGATGCTTGGGGCTGTTTTGGTCGGGGTTGGGCGGCGTCGCTTGGCCAGATGACCAATTCTGCGGCACCTCAACCCGCCGGTGGCTCCACCGTGTGGTCTGCAGGCAGCAGCCGAGGGGTGGGCGTGGTTTGCCGCCCATGGGGTATCGCCGCAATGCTCGCGCCCAGGCGTCGTGGCCGGCCTGCCACGCGGCAGGTAGGACGCCGACGGGGCAGATCGCGGCGGCCGGTTTCGGCTGCGACGCCGTTCGCAGCCGTGCATCCGCAGCCCCACGCCAGATCGCGCCATCTGCCGGCCGCTTGGCCGCTCCGGCCATGGCCGCGACGACGGTGCCCACCGAACGACCCTGGACCTACCGCTGCGCATGCATCATTCGGCCATGCGGCGTGGTTTGAGCAGCCTCAAGCCGGTCCATCCGGGGCTGCGCGTTGCTGGGTGTTGGCTTGGCAACCACAGCCAACCAACGAACAACCCCATCGCAAAACATCCCGCTTTGCCCATCCCCCGGTTCAGTGGGCGGCAAGGCTCCGCTGTAACCGTGCGATCGTAGCGGGCAGACCGCGGACCCGAAGGACCCGCCCCGTCTCGTCGTAAGTCTCCGCCAGCACCCGCGCATTGTCATAGACCTCGCCGATCAGCCCCTGCTTGGCATACGGCACGAGCAGCACGTCCTCCACCATCGCCACTTCGAAGAAAGCCACAATGGTTTCGCGCAGTGCGGCCACGTCCTCAGGCGCCTGCGCCGAGAGAAAGATGGCGTCGGGATGCCGGTCGAGCAGCGTCGCGCGGCCAGCGGGATCCACCCGGTCCATCTTGTTCAGCACCAGCCGCGAAGGCACGGTATCCGCACCAATCTCACGAAGCACGCTGCGGCTGACGTCCAATTGCGCCTCATAGGTCGGGTCGGAAGCATCCACCACGAAAAGCAGCAACGACGCTTCCAGCGCCTCAGCCAGCGTGGACCGGAACGAAGCGACCAGGTCATGCGGCAACTGCTTGATGAAACCCACGGTGTCCGAGACCAGCACGCGTGGCCGCGTCTCGGGCTGCAGCACGCGCACGGTGGTGTCGAGCGTGGCAAACAGCTTGTCCTCCACCAGAACCTGGCTGCCGGTCAGCGCCCGCATCAGCGACTACTTGCCGGCGTTGGTGTAGCCGACCAGCGCGACGCGCAACTGTTCGCGGCGGGCCGTGCGGCGCTGGTCGCTGTCGCGTTGAATGGCTTCCAACTGATCCTTCAGTTCCGACAGCCGGTCGCGAATCTTGCGGCGGTCCAGGTCAAGCGTGCTTTCGCCAGCACCCGGCCCCTGCCGACGCTCGCCGCCGCCCGAGGCTTCGCGCAAGCGCGGCGCGACGTACTTCAACCGCGCCATCTCGACCTGCAACTTCGCCTCGCGCGTATTGGCATGGCGATGGAAAATTTCGACGATGACGCCCGTGCGGTCGAGCACCTGGGCGCCCGTGGCGCGCTCCAGGTTACGGATCTGGCTGGGGGATAGCTCGTGATCAACGATCACGTATTCCGGCTTGCGGGTGGCTTCGGCATCCGGTGCCGGCCGCGAAGGCCCTGCCGCCCCGTCGAACCGTTCCCGCGCCTTGGACTTCTGGGCCGGCGCCAAGGAGGCCGCAAGGCCAGTGCCGCCTGTCAGCGCCGCAAGCTCCGCCAGTTTACCGGTGCCGAGCACCGACGCGGCCCCGGTGCCCTCGCGCCGCTGCGAAACAGTCCCTGCCACGTGGTAGCCCAGCGTCTTCACCAGGCGCCCGAGTTCTTCGAGGCTCGCGGCGTGCGCGATGTCATCGACCTCAGGCGTTTGGAGGCCAACAAGAATGGCGCAAGGAACAGGGGGCGTGGTTTGCATCCCCATCCTTTAGCACGGATCGGACCAGCATTCGGCCCCCCGGGCCGCTCGGCTGTGCGGGGCCGTGTGGGTGACGATCTGCATGTATAAGCCGGCTGACCCCCCTCCTGGCCACGATATCGCCCGTGCTTCACCCGTCGGAACACAGCGGGCGCCGACCACCGGCCGCATGCCAGGCGCTGCAAATCGGGGGGCTGATGGAACCCGGCCGCGGGGCATCTGCAAGGTACAGACCGAAGCGTGGGGCGAAAAAGGTCTGCAACCTTCCGTCAGATCAATGACGCACCAGGCCGCCGGGCGCAAAATACAGGCTTGACCCCTAGGATCCCGACATGTCGCCATGGATGAAACTCGCAGCGCCCGTGGCGCTGGCCGTCCTGATCGCCCTGATCCCCGCACCCGCGGGCCTCGCGCCCCATGCCTGGTACTACTTCGCCATTTTCGCCGGCGTTGTCGTGGCGCTGGTGCTGGAACCGCTGCCGGGGGCTCTGATCGGCCTGATCGGCGTCACAGTCGTGGCGCTGCTCTCGCCCTACGTTCTGTACAGCGCCGCGGATCTGGCGCGGCCCGGGTTCCGGCCCGCCAATGCGTCGCTCACCTGGGCGCTCTCGGGGTTCAGCAACGGCACGGTCTGGCTGATATTCGCCGCCTTCATGTTCGCGCTGGGCTATGAGAAGTCCGGCCTGGGGCGCCGCATCGCGCTGCTGCTGGTGCGCAGCATGGGCCGGCGGACGCTCACACTCGGCTACGCCATCGCGCTGGCGGACCTGGCCCTGGCCCCCTTCACGCCGAGCAACACGGCGCGTTCGGGCGGTACGATCTATCCGGTCGTGCGCAACCTGCCGCCGCTCTATGGCAGCCTGCCGAACGATCCCTCGGCACGGCGTGTCGGCGGCTATGTGATGTGGACGGCCCTTGCCGCCACATGCGTAACCTCCTCCATGTTCCTCACGGCCCTGGCCCCCAACCTGCTCGCCGTGGAACTCGCCGGCCGAACGGCGCGCGTGACCATCACCTGGTTCGAATGGTTCCTGGCGTTCCTGCCGGTCGGCGTGATCCTGCTGGCCGCGGTGCCGCTGCTCGCCTTCAAGTTCTACCCACCTGACGTGAAGGAAGGCGGCGAGGTGGTGACCTGGGCGCGGACCGAGCTTGCCCAGATGGGCGGCCTGTCGCGGAAAGAGGTCATGCTGGGCATGCTCGTCAGCGCGGCGCTGCTGCTCTGGGTGTTCGGCGAACCGGCCTTCAACAGCACGACAGTGGCCTTGGCCGTCTTTGCCGGCATCGTGCTGACCGGCATCGTGAGCTGGGACGACGTCTTGGCGAACAAACAGGCCTGGAACACGCTTGCCTGGTTCGCAACCCTGGTGGCGCTGGCCGGCGGACTGGCGCAGGTGGGGTTCGTCGCCTGGTTCGCGGGGCTGGTCGGCGGGGCCGTGGCGGATGTGCCGCCGACGCTCGCACTGGTGGTGCTGGTCGTGGTTTTCTACCTCTCACACTACGTGTTCGCGTCAGTCACCGCGCATGTCACAGCCCTGCTGCCGGTGATGCTGACGGTAGGGGCAGCGATCCCGAACATGCCGATGAAGTCACTCACGCTGGCGCTGTGTCTGACCCTTGGCATCATGGGCGTGCTGACGCCCTACGCGACAGGTCCGAGCCCGGTCTACTACGGCAGCGGCTATCTGCCCGGCAGCGACTACTGGCGGCTTGGCGCGATCTTCGGTGCGCTGTTCCTGCTGGTGATGCTGGTGGTCGGCATCCCTTGGATCCTGCTGATCAGTTGAGCGTCGCGCGCAGCGAGAAGGCGAGCGGCATGGCCGGCTGCGTCGCGGGCAGGCGGAACATCCCCGCGCCGGCCGGTTGCATCATCGGCAGGGCGGGCCACGGCAGGCTCTCATGCTCGTGCAGGAAATCGAGCCGGAAGCCGGTCGCGAGAAGCCCGCCAATAATGCTGCTGAACGAATGTGCCCATTCGTAGGTCTGGGTATGCGCCAGCCTGTCCGGCGCGCCGGTGTAAGTTGTCTCGTCATGGTAACTGAAAGGCGCATCGACCGGAACGCGCCAGGGGCGGTGCAGCACCAGCCGCGCGCCCTCCTGCTCCAGCGCGTTCAGCGCGGGGTGCGACTCGGCAAGATACAGCGCGCCACCCGGTGCCAGCAGCGAGCCCACCACACGCGCCCAGCGCGCCATGTCGGGCAGCCAGCACAGCGCGCCCCAGGTCACATAGACCAGGTCGAATGCGCCTTTGAGCAGCGCGCGCGCATCATGCACATCACCCTCCACGAAGCGCACCGGCAGGCCGAGTTCCAGCGCCAGCGCCCGTGCGCCGGCGATGGCGCGTGGCGAAAAATCGAGCCCGGTAGCAACCGCACCACGCCGCGCCAGGCGCAGGGTATCCAGCCCGAAATGGCACTGCAGATGCGCGACGCGCAGCCCTGCAACGTCACCGATCTCCTCATCGACGATGGGATCGAGCCGCCGGTCGCCCGCGCGCACGGCGTCGATGCCGTAGAAGCCGGTGCTGTTGCGGAGATGGATCTCTGCACGATCATCCCAGTTCAGTCGGTTGGTTGCGATCGGGTCCATGGATCACGACCTGATGGCGCGGGCATATTCTTCGGGGAAGGTCGCAAGGCTTGATGCCAGCACGGTCGCGGCACCATCCACGAGGCCGCAACGGCCGCTGCCAGGCAGCAGTGCTGCGAGGTTTCGCAGCGCCTCGACATCGTCGGCATGACCATGCCCGGCCTCGATACGATGCAGCAGGCGGGCGATCTGGAAGGTGCCGATCTTGCAGGGCGGGCATTGGCCGCAGCTGCTCTCGGCGAAGAAGCCGACGTATTCGGCCGTCTTTCGCAGGATCGAGGTGCCCTCCCCCACCACGATCATCGCCCCGGTGCCCAGGCGCGAACCCCGCGCGCGCAGGCTGTCGAAATCCATCGCAACGTCGAAATCGGCCTCGGTGAGCAGCGTGTTGGACGGCCCTCCGGTGAAGACCGCCTTGAAACGCCGCCCGCCCAGCATGCCCCCGCCGTGCACCATGACCAGTTCGCGCAGCGTGGTTCCGAAGGGCAATTCATGCAGCCCCGGCCGCAGCACGTCGCCCGAAAGCGAGAACAGCTTGGTGCCGGTGGCCTCACCACGCCCCAGGATGTGCCCGGCCTGGGCCAGCGTCTCGACATTGTTGACCAGTGTCGGTCTGCCATGCACGCCCGATTGCGCGGGGTAGGGCGGCTTCAACGCCGTGAAAGGAAAGCCGCCGGCGACACTCGCGACTGCCGCGGTTTCTTCGCCGCCGATGTAAAGGCCGCTGCTTTTGACGATGTGAAGCGTCACCGCCTCGCCGATCGCGGCCGAAACAGCGGCGAGCAGCGCATGCGCCTGCCAGGCGGCAACCGCTTCGCCGAGCATGGCCAGCATCCGCCCGTCACGCGGGTTGACGTAGAGCGCCACCTGCGACGCGCCGGTGGCAAGGGCCGCGACCAGTGCACCCTCGATCACCTGGTGCGGCGTCTGCGCCAGCAGGAAGGCATCCTTGAAGGTGCCGGGCTCGTCCTCGTTGCCGTTGCAGATGACCCACTTGCCGGGGCCGGGCTCGGCTGCGACCGCTGCCCATTTCCGATGGGTGGGGAAGCCTGCGCCGCCCAGGCCGCGCAGCCCGGCGGCCTCGATCGTCGCGATAATGGCGGCGGGGTCGGCGAGTGCGGCGCGCAGCCCGCCGGGGCCGGCCGCCAGATGCGCGACGAGGTCCGCCCCGACACAAAGCACAGGGTTGGTGAGGACGGTCATGCCGGGATCCTGGACGCTTCCCGCAACAGGCGCGCCACGTCGACATTGCCATAGGTCGGAAAGAGCATCGGCGCGCGTCGATCGAGCGGCAGCCCCGCCGCCACCAGCGCCCGCTCCCAATCGGCCAGATGCGTGAGGCCGACGCCACGCGGCCGCTCCTCCCGCACCGCTTCGGCCGCAGCCGCGCCGGCGCGCCGCCCGAAGGCCACGAGTTCCAGCAAGGCATTGCCCATCAACCGGTTCAGCCCGTGCAGCCCGCCGGAGGCCTCGCCCGCGCAGAGCAGGCCACGCACCGCGGTGCGCCCCGCCGCATCGATGCCAAGCCCGCCAGTCTGGTAATGCAGGGTTGGCCGGATCAGGTAGGGCTCCCGCGCCGGATCGAAGCCCGCGCGGCCAGCGAGGTGCGACAGCGTGACCAGGCGCTTCTTCAGGATGCCGGGGTGCGCTGCCTCCAACCCCGGCGTGTCGAGCAGCACGCCCGCGCAGCCTGCGCGTTACACGCCCCGGCCCTCGTGCAGTTCGCGCAGGATCGCCGCGGCCACCACGTCACGTGGTGCCAGTTCATCGACGAAGCGCTGGCCGAGCCCGTTGTGCATGGTGGCGCCGGCGGCGCGCGCTGCCTCGCTGATCAACGTGCCGGCCAGGTGCGGCGGCCAGGCGATGCCGGTCGGGTGGTACTGGAAGCTTTCCATCTCGCGCAGCGCGGCACCCAGCCGATAGGCCAGCACCAACCCATCGGCGGTGGCACCATAATGGTTGGAGGTGGGGAAGCCGGCGAGGTGCAGCCGCCCTGCCCCGCCCGTGCTCAGCACCGTCGCACCCGCGCGCGCCAGCACCAGCCGACGTTCCTCCATGTCCAGCAGCACCGCCCCGGCGCAGGCGCCATGGGCATCGGTCAGCAGTTCGACCGCAGGATGACGCTCCAGCACCGTGATGCCCGGGGTGAGCAGCACGGCCTCCCGCAGGACGCGCATCATCTCAAGGCCAGTGTAGTCGTGATATGACAGCAGCCGCGCGGCGGTGGCGCCGCCCGGCTTCTTGCGCAGCATGCGCCCGCCGACGCGATCCTCGCCCTCGGCCAAGTCGAAGCCCATGCCCTGCTGGATCAGCCAGCGGATCGCCTCCGGCCCGTCCGAGACCATGGCGGCCACAAGGCCGCGCTCGGCGCGGAAATGCCCGGCGCGCAGCGTGTCCTCATAGTGCTTCTGCAGCGAGTCATCGGCGCCGATGGCAGCCTGGATCCCGCCTTCGGCCATCACCGTATTGCCGTCGCCCATGCGCAGCTTGCTGACCAGCAGCACACGCGCCCCGGCGCGCGCCGCGGTCAGGGCAGCGACACAACCGGCGCCGCCGGCACCGACGACCAGCACATCGGCGTCGCGCATCACGCTCCCAGCGATGTCCACATCCTGGATGAGCGCATTGGCGTGCAGCAGCGCCGCGAGTTCGGTCGGGCAGGGCTGCCCTGCGCTGGACCCGACCAGCAGCCCCGTCATAGCCCCCGGGGCGTGGTCCGGATGGAAGCCGCGGAGCAATGCCTCCTTCGCCAGGCCGGGCCGTGGCGGCGCACTGTCGCGGGGGGCTGCGAGCGCCTGGTCCCAGGCTATCATGGCTGCGGCGCGTCAAGGTCGATGGTCTGGCGCCCCGCCTCGATTTCGGCCAGCCGCAGCACCAGGTCTCCGGGGCGCAAAGACAGGCTGGCGCCCATGCGACGCAGGAACTGGCCCAGATGTGCGGGGGCGATGTGTTCCGGGCAGGCTGCAACGCAGAGGTTGCACATGATGCAATGGTCGAACAGCGCGCCGGCGGCCAGGGCCCGGCCCTCCACGGCGAGGATCACGGCTTTCTGCACCTCGATGCCTTTGGGGCAGGCCGCATCGCAGCCGCCGCAGTGACGACAGGACTTCGCCTCGGGGAAAACTGCGTCGATGGCGCCGAGGGCGGCCCAGGAGTCGGTCATGCTTGCCAGGTCATAGGCGTGGGTGCGCCGGGCCGAGAAATGATCGACGAAGGAGACTTGCATGCCCGCCTCGGCCCGCGTTTCGCAGGCCAGCGCCGCCTGCGCGATGCGCTCGCCTTGCCGCCTGACCAGTACGCGGCAGGCGCCGCAGACGCCCTGCCCCATGCAGCCGACATTCTCGGTCAAGGGCAGCCCCGCCGACATCCAAGCCTGGATGAGGGAGGCGCCCGGTGCCGCTTCGATGACGTGACCATCCATGGTCACGGCGATTGGCGTGTCGGTCATGTGCAGCACCCTGCCAAGGGGATGCCCGCCGCGCCAGCGGCAAGATTCCAGTCGCCGCGCCAGCGGCAAGATGCCAGTCGCCGCGCCAGCGGCAATGTGACTACCGCCGCGCCAGCGGCAGGATGCCCTGGCGCGCGCCAGGGCGGGCTGTCAGACCGCCAGCACGATCTTACCGAAATGCTGGTTGCCCCGCATGTGCGCCAAAGCCTCGGGCGCATGCGCCAGCGGAAAGACGCGGTCGATCGGCAAGGCGAAGCGCCCAGCCTGCACCGCATCCCAAAGGTCGCGGCGCATCACGCGGACTTCCTCCCGCACTTCGGCAACACTCCGTGTGCGGTGGGTGACGCCGATGTAGGCGATGCGGCGATTGGCGTGCAGGTCGAAGTCGAAGGCGCCCTTGCTGCCACCCAGGCGCCCGACATTGACGATGCGCCCCAGCACCGCGGTTGCGGCCATCGCGGCATTGATCGTGGGGCCAGAAATCTGATCGACCACCAGGGCCACGCCCTTGCCGCCCGTCGCCTCCAGCACCTGCGTCTGCCACCCCTCGACCCGCGTATCCACCGTCACATCCGCGCCAAAGGCCCCCAGCCGCGCCCGCCGCGCGGCGTCGGTCGAGGTGCCGATGATCAGCCCCGCACCAAGGAACTTCGCGATCTGCAAGGCCACCAGCCCGACGCCCGACGACGCACCGAGGATCATCACCGCCTCGCCAGCCGCCAGGCGGCCGTTGCTGACCAGCGCGTCATGCATGGTTGCCAGGGCAACCGGCAAAGTCGCAGCCTGTTCCCAGGACATGTTGCTGTCGGGCACCGGCATCGCGCGCCCCATGTCAGCCACGGCATATTCGGCATAGCCGCCGCTGGCGGAACACATCACCCGGTCGCCCGGGCGCAGATCGGTGACCCCAGCCCCGACGGCTGCGACCTCGCCGGCGAACTCGATCCCCATGACGGTGCCAGCGCCACCCATGGCGCCATGCGCATGCCCGGCGGCAACACCGAGGTCGGCGCGATTGAGGCTCGCGGCCCGGACCCGCACCAGGACCTGCTCCGGCCCAGGGCGCGGCACGGCCACGTCGCGGAGGACCACGCCCTCGGGGCCGACGACGGCGGCGCGCATGGTCTGGCTCATGAGCTTACTCCCTTGGCTAGCATCACCGCGCCGGCCTAGCCCAGGCCATCCACCCCCACAATCCCGCCCCGGACCATCGCGCAGCGGCTCCGGCGCAGCGGCCTGGGTTTGCAGCCAGGGCCGATCAACGCAGGCTGCCCGCGACAGCAACCGGAGGTGCGGGATGTTCGATTTCAAGGGCAGGCGGGTGGTCGTGTGCGGCGGGTCCAAGGGGATCGGACGGAGTGTCGCGATCGGCTTTGCCGAGGCGGGGGCGGCCGTGTCCATCTGCGCCAGGGGGCCGGAGGCCCTGGCCGCGACCAGGGCAGCACTGGGCCCCCTCGGTCATGCCGCGCCCTGCGACCTCGGCCAGGCCGACCAGATCGCAGCCTATCTCAGCCATGCCGAAGCAGCGCTCGGCGGCATCGACGTGCTGGTGAACAACGCCTCCGGCTTCGGCACCGCCGATACCGAAGAGGGGTGGGCCGCCGGGCTGAATGTCGATGTGCTGGCGACCACGCGGGCGATCAGGGCGGCCCTGCCTGCTTTGAAAAGCAGCCGTGGCTGCATCGTCAATGTCTCGTCGATCTCGGGCTTTCGCGCCTCCGCGCGGACGCCCGCCTATGCCGCGGTGAAGGCGCTGCTGAACAACTACACGCAGAGCCTTGCCACGATCCATGCACGCGACGGCATCAGGGTGAATGGCGTGGCGCCAGGGTCGATCGAGTTTCCCGGAGGGTCGTGGGAAAAGCGTCGGACGAGCGACCCGGCCCTGTACGACAGTGTGCTGGGCGGCATTCCTTTCGGCCGGTTGGGCAGGCCGGAAGAAGTGGCCAATGTCGTGATGTTCCTCGCCTCGCCGCTGGCGGGATGGGTGACGGGACACACCGTGGTGGTCGATGGCGGACAGATGCTGCGGTAGCGACGGCCCGGGCCGGCATGTAGCGATCCTCGATTGAGTGAACGGCGCCTTGGGCCAGCCTGAGGAGCGTCCGGGGGGCAACGCCGGCATGCGCGAGCGGTTGGCGCTGATCTGCACCCCTGCGCGGACCGCTTGACGCAGCAGGGGCAGCGGTTCGGCAAGGCCGGCCGCCGGAAAGGGCGCGAATTTCCCGAAGCCCTGGCCTCGTGCTACGGCGCGCAGATGACCATTCGCACCCGCTTCGCCCCCTCGCCGACCGGTTATCTGCACATCGGCGGCGCCCGCACGGCGCTGTTCAATTACCTCTTCTCGCGCCACCACGGCGGAGAATTCCTGTTGCGCATCGAGGACACCGATCGCGCCCGCAGCACGGACGCCGCGGTTGCACAAATCCTGGAAAGCCTCGACTGGCTTGGGCTGAACCCCGACGAGCCGCCGGTCCTGCAATCATCGCGCGAGGCCCGCCATGCCGAGGTCGCGCGCGACCTGCTGGCCCGGGGCCTCGCCTATGCCGCCTACGACACGCCTGAGGCGTTGGCGGCAATGCGGGCGGCGGCCGAGGCGCAAAAACGCTCCTTCCGCTACGACGGCAGCCGCTGGCGCGACGGTGCGCCCCCCCCCCACGGGATCGCCCCGGTGATCCGGATCAAGGCGCCGGCGTCGGGCGAGATGCTGGTGCCCGACCTGGTGCAGGGCGAGGTCCGCGTGGGCTACGCGGAACTGGACGACCTGATCCTGCTGCGATCGGACGGCACGCCCACCTATCTGCATGCCGTGGTGGTGGACGACCACGACATGGGCATCACCCATGTCATCCGCGGCGACGACCACCTGACCAACACCTTCCGCCAATGCCTGATCTACGACGCGCTGGGCTGGGACAGGCCGGCCTTCGCGCATATCCCGCTGATCCATGGGGCGGATGGGGCCAAGCTTTCCAAGCGGCATGGAGCCGTGTCGGTTCTCGACTTCCGCGACCAGGGGCTGCTGCCGGAGGCAGTCTGCAACTACCTTCTTCGCCTCGGCTGGGGCCATGGCGACGAGGAGTTCTTTTCGCGCGAAAGGGCGGTGGAACTGTTCGACCTGCCGGCCGTGGGGCGGGCCGCGTCGCGCATGGACTACGCCAAGCTCAGCCATCTGAACGGCTTGTGGATCCGCAGCACCCCGCCCGAACGGCTGGTCGCCGAAGTGCTGGCGCGGCTGGGACTGGCGCCGCAGGACCCCGCCGCCGCGCGGGTCGCGCTGCTGATCCCGGATTTGGCGCCGCGGGCCAAAAACCTGGTGGAATTGGCGGAGCAGGCGCGATTTGTGGTGGCCATGCCGGCGATGGAGCCCAAGGCCGCGTCGGCCCTGGATGACGCGGCCCGCGCACGCCTGGCCGTGCTTGCCAAGGCGTTGGATGCGACGGACTGGTCCCGAACGGCGCTGGAGGCTGCGCTTCGCGACCAGGCGGAGGTGATGCAGGTCAAGCTGAAGGATCTGGCGCAACCGCTGCGCGCGGCGCTGACCGGCAGCCTGCAAAGCCCGCCGATGGATGCGACGCTGGTGGCGCTGGGGCGGGCGGAGAGCCTGGCGCGGATCGGGGCGGTGGGCTGACGCGCCCTCAGAACAGCCCGCCGCCGCCGAAAATCCCGCTCCGCTGGCGCTGAATGATCGGCGTCACGCCATCATCCACGCTGCGGCCCAACGCCGAATTCTCCCGCAGGCGCTGGGTTTCGCGCGTCGGGTCCACCGCAACCCCGGGCGGCGCGGTCGGCCGGAACAGCAAACGGTCCACCAAGGACCGGTCCGGCTGCTCCAGGCGCAACGCTTCCTCATCCACCCGACGGCGCACGTCCGACGGCGCCGACGGCCCAGCCTGGGCCAGCAGCGCCTGTTCGGAAGGTGAGCGGGCCGAAGGCTCGGCGAACACGGCCGAGGGCGCCAGCGCCGCGATCGGGCTGCTGCCGGCATCCTGCGGCCGGGGCGCGCCGGGACGCGGCACGGGCAATTGGCTCAGGCTCGGCGGCATCGACAGCGGCGCGCGGGTTACGACGGAGAACTCATCCGGCGCGTCGCGGGTGAAACCGAGGGTGCGGGCGGTGTCCTGGCCGCAGCCGGCCAGCGCCCCCGCAGCGAGCAGGACAGGGATCAGGGCGCGTGTCTTCATGGCGCTGGATTACCCCCAGGGGCCGTCCCGGTCGAGGGGTCTTGCGGCGGCCTGTCAGGATCGGCTGACGCTTGCCGCCGGCCGCAGAAGCCCATCCAGGACCAGTGCGGTTACCCCGATCACGATGGCGGCATCCGCGACGTTGAACACATACCAGGACCAGCCCCAGGCCTGGGCGTGCAGGAAGTCGAAGACCGCGCCCCAGCGCAGCCGGTCGATGCTGTTGCCGATGGCCCCGCCCACCAGCGCGCCGATGGCAGCCGCGGTCAGGCGGTTTTCGGCCCGCCACAGCCAGCGCAGCAGCACCGCGACGATGACAGCGGCGACGGTCGCCAAGACGATTTGATGCCAGGCTCCGTCGCTCGACATCAGCCCAAAGGTGACGCCGCGGTTCCAGACCATGGTGAAATCCAGCGCGAAGGGGCCGGCGGCAAAGACCGGCACATGGCCGACCGCCTGGAGGTCCAGCACGCTGTCCATCCACCACTTGCTGGCCTGATCGGCCAGCAGCACGGCGCCGGCCATCGGGGCGGCCAGGCGCAGGCTGGCGACACCGCTCATGCGCCGACCGCGGCCTCGCAACGCAGGCAGAGGCCGGGATGGGCGGCCGACTGCCCGACCTCGGGCAGCACGCGCCAGCAGCGTTCGCATTTCTGGCCCTGCGCGATGTGGAAGGCTGCGGTCGCCGTCTCGGTCGCCTCGGGGCGCAGGACCAAGCCCGAGGTGATGCAGATTTCCGCCCATCCTGCAGGGGTCAAAAGATCGGCCTCAGCCATCGGCAGGGACAAGGCGGGGGCGGCCTGCAAGCTCGACCCGATCTCCCCGGCCGCACGGGAGCGTTCCAGCACCGCCGTCACCTCGCCGCGGATGGCCCGGATGCGCGCCCACTTCGCCGCCAGCGCATCGTCGCTCCAGGCCTCCGGCAGCGCCGGGAAATCGCGCAGATGGATGCTGTCGGTGTCGCAGGGGAAGCGGGCAAGCCAGGCTTCCTCTGCGGTAAAGACCAGCACGGGGGCCAGCCAGGCGGTCAGGCAGCGGTGCAGCGCATCCAGCACCGTGCGCGCCGACCGGCGGCGGTGGCTGCCGGCCGGGTCGCAATACAGCGCGTCCTTGCGGACATCGAAGTAGAAGGCGGACAGGTCGGCGGCACAAAAGGCGTGAAGTTCGGGATAGACCTCGTTCCAGTCATGCGTCGCGACGGCGTTGCGGATGCGCGCGTCGAACGCCGTCAGCCGATGCAGCACCCAGCGTTCCAGCTCGGGCAATTCGGTATAAGGGACGGTCTCGCTCTCCTCGAAGCCTGCGAGATTGCCCAATAGCCAGCGCAGCGTGTTGCGCAGCCGGCGATAGAGCTCCGCCTGCTGGTCCAGGATGCCCTTGCCGATGCGCAGGTCGCCCGAGGTATCGGAAGACATGACCCAGAGCCGCAGGATATCGGCGCCAAAAATCTTCATCACATCCTGCGGTGCCGTGACGTTGCCGGCGGACTTGGACATCTTCATGCCCTTCTCATCCAGCACAAAGCCATGCGTGAGCACCGCGCGGAAGGGCGCCTCGCCCCGCGACCCGATGGCTTCCAGCAAGGACGACTGGAACCAGCCGCGATGCTGGTCGGAGCCTTCGAGATACAGGTCGGCCGGGAACGGCAGGTCGCGTTCGGGTGTCAGGGTGAAGGCGTGGGTCGAGCCTGATTCGAACCAGACATCGACGATGTCCATCACCTGTTCGTAGTCGGCGGGGTCGTGGCCTTCCGGCAGGAAGCGCGCGGCGGCACCCGGCTGGTACCAGGCATCCGCGCCCTCGGTGGCAAAGGCTTCGCAAATGCGGTCCATCACGGTCTGGTCGCGCAGCACCTGGCCCGTCGCGCGGTTGACGAAGACGGCGATGGGCACGCCCCAGGCGCGCTGCCGGCTGATGCACCAGTCTGGGCGCGAAGCAACCATGGAGCCGATGCGGTTGCGGCCGATATCGGGCACGAAACGCGTCGCGGCGATCGCGGCCAGCGCCTTGTCGCGGATGGCATTGGCGTCGTCCATCGCGATGAACCACTGCGGCGTGGCGCGGAAGATGACGGGTTTTTTCGACCGCCAGGAATGCGGGTAGGAGTGGAACAACTCGCCCTTGCCGGCCAGGGTGCCGGCGGTCTCCATGGCGGCATAGACGGCGGTATGCGCCTTGAAGACATGCAGCCCGGTGAAGCCGGGCGCCTGGGCGGTGTAGGTGCCGTCATCGTTCACCGTTTCCGGTACAGGCAGGCCATGCGCGCGGCCCAAGGCAAAATCGTCCTCGCCATGGCCGGGGGCGATGTGGACGAAGCCGGTGCCAGCGTCGGCGGTGACGAAGTCGCCGGGTAGCAGGGGCACGTCGAAATCATAGCCGGCACCGCGCAGCGGATGGGCGGCGATGCTGCCGTCGAGCTCGGCGCCCTTCAGGACACGCCGCAGCGTATGCGCGCCAAGCCCGCAATCCTTCTCGAACGCCGGCAGCAGCGGCAGGGCCACCAGCAGCGTCTCGCCGACGCGCAGCAGTGACCCGGTCGCGACCTCATCGACATGCACCAGCGCGTAGTCGATCTCCGGCCCGTAGGCGACCGCGCGGTTGCCCGGGATGGTCCAGGGCGTGGTGGTCCAGGCGATCACGCTGCCCCCCGCCAGCGGCCCCGACACCAGGGGAAACCGCCCCCACAAGGTCGGGCTTTTCACGTCGTGGTATTCGATCTCGGCATCCGCCAGCGCGGTCTTTTCCACCGGCGACCACATAACCGGCCGCAGCCCGCGATACAGCGACCCGTTCATCAGGAACTTGCCGATCTCGCCGGCGATCACGGCTTCGGAGGAGAAATCCATCGTCGCGTAGCGCCCGGCCCAATCGCCCGCGACACCCAGGCGCTGGAACTCGGCCGACTGCACCCCCAGCCAATGGGCTGCATAGGCGCGGCATTCGGCGCGGAATTCCAGCACCGGCACGTTTTCCTTGGACACGCCGCCCTGATACTTGCCCTTGGGGTTGCGGTATTCTTCCTCGACCTTCCATTCGATCGGCAGGCCGTGGCAGTCCCAGCCCGGCACATAGCCCGCGTCATACCCCGCCATTTGGGCGGCGCGGTTGATCACATCCTTCAGGATCTTGTTCAGCGCGTGCCCGATGTGCAGCGGCCCGTTCGCATAGGGCGGGCCGTCGTGCAGCACGAATTTTTCGCGCCCCTGGGACTCTTCGCGCAGCCGCGCCCAGAGCCCCAGCCGCTCCCAGCGCGCCAGCCAGTCAGGCTCCCGCTTCGGCAGGTCGCCGCGCATCGGAAAGCCGGTCTGCGGCAGGAAGACGGTGCCGCGGTAATCACGGGGGGCAACGGGGGTATCGGGCATGGGTTCAGTCCGGGGCCGCGAAAGGGCTGCAAGGAAAACAAGCGCGGCAGGCGCCGCTTATGCGGAGGCCGCCGCGGCCCGGTCAAGCACGCGCCGGGCCTCGGCCGCATCGGCTGCGATGGCGGCCTTCAGGCTGTCCAGCCCATCGAACTTCGCGTCGGGCCGCAGGAAGGCGATCAGCCGCACGCCGATCTGCTGGCCGTAGAGGTCTTCGGCGACATCAAACAGATGCACCTCCAGCCTGGTCTGCGGGTCGCCACCCAGCGTCGGCCGGCGGCCGACATTCGCCACCCCGGGCACCAGCCGCCCATCTGGCAGTGCCACGGTCACGGCATAGACGCCCCTGGCCGGTTCCAGATGCCCGTCCAGCCACATGTTCGCGGTCGGCCAGCCAAGCACCCGGCCGAGCTTGTCGCCATGCACCACGCAGCCCCGCACCTCCCACGGCCGGCCCAAGGCCTGGGCCGCGCGCCCGGGATAGGCATCCTGCAACAGGCGGCGGATGCGGCTGCTGCTGATCGGCCCACCGGCATCCGCCACCAGCGGAGCGATGGACACCCCGATGCCGCGCGCCTCGGCCAGGCGTTCCAGCAGCGCGACATCCCCCGCCCGGCGATGGCCAAAGGCGAAGTCGGCCCCACAGGTCAGGTGCCGCGCGCCGATGCCCTGGTGCAGCACCTGGTCCACGAAGGCCTCGGGCTCCATCGCGGCAAGGCCGGCATCGAAGGGAATGGCGAAGATCCGCGCCGCCCCGGCCGCGCCCAGCGCTACGGCCTTGGCCGGCAGCAGCGTCAGGCGGAAGGGCGGGTCCTCGGGCCGGAAATGGCTGCGCGGGTGGGGTTCGAAGGTCAGCGCCGCAAGGGGCAGGTCGGGCCTGGCCGCATGGGCCGCCCGCACCACCCCGACGTGGCCGAGATGCATGCCGTCGAAATTGCCCATGGCCAGCGATACGCCGCGTGCTTCGGGCGGCAGGTCGCGCCAGTCGTGGAAAATCTCGGGTCGCGTCATGTCTGGTCCGCGCGCAGCCATTTTTCCACGTTCGGCGGCGCAAAATCGGCCAGGGCATCGATCGCACTCTCCGGCCCACCGGCCACATCGGCCAGTACCCGATGCTGCGGGCGCAGGAACCCGGCGGCGGCCATGTGGTCGAACAAGGCCAGGATCGGCCCCCAGAATCCGTTGACGTCGAGGAAGACGAGACCCTTGGCATGCAGGCCCAACTGGCTCCAGGTCAGGATCTCGGCCGCTTCCTCCAGCGTGCCGAAGCCACCTGGCAACACGATGAAGCCATCCGACAATTCTGCCATCAGCGCCTTGCGTTCATGCATGGTGGCGACAACCCGCAGGTCGGTCAGCGCGCCGTGCCCCACTTCCCGCCGCATCAGGGCTTCGGGGATGACCCCGATCACCTCGCCGCCCGCTGCCATGGCGGCGTCGGCAACCACGCCCATCAGCCCGACGCGGCCACCGCCGTAAACCAGCCCCAGGCCCCGCCCGGCGATGGCACGGCCAAGGGCGGCCGCGGCCGCGGCATAGGCCGGGTCGAAGCCCGGATTGGCGCCGCAGAAGACGCAGATGCGGCGAAGGCGGCGCGGGGTGTCTTGTCCATCCATGCGATGGATGTGGCGCAGATCAGGCGTTCCGGGAAGGGATCATGACCGAAGCCTCACCTTCGATCACCGGCTTGCCACCGACCGTACAGACCGTGGTCAGGGTCGCGCGCTTCTTCACCGGATCCAGCGTCGCGACCGTCACCGTCGCCGTCACCGTGTCGCCGATATGCACGGGGGCGCGGAACTTCAGCGTCTGGCCGAGGTAGATCGTCCCGGGCCCCGGCAGCCTGGTGCCCAGCACCGCGCTGATCAGCCCGGCCGAGAGCATGCCATGGGCGATCCGCCCCTTGAACGGGGTGGTGGCGGCGAACTCGGCATCCAGGTGCACCGGGTTGGTGTCACCCGACACGGCCGAGAACAGCAGGATATCGGCCTCGGTGATGGTTTTGCCGAAGGAGGCCGTCTGGCCGACCGTCAGATCCTCGAAGAACAATCCCTGCGACATGGTGCGAAGTTCCCTGTTCGGTGTGATGCCCGGGGCGCAAGGGCCAGGGGCCTGATCGTCGTCATCGTCCCGGTCCCGGCGGGGTCGCCGGTCCCGGCCGCGATCTTCATCGTCATCGTCAAGGCGCGGCCGCGGGCCTTGCCAGGCACGACCTTCGGGCCACGACCCAAACCGATCTTCCCGCCATGTATCGAACCGGGTCCAGCCCGGGCCATCGCCGCGGCTGTCAGGGCGGTCGCTTTCAAGCCGCGTGCAGTTGCCGTTGGAACAGTCTGTCGCGGATTTCCGCGGCCTAGCCTGACCTGCCGCGGGCGACAGGGCAAGGCTGGCCAACCGGCTGATGAACGCAACGCTCGATCTCATCGCACGTCTGCTTCGCACCTCGGCAATGTTCCATGCCAATCATGCCCAGCGGTTGCCGCCCGGGTGGCGCAATCAGGGCACCGGCGCGGACGCCTGACCGCCGGGTGACGCCCAGATGTCTGGACAAGGCGGGCATCCGGCGGGACAAGGCTTGGGCACTCTGAGCAGGAGCCTTCATGCCCAGCACCGACATCGGCACCAGCCAGCGCCTGCTGGACGAACTGCGCGGCTGGGTCGAGACAGAGACCCCGACCACCGATGCGGCGGCCGTGAACCGGCTGATGGACCATGCCCAGGCCGCGCTGGCGGGGGTGGGTGCCAAGCTGGAGCGCATCCCTGGCGTGCGCGGTTACGGCGACAACCTGGTTGCGCGCACGCCAGGCTCGGGCAAGCCGATTCTCATCGCGGGGCACCTCGATACGGTCTGGGACCACGGCAAGCTCACCAGCGACATGCCCTTTCGCATCGACGGCGCCCGCGCCCATGGCCCGGGCATCTACGACATGAAGGCGGGGTCTTTCCTGGCCTTCCACGCGGTGCGAGAAATCCTGCGGCAGGGCACTGCCACGAACCGCCCCATCACCCTGCTGTTGACGCCGGATGAGGAGGTGGGAAGTCCCACGAGCCGCGCGCTGATCGAACGCGAGGCCGCCGGTGCTGCCGCCGTGCTGATACCCGAACCCGCCGGCGGGCCGCAGGGGGCCTGTGTCACCGCGCGCAAGGGCGTGGGCCGGTTCGATGTGAAGATCCACGGGGTTTCGGCCCATTCCGGCGGCAATTGGTCGGAAGGGCGCAGCGCCGTCGTGGCGCTCGCCGGGCTGATCGCCCAGGTCCATGCCATGGTGGATCTGCCCCGCGGCGTGACCACCAACGTCGCCCCGGTCTGGGGCGGCAGCCGGCCAAATGTCGTGCCCCCGGAAGCGGGCTGCGAGATCGACCTGCGGGTCGCCTCGCTCGCCGACGGTGCGGAGTTCGAGGCGCGCATCCTGGCCCTGGCCGGCGAAAAGGACGGGATCCGCATCGAGGTGACCGGCGGCATGAACCGCCCGCCGATGGCCGAGACGGCGGAGACTCTCTCGCTCTACGCCATGGCGCGGACGCTGGCGGCCGAGGCCGGCTACGACCTGCCCAAGCAGCACCGCGGCGGCGGGTCGGACGGCAATTTCACCGCGGCGATGGGCATTCCGACGCTGGATGGCCTCGGCTGCACCGGGGCCGGGGCGCATGCGCCCTATGAACACATCCTATGGGCCGACCTGGCCCCGCGCGGCCGGGTGCTCTGCGGGCTTCTGGAAAGGCTGTAGGCGCCTTCCGGATGTCGTCCCGTCGGTTGCTTGGGAACAGGGGTCCTCTACGGCGCCGTGGCGATCAGATACGCGCACCGGAGGTGGTGAAGGCCGCTTCCGACGTTTGCTGAAAGCGGCTGTCCAACACGCGAGAGGCCAGGACGGCGATCAGGGCTGCGGCGATCATGCCACCAATGATGGTTTTCATGCAGGCGTTCTCCTATGGCACTGAAATAGACCGCGCTGGCCGGCCCCGCAATCGTTCCTGTCGCCCCGGCCTCACGTCCCGCCGAGCAGGCTTTCCGCCACGCGCAGGTCGTCGGGCGTATTGGCGTTGAAGAACGGGTCCCGCGGCGTCACCGGCCAGGCCGCACTGACGCAGCCGTGCCGTGCCGTCCAGCGGTCGATCTTGCGTTCCCCGGACAGGATGGCGGCGCGCAGGTCGTGGCGCAGGGCGACATCCCATATCCCGATCGGTGGGTGGGTGAAGCCGCCGGAGGCAGCACAGGCCAGCGAAACGCCCGCCGCGTAGCGAGCCGAGACGAGTCGCTCCAGCAAATCTTCGGGCAGGAAGGGCGTATCGCCTGGGCAGGACAGCACGATCGGCAGGTCGGGCCGTTCCCTGGCGGCCCAGTCGAGAGCCGCCAGGATGCCGGCCAGCGGCCCGGGGTGGTCGGGCAGGCCATCGGCCACGACCGGCAGCCCAAAATCCTGGAAACGACGCGGATCGCCATTGGCATTCAGAATGGTGAGTGCCGCCTGCGGCGCCAGGCGATCGAGCACATGGGTGAGGATCGGCCGGCCACCGAGCGCGAGCAGAGGCTTGTCGCCGCCACCCATGCGACGCGCGAGTCCCCCTGCCAAAACCACCGCCAGGGTTTGCCGCTTCACGGCGCTGCCCCCTCAGCCTCGCGGCTGTTGCGACGCCAGTGGCGCGAGTCCTCGGACGGCACGCTGTCGGGGTCGGTGTCGAAGACGATCCGCTGCTCGCCGGCCAGTGCGACGAAGCGCTTGCCCTTGCAGCGGCCGACCAGTGTGAGATTGGCTTCGCGGGCAAGTTCCACCGCCCAGGCGGTGAAGCCCGAGCGGCTGATCAGGATGGGGATGCGCATCCGCACCGCCTTGATCACCATCTCCGAGGTCAGGCGACCGGTGGTGTAGAAGATCTTGTCGTCGGGCGGTGTGCGGGTTGCGAACATCCAGCCGGCGATCTTGTCCACCGCGTTGTGGCGGCCAACGTCTTCCATGTAGACCAGCGGTTGATCGGCCAGGCACAGCGCGCAGCCGTGGATGGCGCCGGCTTCCAGGTAAAGTGTCGGCAGCGTGTTGATCGCCCGCAGCAAGCCGTAGAGCCACGAGGTGCGGAGCACCGCGTCGGGGGCCAGTCGCACCTCGGCAAATCCCTCCATCAGGTCGCCAAAGGCGGTGCCCTGGGCGCAACCGCTGGTCTGGGTGCGCTTGCGGAGTTTCTGCTCGAAATCAGTCTTCTGGGCCGTGCGGACGACGACGACGGACAGGTCCGCGTCATAATCCACGGCTGTCACGGAATCGTCCGGTGCCAGCATGCCCTGGTTCAGCAGGTAGCCGATGGCGAGGTCGGCGGGCCGGTCGCCAATGGTCATCATGGTCACGATTTCCTGCCCGTTCAGATACAGGGTCAGGGGCGTTTCGACCGTGACGGCCGTTTCCACCGCCAGGCCAGTGTGGTCGAGACCGGTTACGCGGCGCGTGAGACGTGGATCGGTCGGGTCGGGCTGAACCAAGAGTGCCATTGGCATGCGCGATACATGCTGCGGGCTCCCTGCCGCGGCAAGCCCGGTCACTGCTTCTTGTCGGCCTCCGCGCGGGCGGCGTCGATGGTGCGACGGACATGCGCCATGATGGCATTGCCCAGGAAGAAGAAAGCGAAGGGGCCGGCGACAATGGCGCCGAAAAGGCTAAGCAGCGTGATGGTCATGGCGCGTCCCAAGAAAAGATCGCCGATGTGAATCGACGAGCACATCATGTGATGAGCCGGTAGCGTTTGGCCAGGGGCAGTCAGGCGCGAATCGACAGTGGTCGCAACAGAAACACCGTGCCGAACCCCCAACCTGCATTCAGCAGCACTTCTCGCCACATGCGCGCCGGCACCCACCAGCCCTGGAAACCGGGTATGCCCCGCAGATAGGGGATCGCCTCCCAGACCAGCAAACAGCCCACCACCATGCCGAAGACGGCGCCGAACAGCAGGTCGGGCACCGGCAGGACACGCAGCAGGAAGGCCAGAATCACGCCCAGCACGCCACCTGCGGCCATCAGCGTGAACAGCGGCGCAATGCCCCAGGGCGGCATGGGGGTCAGATCGAAGCCTTGCGTGGGCATCAGCCGAAGGAGGTGGAACATCAGAAAGATCGTTCCCTGATGGAACACCACCACCGACAGCGCACCGGTCATGAAGCCGAGCGGAAGGGCGCGTTTCAGGTGGCGCATGAGGAGCTCCAGGTCGGAGGTTATGCTGCACCGCAGGGCTTGTTACGGCAAGGCAAGGGCAATCAAGGCGCCGGGCCAGGCTGGCGCTCGGCGGTGGCTGCGTCGCGGCGACGATTCCGCACGGCCTGACGGCGCCCTTGTCCGTGGCTCATCGTGGAATGCGCCGGCGACCCGTCGGCCATCGACAGGCGACCCGGCGCGGGTGCACGCTCCATCAGGGGATGGGGTGGAGGACGGTCACGATGACGCGAACAATCGGGCTCACGGCGGCGATGCTCTTGGCCTTTGCCGCGCCGGCACCGGCGCAGGACGCCGGCCAGATGAGTTTTTTCGTCACCAGTGTCGGGCGCGGCAACGGCGCCGACCTTGGCGGCCTGGCGGGCGCCGATGCCCATTGCCAGTCGCTGGCCACGGCCGCCGGTGCCGGGAGCCGGACGTGGCGCGCGTATCTCAGCACGCAGGGCACGGGGGCCGTGAATGCGCGCGACCGCATCGGCGCCGGGCCCTGGCGCAATCTGGCTGGTGTCGTCATCGGCCAGAGCGTGGCGCAGCTGCACGACAGCAACGCCGCCGGGCTCACCAAGGCGACCGCGACGACCGAGCGCGGGGCCGTCGTGAACGGACGCGGCGACACGCCGAACACGCATGACGTCCTCACCGGTGCCACGGTCGAAGGCCGCGCCTTTTCGGGCGATGCGGACCGCACCTGCCGCAACTGGACCAGCAGCACTGACGGTGCGGCGATGGTCGGCCATTCGGACCGCATCGGGCTGCGCGATGATGCGGAATCGGTATCTTGGAACACCTCACATCCGTCGCGCGGCTGCAGCCAGCCGGCATTGGTCAGCAGCGGCGGGGCGGGGCTGTTCTACTGCTTCGCCATCAACTGACGGCGGCGTTCAGTCAGTCACCTCGGCCCAGCCTGGGCCAGGGTCGAAGGTGGTGATGGCGCGGGCCGCCCGCGCCGTCTGCGGCCCCAGGTCGCGCTGGTAGACCACGCCTCTGTGGTTCACGATGAAGGATTGGATGCCAGAGACTCCGTACTGCGCTGGTATCGCCAGCACGCCGAAGCCACCGATCATCCGCCCATCCACGACGTAACGCGTCGCCTCACCTTCAGCCGCAGGGCCTTGGCTTTCCAGGATACGGAACAGGTAGCCGTGGAAGGGCTGCGGCGGTCCGTCGCCGCGCCCCGAGATGCCGTAGCCCCCGGTACTCGCGGCGGCGGCCAGCGGGCCGAGCGGGCTTGGCGCCTCACCCGGCGCAGTCGCCCAGTACAGCCCGTCGCGCGCGCCGGGGGTCGAGAAGAAGCGCCGCGCATAGGCCCGGAATGCCCCCTGGCGACCTGCCGTGCCTGCGTATTCGACCTGCGCTTCGACGATGGCGCGCATCGCCGCGATGGTGTCGAGTTCATTGCGGCCGATCCGGCGGTCGATGAGTTCCTGCGCGCCAGCCGCGGCATCGAAGCGCCAGGCGCCACCGCGGTTGACCATCGGCATCGGCAAGGGCCAATCGTCCTCACCCACCTGAAGCACGGCGCGGCCGGGGGCCTGGAGGACAATCTCGTTCTCCTCGGCATAGGCCGCGGCGAAGCGGTCGCGCGTTGCCCGGTCGGCCGTCGGGTCGCCGGAGCGGATCAGCCGCCGCCCTGCATCGCCCAAAATCCTGAGCAGCCTGCGTTCGTCATGATTGCGCACCGCGGAGGCAAAGGCCGCGAAGCCGGCTTCGGCCGAACGAAAAGTTTCGGGCAGGACAGGGGCCGGGATCTCGGTCGCCTTGGGGGCGTCGCTTGTCTGGGCCAGCAGTGGGGCCGCGTTCAGGCCAAATGCCAGGGTGGCCACCAGCAGAATCCGGTTCATGGTCATCATCGCCCGCCTCTCTGGCCACCGCCGCCACTACGACCTCCACCGCCGGCACGCGCCCCGCCGCCACCGCCGCTTTGGGGGCGCGCCTGGGCCTGGCGACTTGCCTGGCCGCGTTGGGAGGACGCACGGGCATCACGCCCCTGACCTTGGCCGGCACCCTGCAAGCCGGCTGGGGCTTGGCGGGTAGGGGTTTGGGCGGGGCGTTGCACCTGGGGTCTGCCGCTAGCCCCCGCGCCACCGGCACCCGGCCTATTGCCGGCACCCTGGCCCGGCCTATCGCCACCAGCCGGCCTGTCGCCCGCACCCTGGCCCGGCCGGTCTCCACCACCTGGCCTGTCGCCCGCGCCCTGGCCCGGCCGGTCACCGCCACCCGGCCTGTTGCCCGCACCCTGGCCCGGCCGGTCTCCGACACCTGGCCTGTCGCCCGCGCCCTGGCCCGGCCGGTCTCCACCACCCGGCCTGTTGCCCGCACCCTGGCCCGGCCGGTCTGCGCCACCCGGCCTGTCGCCCGCACCCTGGCCCGGCCGTGCCCCCGCCCGTTCGCCGCCGCCAATTCCCGCCGAGTCCACGCGCCCGCGGAACTGGTCGCGTTGTGCATCACGGTTCGGCGCCGCCCGCTGCCCTTCACCGCGGTAGCGGTTGCTCACGTCCTGGTTGCGATAGGCGACACCCTGTCGGTGGCTACTGTCATGCCGCCAATTGTTGTTGTTGATCTGCGTCCTGTTGACGTTGATGTTATTGTAGCGATTTGCGTTGACATTGATGCTGTTGCCGCCGCCGCCCCAACCCGGCCGCGCCCAGCCCCACAGCGATCCCACCACCGCCACGCCGCCCGCAAAGGCCAGACCCGTCAGCAACGCGGTGCCCAGGCCATAGCTCGGCGGTGGCGGGAAATAGGTCGGCGGATAGCCCGGGTGCGGCCATGCGCCGAATGCAACCGACGGGTCGTAGACTGGCACATAGACCCGTTCCGGCTGCGTCGGCGCGATGACGATGATCTGCGCGGGCGGCGCCACCACCGTGCCGGCGGCCGGCGCGACGTTCACATTCTGCGTTACCGTCACGGCCTGCTGCGGGCCGCTGGTCAGCATGCCATTGGCCCGCGCCCGGCCGCGCAGCACCTGGATGGCGTTCATCACGTCGTCCTGCTGCTCCAGCAACGCATCGCCGAGCTGCTGGGTCCATTCCAACTGGTCGTTCATCATCCCAAGCACATCCGGAAAGGGCGTCAGCGATTTCACGCTGGGGTCCCAGGGCTGGGCGATCAGCGCATTGGCCAAGCCGTCGCCGGCCAGCGCCGCGTTCTGCCCCTGGCCAAGCCAGCGCTTGGCCTGGACGATCTCCAGCGGATAGGTCGAGGCCATCAACACCTGCATCAGCAGGTCGTCGGGATAGAGTGCGATGGGCGCCAGCAACTGCTCGATCTGCGGTTGGGTCAGAAGGTCCCCGGCGTTCTGGATGGCGGCCGGTGCGACGGCGCCGGGTGTCGCGTTCTGGGCGAAAACCCCCGGGCCGACCGTGGTCAGCGCACTGGCTCCGCCGAAGGCCAGCGCCAAAAAAAGCGCCAGCGGTCGGGATTGGCGGGCGGCGGCGTTGATCATGGCAGTCCTGTCCTTGTGCCCCGGGTCCGCATCGGCCGGTCGCGGCTTGCCGTCATCAGGCCGATTGGCGCTGTGCCGCGCTTTCGCGATCAGGCAAGCGCATGAAACGAGGCCACGCAAGCCCGGCGGGCTGCCTGAACCGTTTGTCACCCGGCATCAGCGGCGGCGCAGCACCAGCGTGGTCCAGGCGCCGACCCGGATTCTCCGTTCCAGCCGAAGTCCGCAGCGACGATGCGCCGCCAACACACGGCGCGCCTGGGTGTTCAGCAAGCCAGCCAGGATCGCGGTGCCCCCCGGGTCGAGAGCGCCCGCAAGGTCACGCGCCATCTGGCACAGGGGTCGGGCCAGGATATTGGCGAAGACCAGGTCATACGGACCCTCGGCCGCCACGCGCCGATGACGCCAGCCATCGGCCAGGCGCCCGCGCACGAAGTGCTTCAAGCCGTTGCGCGCGGCGTTCTCGTCGATCACCCGCACCGACCAGGGGTCGATGTCGGTCGCCAGCACCGGCCGGTGCAAAGTCTTGGCCGCAGCCATGGCGAGAATCCCCGAACCGCTGCCCAGATCCAGCAACCGCCGCGGCCGCCGATGCGCGATGCCGGCAAAAGCCATCAGGCAGCCCTGGGTGCTGGCATGTTCGCCGCTGCCGAAGGCCACACCCGCATCCAGCGTCAGCACCACCCGGTCCCAGCGCCGCGTCGGTGCCGCATGGGTCGGGCGGATGAGAAAACGCTCGCCGATCGGCTGTTCGGGAAAGGCGGCGGCAGTGCGGGCGAGCCAACCCTCGGCCTCGACCGGGGCCACGCCGGGGGCGGGGGCGGCATGGCCCGAGACCAGGGCCGCCACCGCCAGCCCCGACAGCAGCGTTGCGTGATCGGCGCCCTGTTCGCGCACGCCCTCGATCCGCCAGGTATCGGCATCCTCGTCGAAGAAGAAGGCGACGGTCTTGCAGGCGGCGGCGAAGGCGGCCTCGTAGGGTTCAAGCGCATCATGCGGCAGGTCGTCCAGCCAGACACATTCCAGCGCCACGGTGCGCCGCGCGCGGGGGCCTTCGTAGAGGTTCATGCCGGCTGCACGAAACTGTCCATCACGCGCTTTTGGCCCGCCTTTTCGAAATCGATGTCGAGGCGATTGTCCTCCACCCCGGTGATGATGCCGTAGCCGAATTTCTGGTGGAACACGCGCTCGCCGAGCGTCATTTTTGAGGCCGGCGCGGGGCGTGCCGCGACCTCCCAGCCAGGCGCGTCGATCACCCGCGGGCGGCGGGCCGCAAGCGGGGAATAGCCGGTGAACACCGAGGGCGCCTCCGACACGCGCGCCCGCTGCGCCCCTTCGCGTTCAACATACGCCTCGGGCAATTCATCGAGGAAGCGCGACGGCACGGCGGCCGACCAGTTGCCATAGATGCGCCGGTTCGCCGCATGGCTGATGATGACGCGATGGCGACCGCGGGTGATGCCGACATAGGCGAGGCGGCGTTCTTCCTCCAACCCCTTGTTGCCCGTCTCGTCCAGCGAACGCTGGTTCGGGAAGACGCCTTCCTCCCAGCCCGGCAGGAAGACGATGTCGAACTCCAGCCCCTTGGCGCCATGCAGCGTCATCAGCGACACGCGTTCGGCGCCCTCTTCCTCATTGTTCTCCATGACCAGGGCAGTGTGGTCGAGGAAGCCCGCCAGGCTTTCGAACTCGCCCATGGCACGGGTGAGTTCCTTGAGGTTGTCGAGCCGGCCTGGTGCCTCGGGCGATTTGTCGGCCTTCAGCATGTCGACGTAGCCGCATTCCTCCAGCAGGGATTCGGCGGTGCGGACATGGCCGTGGGTCGGCAGCATGGCGCGCCAGCGGTCGTAGCCGTGGAACAACTCAGTCAGGGCGCTGCGCGGCTTCGGCTTCAGCCCCGGCGTCACGCCGATCGCCGCCGCCATCAGCGGAATCTTCTGTTCGCGTGCGGCCGTATGCATCGCCGCCAGCGCGCCATCGCCGATGCCGCGGCGCGGCGTGTTCACGATGCGCTCGAAGGCCAGGTCGTCGGCCGGCTGATGCAGCAGCCGCAGATAGGCCATGGCATCGCGGATTTCCGCGCGTTCGTAGAAGCGCAACCCGCCGACCACGCGATAGGGCACGCCGAGCACGATCAGCCGTTCCTCGAAGGCGCGGGTCTGGAAGCCGGCGCGCACCAGCACCGCCATCTCGTTCGCCGAGGTGCCTTCGCGCTGCGCCTGTTCGATCTGCTCGCCGACCATGCGGGCTTCCTCCTCGGAATCCCACAGCGAGAAGACTTTTATGCGGTCGCCTGTCGTGTCGTTGCGGCCTGGCCGGAGGGTCTTGCCCAGGCGCCCTTCGTTGAAGGCGATCAGATGCGAAGCCGCGGCCAGGATCGGGGCGGTAGAGCGGTAGTTGCTCTCCAGCTTCACGATCTTCGCACCGGGGAAATCCGCCTCGAACCGCAGGATGTTCTCCACCTCCGCCCCGCGCCAGGAATAGATCGACTGGTCGTCATCCCCCACGCAGCAGATGTTTTTCCGCGCCTGGGCCAGCAGTCGCAGCCACTGGTACTGCACCTGGTTGGTGTCCTGATATTCATCGACCAGGATGTAGCGGAACTGGCGGTGGTACTGTTCCAGCACCTCGGGCCGGCTGCGCAGGATTTCCACCACATGCAGCATCAGGTCACCGAAATCGGCGGCGTTGATGTCCAGCAGCCGCTGCTGATAGCCCTGGTACAGCGCCAGCGCCCGGCCGCCTGCCAGGTCCCCGGCATCGCCTGGCGGGACGCGGGCCGGGGTCAGGCCGCGGTCCTTCCAACGCTGGATCTGGCCCATGACGGCCTGGGGCGGCCAGCGCTTGGGGTCGATCCGCTCGGCCTCCATCACCTGCTTCAGCAGGCGCTGTTGGTCGTCGGTGTCCAGGATGGTGAAGGATTGCGTGAGGCCCGCGGCCTCGGCATGGCGGCGCAGCATCCGCGCGCAAAGCGCGTGGAAAGTGCCGAGCCAGAGCCCCTCGGCCGGCTGGCCCAGGATTGCGGCGACGCGTTCGCGCATTTCCCGCGCGGCCTTGTTGGTGAAGGTGACGGCCAGCACCTGCCAGGGCTGGGCGCGGCCGGTGGTCAGGATATGAGCGAAGCGGGTGGTCAGCACGCGGGTCTTGCCGGTGCCCGCACCCGCCAGCACCAGCAGCGGGCCGTCCACGGCCTCGACCGCAGCGCGCTGCTCGGGGTTCAGCCGGGCCAGATAGTCATCGCTTCCCGGTGCGGGGCTCATCGGCATTCCCCGTTGCTGCCCGCGCCACAGCGCCGGACCCCGTCGGTCCAGAGCGCGCCGTCCAGGGTCGCGGTGGACAGGTCGGCGCCGGTGATGACCGCCCCGGTCAGGTCCGCCCCGGTGAGGTTCGCACGAAAAAACCCAGCCCGGCGCAGGTCGGCACGCACCAGGATGGCGTTGGTGAGGTTTGCGCGGGTAAAATCGGCCGATCGCAGCCGCGCATCGGTGAAATCGACCCCTGTCAGGTCGGCCGAGACAAAGCGTGCATCGATCCCATCGACATCGCGCAGCACCGCCCCCACCAGCCGCCCGCGCGACAGCGAGGCATCGCGCAGGATGGCGCCGGTCAGGTCCACCCCGGCCATGTCCCGCCCATCGGCCAGGCAGCGGCGCCAGTCCACGCCGGGGGCGGCGGCTTCCGCGCAGCCGGCCAGCGCCGGGGGGGACAGGAGAAGGGCTGCCAGCAAGGCCGCCGGCAGGTGGATCGATCTGGGAATAGGCACCCGCCCGATATAGAACGCGGCGCCGTGTTGACCAACCCGGCGCCGCGTCAGTTGTCTGGCGATGGCTGGATGTTGAGAAGCGGGGTGGCGGTCTTGAAAGGGGCGTCGCCCTCAAACGCGCCCCTCCAAGGGGCCGATGTGCCTTGAAACCTACGTTGGTTGGTAGCGTACGGTGAGCGGCGTCACAGGTTCTTCCTTGAGGAAGGGTGCTTCAGGCCCAGCCCTGTATCCTTGCCAACATCAGGCAGGCCCAGGGACGGCCGCGCCTCGTGGAGGGCGCACCCCCCCCCTGCTTCCCGGCACCCGCTGGCCGGTGCGTATCGACTGACAAGGCGGTGAGGTTCAGCGCCGCGCGGCAGCGACGGCGTCGTGACGATCATTGCGGGCGTTGGCACCCTGCCGCCACGGCAACGCGATGCTGCCGCAGGGTTAGCCTATTGGTGGGACAGGATCCATCTGACCAGCGCTTCGGCCTCGTCCGGCGAGAGGGTCGATTGCGGGGGCATTGGCATCGGACCCCAGTTTCCGCCCGTCCCCGCAAGGACCCTTTCGCTTAGCGTCCTGACGGCGGCGCTGTCGTTGGCATACTTGGCAGCGATCGCCGTGTAGGCGGGCCCGTTCCCCCGGCGCTCGGCGGAATGGCACGCAACGCAGTTTCGGCTCCTCGCCAATTCCGCACTTGCGAAGGCCTCGCCAGACACAACAAGCGCGGCGACAAGGATGACGAGATGGTGAACATCGCGCATGGGGAGGGCTTTCATTCTGCGCCATCCGAAACGGAAGGAGTCGCAGCCGAAGGGTTGGAATGGGGCTGACGTCTGCAAGGCCTCATCATCGCTGAACGTGGATGCTGACAGCGCATCCCGTGGCAGGGCTTGCAGATCAGGCGACCAGATCGTGCCGAGCTATGAGCCAGAAACGCTACGCAGTCGGCCGCCGCGCCCCCCCGGGCCGCGCGGCCGCCGCCGCGCAAATGGGGGGGTCCCGGTGGAGGGAACCCACGTACACGGCGCGTTAAAGGTTGCCAAACCGCCCCAGCACCACACA